>NZ_VUNN01000023.1 GCF_009695635.1 Bullifex porci
AGGAAAGCACTTTAGTATGGTTTGTATGTTTTCCCTTTTCATTTGACTTTTTCTGTCCATTTTCAGCTGACTCTTTTTGTCCTTTTTCAACTGACTCTTTTTGTCCTTTTTCAACTGACTCTGACATGGGGAGGGGATTTGCAAAGGCCGCCGTAAAACCGTCCGCAAGATGCAGGAGCTTTCCCGACAGGTCGGCACCGGCGGCCAGCCGGTACGCCTGCCCGCATTTTCCGAACAGGTACACAAAAATCAGATACGGGAGATTGAGGATCACCAGCTTTTTCACATCAGGCTTCATCGTTCCAGCCCCCTTTCCCTGATTTTCTCCTTGGCCCGCTGCTTGGTCTGCTCCGCTGTCTTTTGCTTCATGGCAGACAGCACCTTGCGGATGGAGGGCCGCTGCTCCTTGGAGAGTGTCTTTGCCGTAAACTCCCTGAACGCCTGTTCCAGATTGTCCGCATCCTTGGATTTGAAGATCACGACGTAGTGGGGCGGCTGGGTGGTCTTATCCTTTCGCAAGGCAAAATCCACGCCGTATTTCTTGGCACAGGGCTTGAATGCGCCAATGTTGGCCTCGGTGATCTCAATGTTGGAGAGGGCCGCCCCATGCTTTTTGAGCTGCTTTAGGCTCTGCTGGCCGTGGTGCAGCGTGGTCTTGCCTTTGGCCCGGTGCTGCAAATACTTTTTCAGCGCCGCTTGCAGCACCTGGGCCGTGAGCTTGCCCGTTTTCATGGACAGGGCAATGGTTTTCTGATCGACTTCTTCCTGCAATAAGCATCCCTCCTTGTCAAAAAGTCAAAAATGGCGTCTAAGGTGGAACCACCAGACGCCGCAGGTAACAACGGTTCAAAGCGCCTCCTTTTCCTCACAGGCTTTCATCCGGCGAACAGGAATAGTCCGGCAGGCCGGATTTTGGTTTGCCCCAATCCGGCTGCGCCATATCGTGCGCCACAAGGGACGTGTAGTAGTTACTAATGGTGCTGGGGGCATTGAACAGCATAGCCCGTAAATACTGCTTGATGTTGCGGACTTTCGTGGTGTTCTCCCGCAGGCAGTCAAAGACAAAGCGGATATGTTCACTGTTCAGCTTCATAAACTTGGACTTCACCAGCTCGGCGGGGTAATCATCCCCGGCAATACGGATGGTCTTGCGGGAGGTACAGACGGTTTCCAGCATCAGGTCAACGATCTCGTCAAGCTGCTCCCGGTCAATGGAACTGTCCTGAATGAGATAGTCATATTCGATATTCTCCAAAAGGATTTCCCGATAAATCTGTACTGCCGCATCCTTTCCTGTTCCTTTCCGTTCCGGCTGTGCAGCCGCCGCTTCGTCCTCCACAGGGGCAGGGGTCAGGGATGGGAAAGGAATGGAATCGGTACTTTGTCCATCTGTATTTATTTTTTCTTTTCTTGGTAAGTTAGTTCTTTGTATCTCTTTATTTAATTGCGTTGGATTTCCCGACGCCGGATTATCCGATGTCGGGTTATCCGATGTTGGATTTTCCAACACCGGGTTTTCCAATACCGGCTTAGCCAACACTGGCTGCTCGTAAATGGTATAGACCATATCGGCCATTTTGCCCTTTGCGTCACGGCCCTGCTCCCGCCTGATATATCCGGCCCGTTCCAGCTCCCACACCGCCGTCCTGATGGCGTCAATGCTTTCCCGGTTGATAAGGGACAGGCCCTTTAGGGTGTAGTCCCAATCCTCCGGCAAGGACAGCATTTGTGACAGCAGGCCCTTGGCTTTCAGGGACAGGGCTTTGTTCCGTAGGTGGTGGTTGGACATCACCGTATAGCCTTTGTTCTTCTCCACGCGGAATACTGCCATATCGTTGTCAGCTCCTTTCACTGTGAATTTGACCGCAGCAAAAGCGGTCAGCTTGCCCGGCTGATAGGGACACTCTGCATACACGCAGTATTGATATTTCCAATCCGGGCGATAGAAGCGGCAACTGCCGCAATCCTCCGGCGCGTTCGCCCCGCCGCCGTCGTAGTGATCGAAACCGGGCTTTTCCTGCATCAGCCGTTCAAAGGCCCGGTCTTGGCCGGAAGTAAAGTACATAGCGTCGCCTCCTTTCTGAATTTGGGCATGAAAAAAGCCGCAGACTTTTTTCAAAATCTGCGGCAAAGCCTATGAGAAAAGGACACCGTTCTCACGATGTCCTTTCCATTCTGAATATTCAATTTTTTGTGTTCCCACACTCCATATCAATGACTACCGAAACGGTGATATAGTCCTCAATACGCTTATTACGGAATTTATCGCCCTCTGCGTCAAACACCACATGACGGGAAAAGTGCCTGAATCTAAGGATTTCTACAAGGTTTCTCTTTGTAGCAACACTATTGTCTCCACATGATTTGATCTAGGGAACATATCAATTGGCTGAGAACCATATACCTCATATGGACCAAACTTCAATAAGTATTTTATATCTCTATTTTGGGTATGAGGGTTGCAAGAGATATAAACAATATTTTTAGCACCTAGCTTGATCAAGGATGATAAAAATCTCTCATCAGAGCCCGCTCTAGGTGGATCTAAAAATGCAATATCAAAGCTTTCCTTTCTCTTAGCTGCTTCCTTACAATAAACTGAAGCATCTGCAGTTACAAAAGAAATGTTTTCAATATTATTTAGCTTTGCATTTTCCTTTGCATCCTCAACAGCTTTACCATTTAGCTCTACACAAACAACCTCTTTAGCCTTTTTAGCGGCTACTAATCCAATAGTTCCAGTTCCTGAATAAGCATCTAAAACTCTTTCATTACCTGTTAGTCTTGCCATTTTAACTGCAATTTTATATAAAACCTCAGTTTGCTTAGAATTAATTTGGTAAAAGGATGCAGAAGATAATCTAATCTTTAAGCCACAAAGCTCATCATTAATATAACCATTTCCATATAATACTTTTATAGGAGCATCTTGATTAATAACCATAGAATCATCTCTATCATTTACTTGATAGGTTATAGTTTTTATCTCAGGATGCATCTGCTTAAGAGCGTTAACAAACTCCTTTGAGGAAGGAAATTCATCACGTCCAAAGACTAAAAATACTAATACTTCACCTGATATATGCCCACGTCTAAGTAGGATATAGCGAATATTTCCACTCTTTAAATCCTCATCATAAGGCTTTATTTTATATGTCTTTAAAAGTCTTCGAATAGAGCGAAGAATCTCTGAAGCACCCTCAAACTCTAATGCGCAATCCTTTACAGGAACTATACGATGGGAATTCTTCTGATAAAGCCCTGTACAAATATCACCTTTTCTATCATATCCAACTACTGCTTGTACCTTATCACGATAGCGAGTAGTCTCAGAACCTATTATTGAGGCTACTGGACCAAAGCCCTTTAAATTTCTACATACAACACGGGTCTTTTCAGCAAGCTCCTCCTCATAGGAGCCTACGAAATCACAACCACCACAATAAGGAGCAAGAGGACAAGTCTTATCTTTCATTTAAATAATCCTTTATAAGTGCATCACAATAAGAAAAATCAACAAAGGAACCACCAACATTAAGTCTTCTTAAGGTTTCTTCCTCATCTGCACTTCGCACAACCTTCTTTTCAAGAGAGCTCTTAACCATCTTTAAAATACTCTTCTTTAGAAAGTTGAGCTTAGAATAATCTAAGCCACCAGGCACATAATATATTTGCTCTGCGTCAATATGATTTTCCTTTGCTAATTGGTTAATTACCTCACTAGAAGGAGGAACTATTCCACAAGCAAGGACCCTAATTTTCCTTTGGTCGACTTCATTTCTTATATCTGTAAGCTCTGTGATATTACCACCAAATACAGAAGAACAGAATATGATATTATCATTTTTATTTAGCCCGCTACCCTTTTTGTACTCTATTGCTTGGAGCTTTAATTTATCTGCAATATAATCTGCATATTGCTTTGTGAATCCTGTTCTAGAAACATAAAGTAACTTAACATCCATTATAAAATTTCCTTTACCTCTACCATGGCATCCTTATCGAGAGGATAAAAAGGACGAGGAAGCTTTTTATACTCTAATCTTTCAAAAAGCTCATTTGAGCTTCCATCTGTTAAAGCTAAAATTGATTTATTAGCTATAGCCTTTAGCTCAGGCTCTAGATATCCTAGCTTAACTACTATAACTCTTCTGTCCTTAGCAACTACTCCTAAAGATTCCATCATTTCAACTTCATAACACCCCATATGTGCAGATGTTACGACTACATCAACTCCTTTTATTCTAATTAATGCTATACGCTTATTATTATATGAAGGGCAAAGAGCTATTACCTTACCTTCAAATTCAATTGGCTTACTCTTTATATTATCAAACTTTGCACCAAGATAGCCTTTAATGCTTGAATCCTTACCACTATTAAAAGCTAAATCTACAACCTCAGGATCATAAAATGCTTGATAAATTAAAGGTGGTTTTAGAGTAGTAAGATAATTATCAGCTAATATTCTTCTTAAAAAATTAGTTACATCACCACTTGAGCCCGCAGTTGGGTTATCTCCACTATCAGATATAATAATAGGAAAGGATTTTTGAGAAATATATTCCTTACATTTTGCTAATGCCTCAAGCTCCTCATAGGCTTCACAGCAAAATTTAAAATCATCCTTGTATTTACAAAATGTATTAGCTATATCAAGAGCAATAGAGGCTGCATGGCTCTTTGAAATAGCAGATACACATAGAGCTGTAACTCCATTTTCCTCAACATCTGCCCAAGGGAAGCCCATAAAAAGAGAAACAGACTCAGCTTCCTTTTCTCTTTCTCTAACCTTAGCCATAATACTCTTCATCGGTTCAGTAGAGGTTTCACTCTTTTCACCAGCGATTAGCATAGGAATGCGAAAAGCACTCATATATAGTCTTTTATTATTTATGAGCTTTATAAGTAGGTTTGCTGCAGCAATACCTGTTTCAATAGTATCTGTATGAGGTGCACACTTATAACCAACTACACCATCAATTAAAGCTAGTAGCTCCTCTGTTATTGTCGCATGCATATCTAAGGAAGCAGTAATTGGAGTGTGTGGACAAAGCAATCTAATTTGCTTTAAAAGATCACTTTCAGCCTTACCAATTTCTTTAACTCTCATCGAACCATGAAGAGCTAGGCAAATGCCATCGACAGGCAAAGTCTCTTTAAGAGAGGTAAGGAATTCCTCTCTTAAATTTAAGTATACATTTTTATCCCATTCACCATTAGGAACAGCTCTAGCATGTAGAGAGGAAACAACCTCGAAGCCCTTATCTCTTAAAGCTTTATTAATACCATAGAGGCTATCCTCTCTCATACACTCCTGTAGCTGCTCCCCTCTACGAACTAATATATCCTCAATTGTGGTAACAATTGGATTAAAGGTATCTGACTCATGGTGAAAGCCACCTGTAAATATCTTCATCAAAGAGTACCCATTACATCAGATACTCTACTTGAGGAGGTATGAGTAATAGTAAACTCACTTTGTCTCAACAAGCCACCCATATATATGTGTCCTGGATGGAACTTCATCTTACTTGTCGTCTCATATGGAAGATAAATATGATATTCCTTTGCCTTAATTTTAGCTCTTAATTTTGGAAAGTTTCTCTCTGTAATACCACACCCTGGCATTACGATTATTCTATCTCCAGCAATTTGTACAAGCTCCTCAAGTAAATCATCACCCTCAGGAACTGTAGCCTCTTGGCCACTTGTAAGAACTCTATCAACACCAAGCTCTATCAACTCTTCAAGGCTCTTATATGGGTCACGAGTCATATCAAAGGCTCTGTGGAAGGTAACAGCTAATGGACGAGCTAGCTCAATTATCTCCTTAGAGCGCTTTACATCAATATCTCCCTCTGGAGTTAATATTCCAAAGACAATTCCATTTATTCCTGTTTCTTTAAAGGCTTTTATATCCTCCTTCATTACTTCAAACTCTTCATCTGAGTAACAAAAGTCACCACCACGAGGTCTTATCATGGCATTTATCTTAATATTACTTTTCTTTAATGCAGTTTTTACAGTTCCAATTGTAGGAGTTAACCCTCCTTCAAATAAATCACTACAAAGCTCTACTCTATCAGCACCACCCTTCTCAGCTGCAATAACAGACTCAACTGACTCAAGACATATCTCTATAATAGGTCTATCAACCATAATTCCCCCAACTATTTATTATTTTTATGATACCTTAATGCACAAATATCATCACCCTTAGCAATACACTTTGGAAGATCAAGGACTGCACCATACTCCTCACCTATTCCATGATCCCCACACATTGCAATATCACAAAGTCTTGCAATTTCCTCATCTGAGCAGCCCTGCTTCTGCCAAGCCTTTACAAGAGGACAGTAGTGGAAATCGATATTCAACTCATCATCTGTACTCTTTTTAATATCCATCTCAAAGACCATTTGAGCAGGCTTTGAGAAAAGAGTTTTTTTAAGTCCCTTCAAAGAATCTGTCTTACCCTTCTTAACGAGGTTCTTACCCTGATAAAGCCCGCAACGTTTAACAGCTGCTGGAGCAAAGTCCTCCCACTTTAAGCCCTTCTTACCAGCCTCATCACAAAGTAAATAGAGCCAAAGTGCTCTATGCTCTAATAATTCTCTAATTGCAACAATTAATGGATTCTTACTTTTCGCTTCATTTTTAATCATGTATGCTAGTATACCTTGTTTTTAGCGACAAAGTTAAAAAAATACTATAAACTTGATATATCTTGAATTAAGGGAAGGTAAATTATATGGCAAGAACAACAGGCGTTGTATCTAGGGGTATTAGATGCCCAATAATCAAGCAGGGTGATGACCTAATTACTATTGTAAAGGATAGTGTTCTAGAAGCAGTAAAGGAAGAAAACATTAAGGTTAGAGACAGAGATATCGTAGGTGTTACAGAGGCAGTTGTTGCAAGAACACAAGGAAATTATTGCTCCTGTGATGATATTGCAAAGGATGTAAAGGCAAAATTTGGTGATAGTACTATCGGACTAATTTTCCCAATCCTTTCAAGAAATAGATTCTCTCTTATCCTAAAGGGTATCGCTAGAGGCGCAAAAAAGATTGTGTTGATGCTCAGCTATCCATCAGATGAGGTTGGTAACCACCTAGTTTCACTTGATCAGGTAGATGAGGAAGGCATTAACCCATACAGTGATGTACTAACAGAAGAGGAATATAGAAAGCACTTCGGATATCAAAAGCATGAGTTTACAGGTGTTGACTATGTCGAATTCTATAAAGAGCTCATTACAAATGAAGATTGTGAAGCAGAAATTATCTTTGCTAACAATGCACTCAGAATTCTAGATAAAACAGATGCAGTAATTTGTGCTGATATCCACACAAGAGCAAGAAGTAAAAGATTATTAAAGAAAGCTGGGGCAAGAATAGTTCTTGGGCTTGATGAATTAATGAATAAGAGTGTTGATGGCTCAGGGTATAACGCTGAATTTGGTCTCCTTGGTTCAAATAAAGCAACAGAAAATACTCTAAAGCTATTTCCAAGAGATGCACAAGTATTTGCTGAAGGCCTTTCAAAGGCATTATCAGAGGCAACAGGTAAAAACGTTGAAGCTCTTGTTTATGGTGATGGTGCATTTAAGGATCCTCAAGGAAAGATTTGGGAGCTTGCAGACCCTGTTGTTTCTCCAGGCTTTACAGCAGGCTTATTAGGACTTCCTAATGAAGTAAAGCTTAAGTACCTTGCAGATAATGACTTTGCTCAGCTTAAGGGTGAAGAATTAAAGGCTGCAATGAAGGACTTCATCGCACACAAAAACTCAGACCTTAAGGGTCAAATGGTAAGCCAAGGAACAACTCCTAGAAAGATTACTGATTTAATTGGTTCTCTTTGTGACCTTACTAGTGGTAGTGGTGATAAAGGAACTCCAGTTATCTTTATTCAAGGATACTTCGACACCTATGCAGATGAATAATTAATTCATTCTAAGTTATTCCCTAGGATTTCCTAGGGATTTTTTTGTCTTCAGCTATTATTGATTTACAGTTTCTTACATAAGTGTGTAAAGAGTTGCATTCAAAACAAATACTGCCGCTATAATATAAAGAACTGGATCAATTAGGTGTGCTCTTTTTCGTAATACCATTACAACTACATAAGAAACTACTCCCAACATAACCCCAGTTGTGATGGAAGATTTGACGTACTCCCACGGGCAAGCCCATGGGAATCTGGTCATGGTAACGACGATTGCGTCCCGAAGGATGTCTTACACCGTCTCTGGCCCACGAGACCCGTC
Organism: Bullifex porci; assembly: GCF_009695635.1. Taxonomy (GTDB): domain Bacteria; phylum Spirochaetota; class Spirochaetia; order Sphaerochaetales; family Sphaerochaetaceae; genus Bullifex; species Bullifex porci. The sequence continues at coordinate 8,273 of NZ_VUNN01000023.1, forward strand.
CGGCCTCGCCTTATGATCTAGGCGTCCTTCGCCTGTTCCATTCGATTCATGATACGCTTCGCTTTCTTTGTGTACTTTGCCAAAACCCTTTTCCTCCTTAAGAAAAAGTCTAGGATTTTGTCCGCAGTCCCAAATACTTCATTGATTGTTTCGTTAACATTGAAAATCGTCATCTTGCCCTGTTTATTCTAACCTTTTCAGCAGCTAAAAGAACACGTAGACCAGTAGAGGAGAGATACTCTAGATCTTTAAAATCTAGATTAAGCACTGTAATTCCATTCAAGGATGATTTGAATTCTGCCTATAGCTTTGGAGAAGTTGTTGTATCCAATCTTCCAGATAGCATTACGTTCAGTGTACTTCCATTTAAAGTCTTTTGAATTGTCATAATAAATATCTCCTTATTAGATTAGTTTTATTAAGCAACTTAGCTTCAAAATAGAGTGTATTACTCTTATCTCTCTACCTATCAAGCAAGCTTTCACTTTTTGTTCCATCACCTAAAATTCAAAGCATGGCACCCATGTGAATCAATTAACACATGCCTCTTTCTCTGCTTTTTGAAAATTCATTGGCACTCTCTATTTTCATATGCTTAGTACCATGTGGCGTAAAAAAAATATGTATTGCTTTCGTAATACCCATTTTATATTCTCCTGTATTATTAATCTTCGAATTCAAGTCCTTATCAGATTATTCCATGATCTCTTGCTAGATTCTTGATGCTCCTGTCATAGGTTGCTTCCGCTTCTTTAGAAAAAGAAGCACCCTGGAACACCCTCATTGTTATCACGATGATGTGCAACACAGGCGCAGCATTTTCCATGTCGTGGACAGTCATAGGTACATGGACAGGATCTTTTGTTATCACAAGTACTCATTAATTATTCCTCCAACCATAATGTTAGAAAATATAAAGTCGAATGATTATATCAACTATCTCTTAAAAAAAAAGTCATACATTGCTGATTTGGTATCTTTTTTTGCAGAATTGGTATGAACATAGTGATTATTGCCTTATTTTAAAAGTAGATTATTACTAATTAAAGCTGATTCTCTTAATCTGAACATTTGTATTATCTAGCAATTGATATTGTAAATAATTAATACTTTTGAACTACTGCAATTAAAAAAAAGAGCAACCGTTTCATCAGCCAGTGCTGTGAGAACGATTGCATATTGTTCGATGGTCTGGAGACCAGCTCCCATTGGATACATTTGCTATCTCAATGGTCCAGTTACATCTATTTAGCAGGGGTAGGACTCGAACCTACGACCCCTGGGTTATGAGCCCGATGAGCTGCCAACTGCTCTACCCTGCGATGAATTCTTATTAAAGTTAATCAAAAAGGTAGTTATTGTCAACACTAAAACTATGAAATTTTTATAATATTTTTTATCCTCTTACTATATAAATAATTATATTCCTTGAAGAAGTGCATTTCTTACAGCCGCTCTAATTACCTTTGATGATAATGTTGCGCCAGAGACAATATCAACCTCACTTGTATTATTTTTTATCATCTCAGGAATCATTTCTTCAGCTTTTTCGCCCTTACCATTTTCATGTCTTAAAAGAGCTATATCAACAATCCTTTTATCTTTTACAGTGACATTAACCTCAACACTTACTAATGGAGCTACTTCCTTACCAAAGTAAACACCATCCTTAACATCGTTAATATCGATTATAGGTCTGCTATCAATACTCTTTACAGCATTATTCGCTATTACTTGGCAAGAGATAACCATAAAAAAAATAAAGATAATAAGTGCAATTAATAGCTTTTTCATATTCTATTATCCTTAATGTATTTCAAGATATCATTGAGGTTAGAGCTATCTACTCTATCACCACCCTCGTTTAGTAGCTTTAGCATATCTCTATCATCCTCATTTAGTGTTCCCTTATCTGTTATTTGTTTAGTTAATACATTCTTCATTAGCTTCATAATAAGCTTATCAATTCCTTTAAGCTCAGAAAGATAGAATGCACCCTGTAAAGTAAATAAAGGGATAGTAGAAGCTATTTCATTTGCTTTTCTTATTCTTTCAATTCCCTCACCTGTTTTACTCATTCCTACTGCACAAATTATTTTTAAAGCAAAGTTACTTTTCAGCCTTTTTTAAGTCCATAATACTATCGGCTCTGACATATCCTAAATAAATAACGTTACTACCTTGCTTTAAGCTTGCTACTGCGTCCTTTAGCTTATAAGCCCTTAAGCTCAATTTTTCTGCAAGAAGCTTTGCATACCTCTTGGTGCTTCCATGCTTTGATACATATACTATAGCGTCCATAATCACTCCTTGGCTAATAACTATTAGCCATAGTAAGCTAATGCTTATTAGCTGTCAATATAATAGGAAAAATGTATTAAAAAAGAGATATAACTATCTTTTTGAGTCTTTGCTAAACGTATATTATTTATTCATGCAAACCATTAATAATTACTTATCAAATAGAAAATATCCTGGAAGAACAGTAATTGCTGGAAACACAAAGGATGGAAAGCTTTTTATGGCTTACCTACTCCAGGGGAGAAGTGAAAATAGTAGGAATAGAGTTTTAGTTAAAAAAGATAATGCTATCGAAACAGCTCCTAAGGATGAAAGTAAGGTTCAAAACAGAGATCTAATAATTTATAAGGCTCTACTTGAGGATGATGAATATATATACCTAACTAACGGAGACCATGGGGAAAGTATTATGAAAGCAGGTGATATCGAAAAAGGTCTTTTAGAGAGAACCTTTGAAGAGGATCCTCCTATAAATACTCCAAGGCTTGGTGTCATATATAAAAAAAGAGAAAAAGTATTTAACTTCTTTATCATCAAAAAGGATGAAGATAAAACATTACGTATCATTTGGAGCTACCCAGCGGTAGCAGAGGTAGCACATATTATCCACACCTATGAAGAGGATTTATCATCCTTTAAGGATAATCCTGTAATGGTTAAGCTTGAGGATACTAATGAGATTCTAGGTGCATTTGACAATGATAATACAGTTGCTTGCATGATAAAATTAGATGATGATGTAAAAATCTTTAACAGGGGTGAGTAAATGGAAGAGATATTATTAAAATATGGAATTAACCCTAACCAAAAGGTAGCATCGATATCTGCTCAGGATAAGCTTCCTGTAAAGGTACTCAATGGAAGAGCTGGATACATTAATTTCCTCGATGCACTCAATGGTTATCAATTAGTAAAAGAATTAAAGCAGGCAACAGGGTATCCTGCAGCAACCTCATTTAAGCATGTTTCTCCTGCAGGAGCAGCTATAGCTATTCCTTTGAGTGAGAAGGAAAGGAAAATGTACTTTGTAAGTGAAAAAACAAAGCTTTCCCCTTTAGCAACAGCATATGTTAGAGCAAGAGGTGCAGATAGAATGAGCTCCTTTGGGGATTTTATCTCGCTCTCAGATGTTTGTGATGTTTCAACTGCAAAGATAATATCAAGAGAGGTATCTGATGGAATTATTGCTCCAGGCTATGAGAGCGAAGCTCTTGAAATATTAAAAGCTAAAAAGAAGGGTGCATATACAGTTATAGAAATTGATAGCCAATATGAACCATGTGTACAGGATGAAAGAACTATATATGGAGTTACCTTTAAGCAAGATAGAAACAACTACATCCCTACCTTTGAGGAGCTTGATAATATAAAGAGTAAAAATAAGAATTTGCCAGAAGGTGCAAAGCTAGATTTAATTGTTGCTCTAGTTGCTTTAAAGTATACTCAATCAAACTCTGTTATCTATGCTTATCATGGACAAACAATCGGTGTTGGTGCAGGTCAGCAATCTAGACTTCACTGTACTAGACTTGCAGGTGATAAGGCAGATAGATGGAATTTAAGACAAAGCGATAGAGTTTTAAATCTCCCATTTAAGAGTGAACTCACTAGAAATGAAAAGGATAATGTAATTGAACAATATCTTTCTGATAATCCTGAAATAGATATGTGTGAAAGCTGGCAGGAGCACTTCACAAAAGAGGTTAAGCCTTTTACAAGAGAAGAAAAGAAGGAGTATCTAAAGAGTATTAGTGGTATTTCTCTTGCATCAGATGCATTCTTCCCATTTAAGGATAATATCCTTCGTGCAGCCTTCTCAGGTGTTGATTACATCGTAGAGCCAGGCGGCTCCTTAAGAGATGATGAGGTTATTTCCTGTGTAGATGAATTAAATAAGGTTTTAGTCTTTAATAAAACTAGACTTTTCCACCACTAAATCTTATTAACGCATCTTGAACTGAACCATGGATTATCGTATGAAGCTTACTAACTATCATATGATAATCCTCTTCCATATTATTATCTAACCACTTACAAAGAGTTCCAACACATCCAAAGGTATAGAAATTAATTAGAAAATTCTTTTCATCCTCTTTAACACATATATTAGAAAACTCTGAATCAACAATTCTTGAAATAATAGAATAAATTATGTTTTGAAAGAAATTTATTAAATTATCTCTAAAAATAGAGTGGTACATTTTAATTACTAATAATCTGTTTTCAACAGCATAGCAGCACGCTCTCTCTAGCCCTATTTCCCAATTGTTAAGCTTATCGTAGGAGTTAAAGAGCTTCTTTCCCTCACTTTCAAGTATCCATTCTGTCATGCTATATACATCTCGAAAGTGGTAGTAGAAGGTATGACGTGATACTCCAGCTAGAGAAGATATATCTTGAACATTAATCTTTGAAATACTTTTATCTTGGATAAGTGCTTTAAATGCATTAGCTATAGCCAGCTTTGTATCATCGACCATATTCTCCTCCGCTTAATTAAATATTAACATATTTTTTCTCCTAATCTACTACATATAATCAACATAAAAAGCTAACAAATTCTACAACTTTATTTTTTATGATTTATAACATCCACACGAATACTTCCTTTATAATATTTATGTGGCTTTCCCCTCATTTTTATCCGCTGCCTTTATTCTGAGGCAGCATTTTTTTACCCCTTTGATTCGCTTTTTACCCAAGTTTTTCTACTTTTGAGCCAAAATGATTCAAAAAATGTATCAAAATAACTCCACTGTATCATTTTGACTCAAAATGGGTGTTATAAAATAACTTAAAAAGCTTATCAAAATTATTAAATCCTTATATTTAAATAACTTATAAAAGTTGGCATCAATGTTGCAATATATTTGGCATAACAAAAAGAAAATATAAGGAGGCCACAAAATGGCAGATAGAAAATATAATAACAACTCTTACAACGATATCTTTAACACACTCTTTAGTGTATCAAAGTTCCCACCAGTAGATATCTATGAAAATGATAAAGGTTATGTAATCACAGCAGAGCTTGCTGGATATGATGAAGATAAGATTAACATCTTTGCTGAAAAGCATGTTCTACACATAGCATCTGATGAGCATGAGAATGCAAAAGAGCATAGTGATAGAAAGTACTTAATTAAGGAGCGCTCAGTAAAGTCCTTTGAAAGAAGCTTTACACTTCCTGAGGATGCAAATGAAGAAAACATTACTGCATCCTATAAGATGGGTATCTTAAGTGTCTTTATTCCAAAGATGCCAAAGGTAGAGCCTAAGAAGATTGAAGTAAAGATTAACTAAGGAGGAGAAAACGATGAGATATTATTACGACCCAATCGATACAATATTTAATGACTTATTTGACACTTGGACAGGTAGTGGCAGAAAGTATCCTAGTGTAGATGTATATGAGACTAAGGATGCATATATTATAGAAGCTGAAGTAGCTGGCTATGATAATGATAAGATAAATCTAAGTGTAGATAAGCACATCCTCACAATTAGTAGTGAAGAGGTTAAGAAGGAGCTTAAAGAAGGAACTAGCAAGATAGCAGAAGAGATAAAGCTTCCTGCTTTTGAAAGAAGCTTCTCACTTCCTGATGGCACAGATGAAGAAAAGATTAGTGCCGACTATAAGAATGGTATTCTTCTAATTACTCTTCCTAAGCTTGAAAAGGCTATAGCTAAGAGAATAGAAGTAAAGATAAATAAATAAATTGGATAACGCTTCACACATCCAAGGGACAGATCTTAAGGTCTGTCCTTTTTTGTTTTCTTGAGATATATTTATTTAGAGGTTTACTATGGATGCAAATTTAAAAAAGATAGTTGATATTCGTATAAAAACAGTAATTAGAGCTCTAGAAGCAAATAATTATGTAGCTCGCTTTGTTGAGTCTAAGGAAGATGCACTCAAGCTAGTTGATCAGATAATTCCAGAGGGAGTATTAACTGCAACAGGAGGCTCTGCAACACTTAATGAGTGTGGAATAATTGACCTTCTAAAGAAGAAAACTAATTATGCAGATAGAAATGCTCAAACAACACCAGAAGGAAGAAGAGAGGCTGAGCTTGCAGCCTATAGAGCAAACTTCTATTTAGCTAGTGCAAATGCAGTTACTGAGCATGGTGAGATTTATCAGGTTGACGGAAACTCAAATAGAATTTCAGCACTTGCTTATGGCCCTGAAAGGGTAATCCTTGTTGTTGGTAAAAATAAAATCGTTAAGGATTTAAGAAGTGCTGTTGAAAGAGTAAAGCGATATGCAGCACCTGCTAATGCAACTAGATTTGGTAAAGGATGTTTTTGTGAAAAGGCAGGACACTGCATTCAAAAGGATTTCGATGAGAACCATTTAATGTGTGCAGCTCACTGTGGTGAAGACACTATTTGTCGTAACACCTTAATTATGTCTAAGCAAAAGAGCAATGAGAGAATTACTGTAATCATAGTTGGAGAGGATCTTGGCTATTAAAATCGATTGGTCAATCTATCCAGATAGAGAAAGAAAAGCAAAATTTACTCAAAAGCTTACTCCAGAGTCTCCCTATAAAAGCGCTGGAGTAAGTGTTATTGAGGTTAAGAAATTAGCAAAAACAATTAATGATGATGACATCGAATTAAATTACCTAGAGGATGTATTACTTAAGGGTATAATTATTGCATCAAGAAAAGAAAGCTTTGCTGAAAAGAGAAAAAAGCTTGAAGCCTTTTACCCTCTTTTTATCTCATGGATGGCTACAGACTCTGTTGCTCCAACACTATATATCCCCCAAAAAGATAAAAAGGAAGCATATAGATACTTTATCAAGCTGACAGAGGATAAGGACCCTATGACATCACGCTTTGCATTTGTTGTTTTAATGGGTCATTTTTTAACCGAAGAGTCAATTGATGAAATAATGAATAAGGCTATAGCAATTAAAACAGATAGTTATCTACTTAAAATGGGTATAGCATGGCTTACCTCTAGCTGTTACATTCATTATCCTGAAAAAACTAGTAAATATTTCTCTTTACTTGATAAAGAAATATCAAAGATGGCAAAACAAAAATGTAGAGACTCAAGACGAGTTAGTCCAGAGGCTAAGAAAAGCCTAAATAATCTGTAAAATAGTAGTTGAAATTAAAATATGCTTTGTGCTATTGATAGTGTCCATGAAGATTCTCATACAAATAGCAATTGTTTTTTCACTCTGTCTAGCAGGTGAAGCTATTTCAACCCTGATTCCATTTCCGGTCCCAGCCTCGATTATAGCATTAATCCTACTTCTAATTTTACTCTTAACTGGAGTTATAAAGGTTGACCATATTAAGGAAAAAAGTGATTTTCTTCTTTCTAATATGGCTTTTTTCTTTGTACCAGCGGGAGTAAAGGTTATCGAACACTTTGATACAGTAAAAAGTGTATGGCTTGCTATCGTTGTAATTGGAATAGTAACTACAGTTATTGTTTTCCTAGCTACAGCCCTAACAGTTAAGCTTATTTTAAAAGTAACAGGAGGTAAAAAATGAAGGAAGTAGTCTTTTCATCTCCTTTCTTTGGTATTTCAATTTCAATATTCGCATTTGCAATTGGAACAGTTATAAATAAGAAGACTAAGATAGCTCTATTAAATCCGCTACTAATTAGCTACGTAATTATTATAGCCTTCATGGTTATCTTTGATATCCCACTTGAGTGGTACAATAATGGTGGAGATTTTATAAATTTATTCTTAACTCCAGCAACTGCTGTATTGGCTCTAACTATTTATAGACAAAGGGATTTAATAAAAAAGAACTTTATTACTATTACAATAGCAACATTTGTAGGCTCTCTTACATCTATAATATCTGTTGTAGCACTTTGTAAGCTCTTTGCACTCTCAGATACTTTAACCTACTCTCTAATTCCAAAGAGCATAACAACGCCTATGGCTATTGCTGTTAGCTCATCTTTAGGAGGGATACAATCTATAACTGTATTAACAGTAATAATTACTGGAATTTCAGGTAATATTTTAGCGCCTCTTTTGATAAAGCTATTTAAGGTAGATGACCCGTTAGTACAGGGAGTAGCTCTTGGAACTAGCTCTCACGCTATTGGAACTAGTAAGGCTGTAGAGCTTGGTGAAATTCAAGGTGCAGTATCATCTGTATCTCTAACCTTTACTGGGATAATTACTGTTGTTTTATCTCTTTTCGTCACCTACTTTATTTAATGGTACAAAGCCATTTCCAAGAACCTGGTATGCATCGTTGATAAACATAAAGGCCGTTGGATCTTCCTCGTGAACGATTTTTTCAAGAGTAATAAGCTGATTATTGTGTACTACAACCATCAACATATTTCTTTCCTTCGATGTATAAATTCCAGTACCTCTAAACAGAGTTCCACCGTGGTGGAGCTCTGTAATAACTCTTCTAGAAATATCAGGACATCGTTCATTTGAAAATATAAAGGCAGTCTTTGCAAGACTAGTTCCTACCTTTACAACCATTAGGTTTATCATCGTACCTGAGATATACATTGCAATAAATGCCATCAAGGTATTTCTAAGTCCGAAGAAAATAGTACCAGTTAATACTACTGAGATATTCATCAAAAATTCGATACTACCAACTGCAAATGGTGTATGCTTAGCCACTATCTGAGCTAGGATATCTGTACCACCACAGTTTGAGCCCGCTCTCATTACAATACCTATTCCACCACCAACTAAAACACCATATGCTACAGCTGATAGCAATACATTTACTGAATCTGAATAGTCTAGAAAGCCTTGATAATGAGTTAATCCTCCAATAAAGGATACCCATAGAGAAAGGAGTGTTGAGCCTACAAATACTCTTAAGCCATAGACAGAGCCAAAGACCTTCATACCAATAAAAAATAGAGGTATGTTAATACACATCATTACGATACCGGGATCTAAACCAAGGCTATAGTACAAAATTGTACCTATACCAGTAACTCCACCGCCTGTTAGCTTTGCAGGGTTAGAAAAAAGTGCTATGCCACATGCTGCGACAAAAGTTCCAAACACAATTCTGAGATAATCATATAAGACTCTCAAATGGTTTCTATTACTCATAACGAGATAAATTATGAGCATGTAAAAGTAATTTTGCAACTACTATTTTTGACCTCTAATAGTTGAAATATCAATACGTTATGCGATATAGTTTTCAATGGATATTCTTATAGCAAAAATAAAAATATATTATAGGAGAAAGCTTACATGTTAGCACTGTTAGCGAATTTGCCAAAGGAAGTACTTGTCAAGCAGATTCAAGATGGTTTAGTCCTTCTTGTACTCGGTATGGGCACAGTATTCGTCTTTTTGACTATTCTCATTTTCACAACAAAGCTTTTGAGTAAGGTATGTGCACGCTTTGTTCCAGCAAAGCCAGCTACCCCTGCTCCTAAAAAAAGCACTGCCGCACCACAGAATTCAGGTGTAAACAAGGATGCCGAAGTAGCAGCAGCTATTGCAGCCGCTTACGCGCGTTCAAACAACTAAAAACCAAAGGATTTACAAATGGCTAAGAAGAAAATTAATTTCATGTGTACAGCATTCCGTGACGGTTTCCAGTCTGTTTACGGTGCGAGAGTTTTCACAAAGGATTTCATGCCAGCTGTTGCAGCTGCAAGAGAAGCAGGTATCACACACTTTGAAGCAGGTGGTGGAGCACGTTTCCAGGCTCTCTATTTCTATACAAACGAAGATGCTTTCAAGATGATGGATGAGTTCAGAGAAGTAGCAGGTCCAGATGCTAACCTACAAACTCTTTCAAGAGGTGTAAACGTTGTAGGTCTTGACTCACAGCCAAGAGACATCATCAAGCTCCATGCTCAGATGTTCAAGAAGCATGGTATGACAACAATCAGAAACTTCGATGCTCTCAACGATGTAAACAACCTCATCGACTCTGGTAAAGCAATCCACGATGCAGGCTTAAAGCACGAAGTAACAGTTACAATGATGAGCCTTCCAGATAGCTATCATGCAGCTGCTCATAACCCAGAATTCTATGAGAAGATTCTCCGCCAGATTCTTGATGCAGGTATTCCATTTGATTCTCTCTGTTTCAAGGATGCTTCTGGTACATCAACACCTAAGAATGTTTATGAGACAATTAAGAGAGCTAGAAAGCTCCTCGGACCAAACATGAACATCGTATTCCACTCACACGAGACAGCAGGTGTTTCAATTCAGCAATATATGTCAGCTATCGAAGCTGGTGCTACTCAGGTTGACCTTTCAATGAGCCCATGTTCAGGTGGTACATGTCAGCCAGACATTCTCACAATGTGGCACGCTTTAAGAGGTACAGATTATGACCTCGGTATCGATGTAAATAAGGTACAGGAAGCTGAAAGAGTATTCGAGAACTGCATGAAGGATTACTTCCTCCCACCAGAGGCAACAAAGGTTAATCCAAACATCCCATTCTTCCCACTCCCAGGTGGTGCTCTTACAGCTAATACTCAGATGCTCCGTGATAACAACCTCATGGATAAGTATCCTCAGATTGTTGAAGCAATGGGTGATGTTGTTAAGAAGGGTGGTTTCGGTACATCTGTAACTCCTGTTTCTCAGTTCTATTTCCAGCAGGCATTCAACAACGTAATGTTTGGACCATGGAAGAAGATTGCTGAAGGCTATGGTAAGATGGTACTTGGTTACTTCGGTAAGACTCCAGTTGAACCAGATGCAGAGGTTATTAAGGCAGCAGCTGAGCAGCTCAAGCTTGAGCCAACAACAGAAAAGGTTGTAGACCTCAACGACAAGAACCCAAGCAAGGGTAGAGAAGCAGCTATCAAGATGCTTAAGGAAGCTAACCTTGAAGAGAGTGAAGAGAACATCTTCATTGCAGCTAGCTGTAAGGAAAAGGGTATCCTCTACCTCACAGGTAAGGCAAAGGTTAATGGCGTTAGAAAGGTTGAAAAGGAAGCTCCTAAGGCAGCAGCTCCAGCAGCTAAGAATACATCTGGCGAATATACAGTTACAGTTAATGGTACAGCTTATGGCGTTAAGCTCAATGGTGGTAACGTTGTTGTTAATGGTGTTTCTTACCCTCTCTCAATTGCAGATGGTATTAAGGCAGCAGCTCCAGCAGCACAGGTAGTTGTAACAGGTTCACAGGATGTAGCAGCTCCAATGCCAGGCCTCATCTTAAAGATGAATGTTAAGGTTGGCGATGAAGTTAAGAAGAACCAGGAAATCGCAGTAATGGAAGCTATGAAGATGGAAAACCCAATCTATGCTCCATGTGATGGTAAGGTAACAGCTATCAAGGCTAACCAGGGTGACCAGCTCCAGGCAGGAGATGTAATTCTCTCAATTGGCGGCACACAGGTTGTTCAGGCAGCTCCAGCAGCAGCTCCTGCAGCTCCAGCTCCAAGTGCAGCACCAGCAGGTGGTACAGAAGTTAAGGCACCAATGCCAGGCCTTATCCTCAAGCTCAATGTTAAGAAGGGCGACCAGGTTAAGAAGAACGATGAGATCGCAGTAATGGAAGCTATGAAGATGGAAAACCCAATCTACGCTCCATGTGATGGCGTTGTATCAGATATCTCAGTCAACCAGGGTGATCAGCTCCAGGCTGATGACACTATCATGGTTATCGCTTAAGGAGTGATAGATGAGTAGTATTCTCAATGGATTAGTTGAGCTAGCAAAATCTACAGGTATTTATGGTTTTCTCCAGTCAGGTGGCTGGGGAAATGCTGTAATGATTCTTGTTGGCTTCTTCCTCTTTTATCTTGCTATTAAGAAGGGCTTTGAGCCACTTCTCTTAGTTCCTATTGCAATGGGATGTGTACTTTCAAACATTCCATTCGCATATATCGCTGGTAATCCAGACCCAACTAATGGTGCAATCGGATTTATCCAGATTCTCTACAATGCAGGTATTGAATCAGGTCTCTTCCCTGTACTCATCTTCATGGGTGTTGGTGCAATGACAGACTTTGGACCACTTATTGCTAACCCAAGAACACTTCTTCTTGGTGCAGCAGCTCAGCTTGGTATCTTCTCTGCTCTTATCGGTGCTTTATTCCTTTCATTTATTCCAGGAATTAACTTCGACCTCAATGTAGCAGCAAGTATTGGTATCATTGGTGGTGCAGATGGTCCTACAGCAATCTATGTAACTAGATATCTTGCTCCAGATTATCTTGGATCTATCGCAGTTGCAGCTTATTCCTACATGGCTCTTGTTCCAATCATTCAGCCACCTATAATGAAGGCTTTAACAACTGAAAAGGAAAGAAAGATTAGAATGCAGCAGCTCAGACCAGTATCTAAGGTTGAGAAGATTATCTTCCCTATCTCAGTACTCACAGTTTGTGCTCTTCTTCTCCCATCAGCTTGTCCTCTTATCGGTGCTCTTATGTTTGGTAACCTTTGTAAGGAATGTGGAGTTGTAAACAGACTCTCAGACACAATGCAGAATGCTCTTATGAACATTGTTACAATTTGTCTTGGTCTTTCTGTTGGTTCTAAGATGGCTGCTGAGAAGTTCCTTAACCTTGAAACTCTCGGTATCCTTCTCCTTGGTATGGTTGCATTTGGTATTGGTACAGCAGGTGGTGTCTTACTTGCAAAGCTTATGAACAAGCTTTCACCAAAGCGCCCTATCAACCCACTCATTGGTGCAGCTGGTGTATCAGCAGTTCCAATGGCTGCTCGTGTAGCAAGTAAGGTTGGTCAGGAAGCTGACCCTCAGAACTTCCTCTTGATGCACGCTATGGGACCAAACGTATCTGGCGTTATCGGTTCTGCAGTTGCAGCAGGTGTATTAATGAAGGTAGTACCTATTCTTACATCTGGCCTCTTAGGTTAATAAAATTAAAAACCCAAAAGCTCACTCTTCGGAGTGAGTTTTTTTATCTAAATTAAAGCATAGAATTTAATCATTCTTTTAATCTTTAACAGATAATTTTTTATTCAACGAATATCGATATTCTGTTTATATTTTGGCCATAAGAAAGACTAAAATTATTTGTACAATAGGTCCTGTTGTAGAGAGCGAGGAAAAGATAAAAGCTTTGATTAGTGCAGGTATGGATGCTGCACGCTTTAACTTCTCACATGGAAGTCATGAGGAGCATAAAGCTCGAATCGATTTAATAAAGAAGGTATCAAAGGAGATGAATGCTCCTATAGCATTAATCCTCGATACCAAGGGTCCAGAAATTAGAGTCTGTGACTTTGCAGAAAAGAAGGTAGAATTAGTTGAAGGTCAGACCTTCACACTATATAAGGATCCAACACATATAGGAGATGTCAATGGTGTTGGTATTACCTACCCTTACCTATCTGAGGATGTAAAGCCAGGAACAACTATTTTAATTGATGACGGCTTAATTTCAATAACAGTCACAGATATCGTTAATGGTGATAAGGTTTGTCAGGTTGAAAAAGGTGGTAAGGTATCATCTAAGAAATCAATTAACAATTCTGGAGTAGATGTAGACCAAGTATTCATTAGCGAAAAGGATAGAAGTGATATTATCTTTGGTATTGAACAGGATATTGACTTCATAGCTGCATCCTTTGTAAGAAACTAAGACGATGTGAAGAAGCTAAGAAAGCTACTTAATGTTCATGGTGGTCAGAAGGTTCAAATCATTGCAAAGATCGAAAATGGTTCAGGTATAGACAACCTTGATTCAATCCTAGAAATTGCTGATGGCGTTATGATCGCACGTGGTGATATGGGTGTAGAGGTTCCATTTGATCATCTTCCTTCTATTCAGAAGAACATAATTAAAAAGTGCTATAAGAAGGGAAGAATCATTATTACAGCTACTCAAATGCTTGAATCAATGACTGAGCATCCACGACCAACAAGAGCAGAGGTATCTGACGTAGCAAATGCAATCTACGATGGAACTACCGCGATAATGCTCTCTGGAGAGACAGCTGCAGGTAAGTACCCTATTGAAGCTATAAAGGCTATGTCTAAGATTGCTGAATACACAGAGAACCAAATTAACTACCAGGATAGATATTTGGTAAATAATCTTAGCCTTAAGCAGGATATTCTTAATACTATTACAAGTGCATCTGTTGAAGCATCATTCTTCCTAAAGGCTAAAGCTATTGTAGTAGCTACAGTATCAGGATATACAGCTCACATTGCATCATACTACCGTCCATCTGTACCAATCATTGCATCATGTACAGATGAAAAGGCAACAAAGCAATTAAAGCTTGACTACGGTGTTTATCCATATCATGTTGATTTAACAAACGATAGAGACGTAATGAGAACACAAGCACTTCAAATTGCTAGAGCATCTAAGGTAGTAGAGAAAGGTGATTTAGTTGTTCTTATCTGTGGCTCCTTAAACTCAGGAACTAGTACCTCTGATACTATGATTATTGCTGAAGCATAATTACTTAAAACTTTGAATGTGGTAGCAGTTAATAAAATTGCTACCATTTTTATTTAATTCTCTATATTTAAACAAAATACTATAAATTATATACTTTGAAGTTACTTCAAAGAGTGTTTAAAGTAACTCTGAAGTAGACTTTGAATTAAGTTCAAAGAAAGATATATGTATTTATAATAAATTGTTGAAAACAAATATTTAAAGCTGTATATGAACAATATGCTACAAAAAATTAGTTAGAAATATAGCCAGCTTGCTTCTATTCTAATGCCTCTATAATAGTTCAACCACTAATTAAGGGAGGATTAATACTTAGCAAGAAGAATAAGGGAAGTACATATCTAATTGCAAATACAGAGAAAGTAAAGCTCAAATAATGTTCACATTTTAATTAGATTGTGAGTTATCTTTCTTAATTAATAATTGTAATTTTTAACTATGCTTTTTC
The DNA here is from genome assembly GCF_009695635.1 of Bullifex porci. Taxonomy (GTDB): domain Bacteria; phylum Spirochaetota; class Spirochaetia; order Sphaerochaetales; family Sphaerochaetaceae; genus Bullifex; species Bullifex porci. Next base: position 23,417 of record NZ_VUNN01000023.1, read on the forward strand.
TTATCATTTTTATAGCTATTTTCTTAATTATAAATTGGACTCGCCCCTTCTATTCAGATAGAAACAAAGAGATACTAGTTAGCGATGAATCAAAGTGCTTTAGTGAGGATGCTAAAAGTATTATCTATAATAAAAATAGAGCAGAAGCAGTACTACTCATTCATGGCTTTCCAACTACTCCTAAGATGTACACATATGCAGCAAAGCGCTTAGATGAAGCAGGCTATGATGCATACGCACCTCTTATCCCTACCTTTGGTAGTAACATTAAGGATTTTGAAAAAACTAATTATACACAGTGGTTTACTTTTATATGCTCCTACTATGAGGACTTAAGAAAGAAATATAAAAAGCTATATGTACTTGGAATTTCAATGGGTGGTGCAATGACACTCGATATAGGAGAAAAATATTCAAATACACCACTAGCTCCAGATAGAATAATTGCGATTAGCTCTCCTGTTGCTTATAACAATATAAGATTTGGAATTTATACAAATCTTTCTGCAATGCTTGCCCCTACAGCAGCTCTTTTTATTAAAAATATCAATGCTAGAATTGTTTATTCCCGTCCTGAATCTAATGACGGTAATGAGGATTGGAATGGATATGGAGGAACCTTTATCAAGCAAGGCTTATCACTTGCAGCTGCCTTTGACCGTATAAGACATAATCTAAAAAGAATAGCTGTCCCAATGTATGTAATGCATGACAAAAATGACCAAACAGTCCCATTTAAAAATCTTGCAGTAATTGAGATGTACTGTCATGATTATATATATGTAAAAAGAGAAGTTGAGATGAAGGGTGATTTCAAGCACTCTCACCATAGTCTTTTAATGTACCACTCGGTACAAAAGGAATATATGGATGACATCATAAGCTTCCTTAGAGGTAGTTATGACAGGAAAGAGAAATGATTATATTAGCTGGGATGAGTATTTTATGGGAATCGCAGTACTATCATCTAAAAGATCAAAGGATCCTAATACTCAGGTAGGTGCTTGTATTGTAAATGACCAAAAAATAATCGTCGGTGTTGGATATAATGGTTTCCCAATAGGATGTGATGACGATAAATTACCTTGGGACCGCGAAGGTGATTGGTGTGATACTAAATACCCTTATGTATGTCATGCAGAGCTAAATGCAATTTTAAACTCCCATGGAAATTTACATGGAGCAACACTCTATGTTGCCCTCTTTCCTTGCAATGAGTGTGCTAAAGCAATAATACAATCAGGGATAAAGAGAGTTGTTTATTTATCAGATAAATATCGTGATAGCGATAGCAGCAAAGCCAGCAGAAGAATGTTCGATGATGCAGGTGTACGCTATGAGCATTTTGAATCTGATAAGGAAATTGTAATAAAATTTTGATTATATATTTTGATATATAATGGAGAATTACAAAACGCTCAAACTAATGATTGAAATTATTTGACAAACACATTTTTTAATGGAACAATTTAACTGCATTGGTATCACAGACCGCTGTTAAGACACAACAGAAGCTAAGCGACCATGCAAAAACAATATCGGGGAAAAAGGTGGGCCGGAGTAGTGTTTTTGCTGTCTGTGAATTCAAAGGAATATTGTTCAAACGAAGATAAAAAGCTCCTAACATTTTTACGTGATGATCTTCATCTAACTGGAACCAAGGATGGTTGTTCTGAGGGTGCCTGTGGTGCTTGTACTATAATAGTCGATGGAAAAGCGACTAGAGCATGTGTATTTACACTCTCAAAATTACAAGGAAAGAAGATAACAACAATTGAAGGATTAACTCAAAGAGAAAGAGAGGTTTACTCCTATTGCTTTGGTAAGTGTGGTGCTGTTCAATGTGGATATTGCATACCAGGTATGGTAATGAGTGCAAAGGCCCTATTGGATGTTAATCTAAATCCTACTAGAGAGGATGTAAAGAAGGCTATAAGAGGCAATATCTGTCGCTGCACAGGATATGTGAAAATAGAAAATGCAATTCTGCTTGCAGCCGATTACTTTAGAAATAATAGAGAAGTTGTTTTTGATAACTCAGATGGTTCTTTAGGCTCCTCCTTTATGAGAGTTGATGCTATTGCAAAGACTCTTGGTGAAGGAATATATGTTGATGACATCACACTAAAGGATATGTGCTATGCAAAGGCTGTTAGAGCAAAATATCCAAGAGCAAGAGTTAAAAAAATTGATGCTTCAAAGGCTTTAAATGATCCAAGATGTATCGCTGTTATCACAGCAGATGATGTGCCATACAATAGACATGGACACTTAAAGAAGGATTGGCCTGTATTAATAAAGGAAGGAGAGCTTACTCACTATATTGGTGATGCAATTTGCTTAGTAGTAACAGATCAAAAGAACGCACTAGAGGAGCTATGCTCCTTAGTTGAGGTAGAATATGATATTCTTCCTGGAGTATATGATGTTCATGAGGCTATAAAGGATGAAATATTAGTTCATGAGGGTGAATCAAATCTCATGCGTAAGGAGCATATCATAAGGGGAAATGCGCATGAGGCTCTAGAAAGATCAAAATATAAGGTTCATGAGACCTTCACTACTCCACATACTGAGCATGCCTTTATGGAGATGGAAGCGGCTATTGCTTGTTGGGATGATAAGGAAGGAATTACCCTCTTTACAGGCTCACAGAGTGTATATGATGAATTACATGAGATAACTAAGATCTTAAATCTTCCTGAGGATAAGGTTCATTGTATTAGCCAGCTAGTAGGTGGTGGCTTTGGTGGAAAGGAAGATATGTCTGTACAGCACCATGCTGCTTTAGCTACATATATTACACATCGCCCTGTTAAGGTAAAGCTTACAAGAAAGGAAAGCTTAGAGATACATCCAAAGCGCCATCCTATGGAAATGGAATTAACTCTAGGGTGTGATGAAAATGGTTATTTAACTGGACTTGAGTGTACAATACTTGCCGATACAGGAGCTTATGCCTCATTAGGAGGACCGGTATTACAAAGAGCATGTACACATGCAGCAGGTCCATATAACTATCAAAATATTGATATCACAGGTATCGCTCTATATACAAACAATGTTCCATCAGGAGCCTTCAGAGGCTTTGGTGTTACACAATCATGCTTTGCTATCGAAAGTGCAATTAATAAGCTTTGTAAGCTAATTAATATGGATCCATTTGAGTTTAGAATGCAAAATGCTCTAAAGCCAGGAGACACAATGCCTAATGGGCAAATAGCATCAGAGGATACAGGTATCATAGAGTGTCTTGAAAAAATAAAGCCATATTATGATATGTATCCAACAGCAGGAATTGCTTGTGCCCTCAAGAATAGTGGTGTTGGAGTTGGTGTTCCTGATACAGGAAGGTGTATCCTATCTATTGAGAATAATATAGTACACATTAGAACCTCTGCAGCGTGTATGGGACAAGGCTTAGCAACTGTAGTACTACAAATCTGTATTGAGACAACTAAGCTTCCTGCCTCTCAATTTATTGTAGAAGCTCCTGATACCAGAAGAACTCCTAACAGTGGTACATCTACAGCCTCTAGACAAACTGCATTTACAGGCGAAGCAACTAGAAGAGCTGCCGAGAAGCTAAAAGCTGCATTAGAAGGCTCAAAGCTAGAGGATTTAGAAGGTCAAGAGTTCTATGGTGAGTTCTGCTATGAAACAGATCCAATAACAAGTACAAAGCCACATCCTATTTCACATCTAGCATATAGCTACTCAGCTCAGCTTGTCGTCCTTGATGATAGTGGTAAGGTAGAGAGAGTTATCGCTGTTTGTGATGCAGGCAAGGTAATAAACCAGCTTTCTATCGAAGGACAAATTGAAGGTGGAGTTGTAATGGGTCTAGGATATGCTCTTACAGAAAACTTTATTAGTGAGCAAGGGTATGTTAAGAGTAAATATGGAACTCTAGGGCTATTAAGAGCAACAGATATTCCTGAAATAGAGGTTGAGCTAGTACATGCAAAGGGCTATGGTATGGCAGCTTATGGTGCGAAGGGTGTTGGAGAGCTCTGTACTATCCCGACTGCTCCTGCAGTAGCACATGCATACTACAAGAGAGATGGAATATTTAGAACAGCATTACCACTTGAAAAGACTGCTTATCGCAAATAAGCACGTTCAAAGGCCTTCTTAAGAGAGTCATTTAAATATGATTTAAAGCGAGGAGAGATAGGTCCTACGATAGAGTAAACCTCGTCAAGGGACCTTGGACATTTCTTTGCTAGCTCAACTATTTTATGCTTATCTAAAACCATATAAGCAGGAACATTAAAGCGCTTAGCAACTACATCTCTAGCGATAAAGTATTCCTTTAAAGCATTCCTTTGTTCTTTATTTAGCTCTCTAGGTGAGCAAAGCTTACTCCAAGGAGGAGAAATTTTTGGTTTCTTACAGGCAGAGTGTAATAAAAACTCAGCTTCCTTATTAACACCCTTCTCCTCTACTGCTATTAAAAGAACTCTCTTTAGCTCTAATAAATACTCAACATCAGATAGTGCATATTCTATCTGCTCATCTGTTAGAGGTCTTTTTAGCCAATTAGTTTGTTGAAGCTTCTTTTTATCAACACTATCCTTATTAAGCTTTAAAAACTCCTCCTCTAATGAGATTAAGTTCCCCATAAAGCCTAAAGCCTTAGCTAAGGCTCTTACATCAAAGACATTATTAATTGTAATTCCATAAACCTTAAATATTAGGGAGTTATCACTTTGGACATCAAACCAAACCTTTTGAATATCACTAGTAAAGAAAGCTACTACTGCTTTTTCACTTACAGCCTTACTTCTAGGATCTATGATATAAAAGTCTTTGCCATCGAAGATTTGGATTAAGCAAAGATGCTCTCCATATATATGCAGGTTAAACTCGCCCTCTAAATCAACAGCAATAGGTGAGCTTGGGTTTAAAGAGGAGATAAAGGAAAGAATCTTTTCATCACTATCAAGAGATACATATTTCATAGGTCAAACAACTCCAGCTGATCCTCATCCTTCTTTTTCTTCTCTCTCTTTTTAGGTGGTAATATAGCTCTTTTTAAATCACCCTTTCTCTTTAATTGAGTAATTTTTGGATTTTGAGAAAGCCTTTGAGCATACGTATATATTGGATTACTAATAAAGGACTCATAAACAATGACCTTACCCTTTTGCTCAATAAAGCTCTCAGCTTGAGCAAATAAAGGTCCGCCATCCTTTTCTTCAATTAAAACAAAGTGGTCAGCAATTGATGATAGAAGTCTATTTCTTAATACTGCATACCATTTCTCTGTCTTTGCACTTGGAGCAAATTGAGTAACTAATAGTCCATTTGAATTAGCTATCTTCACCATTAATTCCTTACCACTTTCTGGTACTGCAACATGTAAAGGAGAAGATAGTACTAGGATCGTTGGAACTCCATTTGAAAGTGCATATGATGCTGAGAAGTGGTCAAGGCCAACATCTAAGGTAGTTACTAGAGTCGCACCTGCATTTAATAATTCATGAACCGCATTTACTGCATTATTCTTTCCATCATCACTAGGTACTCTTAAGCCTCGTAAAGCAACCTTATTAGTTGAAAGTAAATCCTTATTACCTACTAAATATAGAAAATGCACATCTGAATTAATTAGTGCCTTAGGCCAAAGAGGATCGGTTTCAGATATGATTGAGAAATCAAAACGATAAGAGGAAAAGCTATTTCTAATTCTATAGTAGGTCTCACTAATTAAATATGAATCAAAGCCAGTAACCTCTATTAATTGTGACATTATCTCAGGAAGGGTTCGAGTAATATCGGCCTTTAGTGCTACCATGTTATACATTAAAAAGGCTTTATTCTCATCCTTTTTTGAAAGAGCATATAAAGTCTCATATAGTAATGCCTCATTTTCATTTCTTCGCATAGCTCTTTGCCTCCACCAAGAGATAAAGAAGATCACAAACAGGTGTGCTTATTTTATGCTTTTTTCCAAGAGTAGATACACAGTAAGTAAAATATCTATTTTCAGTCATGCGTTTATTCTCGATATCCTGTAATAGAGATGTCTTTCCATCATCCTTAAAGGCTTTAATTGTATCTATAGCTCTTTGACCATCCTTTGCTGTTAAATTAACGCCCTCTGCATTAGCAACCTCGATTACCTCATCTATTGTTTTTTGAGCAGCCATTAAGAGCATTTGGTTATCATACATTTTTCTATATGTAGTCTCTAAGATTCCAGAAAGTGAGTTAAAGGCACAATTTAACATAAACTTCCACCAAATCTCTTTAATAATGTTATCACTAACCTGATATGTAACATTACACATATCAAATAGAGAAATAACCTTTTCTAGCTCCTCTGTTTTAGTTCCATTTTTTTCACCAAGGAATATAATACCACCATTTTCTGAATAGCAATTAATAATATTGCCATCTCTATTACTTGAAAGAGAGGTAATGAAGGAATAAATAACATGTGCATTAGGAAAAGCTTCTTCAAGATGCTTTTCACTCTCAACACCATTTAGTAGAGACATAATTATAGTATTATCTCTTACATGCTCTCTTATCTCAGAAATTGCATTATCAAGATCAAAGTTCTTACAAGCTAGAATTATTAAATCTGCTTTATCACCTTTTTTAGCAAGAGGAATTTGATAATGAAGGCCATTAACAATAATACCCTTATATTCTTCTGCTCTCTTATCATCCATAATTAAATATAGCTCAGAGGCTTTAGTTAAACGTGTACAAAGTGGAGCACCTACTGCACCTGCTCCCAAAAGCATTACTTTCATAAGGATTATATTAATACAAAAAAAGAGGAGATAGAATAAACTTCTCCTCATAGCTTTTATTTTTTAATCTCTACGACGTGTGCTTCTAACAGTATATCAGGGTATCGCGATAAAATATCAAATACTCTGCAAGCTAAAGGAGAAGGAATTGTCCTTTTATTCTCCCAGGAAACAACAGTCGAAAGACTTACTCCCAATGCTTCAGCAAATAAAGATTGCGATAACTGAAGCTGCTTTCTCAGCTTCTTAATCTCACTACTACTCCAAGCTTTAGGCTTTTCAATCGATACTATTTTATATCTTTTATCAACAGTACCACGCTTTGGATATAGAGCATCCTTTATCTCATCCTTATAGACACTGAGCATTATTATTTACCATAGATATGTAATAGCTCATCTAAGGTTTCCTTAATTTGAGCTCTACACTTTCCACATGCAGTAGAAGCACCAGTAAGACTTTGAAGCTCCTCAAAGGTTTTAACCTTATCACTCTTAACAAGCTCCTCAATTTGAACGTCTGTAACACCCTTACACTCACAAATAATCTTTGCTGTATGAGCTTTAAATGGATTCTCACGTCCATTCTTTTCAAGGTAATCATCGATAGCAGCACGAAGAGCCTTATCACCAAGAACAGAACAATGGAACTTATGCTCAGGAAGACCACCAAGAGCCTTTGTAATTACATCTGGTGTTAAGTGATATGCTTCCTCTAAAGTCATTCCAATAGCAAGCTCACTCATCATAGAGGTTGAGGCAATAGCACTTGCACAGCCATATGTTAACCATCTGAGATCAGAGATTTTATCATCCTTAACCTTTATTCCAACTCTCATCTGGTCACCACAGGCAAGAGAGCCTACCTCTCCTACTCCATCAGGATTAAACTCTTCCTTCTCATTCCAGAGGTTTCTTGGATTCATAAAATGATCCTTAACCACATCCGTATATACCCATTGAGACATAAAACTACTCATTATTTAAATTCCTTTCTAGTAGACATCCTTCTAACTTTTTCAATTATAGAAGGGAGCTTTTCTAATGTATAATCAACATCCTCTACAGTGTTGTACCTTCCTAGAGAAAATCTAATTGATCCATGGGCTAGCTCAACATCTAAGCCCGAAGCTAGGAGTACATAGCTTGGCTCTAAAGAACCAGTTGCACAAGCACTTCCAGTTGAGACCTCTATACCCTCCATATCAAGGTAAAGCAAAATTGATTCACCCTCTGCATTTGGGAATGATACATTTAAGGTTCCTGGTAGGAAATCTGTTGGATGGCCATTAATTACTACATGGTCAATTCTTTCTTCAATACCCTTTCTAAGACGCTCTCTTAAAGCAAGAAGCTTATCATGCTCCTCTTGAAGGCCCTCTCTAGCTAGCTTAGCGGCCTCTCCAAGTCCTATAATATTTAAAGTATTGTATGTACCTGCTCTATAACCCTTTTCCTGGTGTCCACCATGAACAAAAGGAGTTATTGGAGCATTCTTAGCAACATATAGAACACCAATTCCCTTTGGACCATAGAACTTATGACCAGAAAGAGAGAGGTAATCAACATTGCAATCTCTGATCGAAACTTTAATCTTACCGATTGCTTGAGTTGCATCGCTATGGAAATATGCACCACACTCATGTGCAAGCCTTCCAATTTCCTTTATATCTTGAATAGTACCTGTTTCATTGTTACCCCACATAACGGAAACGAGAGCAACATCATCACCAAGCATGCTCTTTAATACATCGAGCTTAACCTTACCATAGACATCAACAGGTGCTTCATCTATCTTATAGCCCTTTTTCTTGAGATACTTTACTTCTTCAATAATTGAAGGGTGTTCGATAGTAGTTGTTATAATTCTATTTCTTTTACTTCCATCATCAATTAAATCTCTGAAGGTTGAAAAAATAGTATTATTCGATTCCGATGCCCCTGAAGTAAAGTAAACACAACTCTTATCTCCGTCTATAAGAGCTGCTACCTCCTCACGGGCCCATTCTATAGCGCTTGCTGCATCACGACCACAGCTATGCATACTAGATGCATTACCATATAGTGATTCATTATCACGCATTATTTGTGCAACTTCACTAGCCATCTGTGTTGTTGCATTATTATCGAGATATACGATCCTATCCATATTTGACCTCACTAGTAAATTAACTTTAATAGCGGTCATAGTCAAGCGACAAAATAGTAATATATAGAAATAGAAAGTATGTTATCTTCTTTTAATAAAAAGAATTCTGCTCATCACATATTTTATGGTGAGCAGAAGACTTGTATTATGGATAAAAAGAAAATATTAATATGACTCCTTAAGACTTGGGTTGATAGTTAAGATAGCTAGCTGAACAGGACGGTTTAAGCTCTTAAACTCCTCACTTTGAATAAATCTTTGAAGTACTAATCTTGCATCTCTTCTTCTTTCTGCTGCTACCTTTCTTCCAGGTCTAGCTTTAACTGTACTCATAAATTCCTCCTCAAACTAACATAAGAATAATAAAAACCATTCCAGCTATTGCCATTAGACTTATTAGGGAATCTATTTTCATATCCCTTCTATCTTCAGCTAAGGCAAGCTCAAAATCTTCAGCAGTAAATTCAACATACTTCATGTAAAGCCTCCTTATTTTTAAATGAAAAAATGCGTCTTTCCTTCAAAGCTGGTGCTATAACTAAAAGTGCCTCTTGAACATCGTGAGGTAGATAATAGAAATCACCATCCTCGATAAACTCTTGTAGGATTTCTTTTGCTATCCTTCTTTTCTCTGCAGCAATCTTCCTACCTGGTCTTTTTATTACATCTCTCATCTTTTTCCTCCCGTCATAGCTAAAGAATACGACGGGTAGTACGACATATAGTGTCGCAGTAATAAGAATATTTTTTAATTTTTATGCAATATTTAAGTTAGCTAAGGCTTGATAGTGTTTTTTTATATTCTGATTAGTATCATGCAAGTAAATCAGCGTGTGTTCCAGTTCTCGACAAAAATATAAGTAGCTCGTCATTATCTATACGATACACAAGCAACCAGTCAGGCTGGATGTGGCATTCTCTGAAGCCAATGTAGTCACCAGTAAATGCATGATCTCTCTTTTTTAGGAAGTTGTTCCTGGCTTGCAAGTGTATCGATTACTTCATTTAAAAGATTGAGATTGTATCCACGTTTTTAAGCAGGTTTTAAATCCTCCTTAAAATGATTGGATAGAACAATCTCAAGCATCCTCGAGAACCTCATTCAATGCATCCTTAAAGGAAGCGTATCTTTTATACTTTTCTGGATGATTTTTCATTTTGTAGTATTCATTCATTGCTGCTATAGTTTGTGCATTTGGATTAACTCTTGTTACTTCAAAAGGTAATCCTTGAACACGAAGTGCCTGTTTCAAAAATAGAGTAACAGCACTTGAAAGATCGAGCCCTAGATCATTAAAGAGTTCTATTGATGCTTTCTTTAACTCGGGATCAAGGCTTAGATTTGTACTAGATTTAGACATAATGCACCTTCGTTTCATAATAAATACAGAGTATTACACACCTAAATTCAATATTTTATACGTATAATATGTTACAACCTATATTGTAATAAAAAGAATTCTGCTCATCACTCATTTTATGGTGAGCAGAAGACCTGTATTATGGATAAAAAGAAAATATTAATATGGCTCCTTAAAACTTGAGTTGATAGTTAGGATGGCTAGCTGAACAGGACGGTTTAAGCTCTTAAACTCCTCACTTTGAATAAATCTTTGAAGTACTAATCTTGCATCGTAAACGTAATTTCACCGCTTATTTATTTAAAAAGGACAGCTCTTTAAACTGTCCTTATGAATAAAAGATTTAATTGTTTAAATACCAACTTAATGGTTACAACCTCTGAGAACATAAGGCTCTGT
>NZ_VUNN01000024.1 GCF_009695635.1 Bullifex porci
TATTTACATCATGTATTAATTTATTGATATTTTGGACAAAATTGAAGGCGAATGCTCGCTTATATGCTCGCATTCGCCTCTTTTTCATTTAGCACTATTTGTTTTTAAAGGCTCGTGCAACAGCCCCATAGCTTTAAGCTCTAGATAGAACTAATTCACAACGTTTTTTCGCGTCTCCCGTATAAAGAGAAGCATCCATAAAGGCTTTTATTTCATCATCATTCATAAAGGCTTTAATTTCATCTCTACCTGATAGATATTCAAGTAATCTATTTTCCTTACCATTTTGAACATCTGCCCAGGCTCTGAGACTTTCCTCTCTGATAACCTCATGCATCTCCTGTCGATTTGCTCCTCTCTTTCCAAGCTCCATTAATAGTCTTTCTGTTGCACTAAATAGGCCATAGGAGGACATAAGACGATTGATACCTGTCTGATGAATTTGCATTCCTGCAACTACCTTAGTAAGAGTAAGAAGAGCTTCCTCTGTTGCTAAGAAGCTTTCAGGAAGGAGTATTCTTCTATTTGCTGAATCATCTAAGGTTCTCTCTAGAAAGGTTGTTACACTGTTTTGCCAAGCGACATTGTACTGTGCTGAGACAAAGCGAGTGAGGGAATCAATTTTTTCACAGTTTATTGGATTTCTCTTAAATGGCATTGCAGATGAGCCAACCTGCTTTTTGCCAAATGGCTCAGACCACTCACCAATAGGAGGAGACTGCATTATTCTGAAGTCTGCTGCAAATTTATACATTGTTGCACAGAGACTTGAGAGAGCTGCAACTACTCTTAAATCCTGCTTTCTTGTATATATTTGAGTTGCTGCATCGTAGGCCTCAAGACCAACCTCATCCATAACAGCCTTTTCAAGCTCAATAGCAGAAATATTTGAGCCCTTAACTAGCTCACAATAGCTTGCTGCAGTACCTACGGCACCCTTCATACCCTTTCCTCTAATTGACTTAAGAGTTATTTCTAGCTCCTTTCTATCATCAATTAAATCCTGAAGGGTTTGAGCAAAGCGATATCCAACAGTTGTGATCTCAGCTGGCTGAAGATGTGTAAAGGCCATACATGGTACATCCTTATACTCATCTACCTTTCTTTTAAATTCCTCAATAAGAGTATTTAAGCGAGTGAGTATTAATCCAAGAGCTTCCTTTAATCTAACTGCATCCATGTTATCTAAAACATCCATGCTAGTTGCTCCAAGGTGGATGATAGCACCCGCCTTAGGACATTGCTCTGCATAGGTCTTAATTTCTGCCATTAGATCATGCTTAATTTCATTCTCGATTTCAGTCGCTCTTTCTATATCGATATCATCCTTATGCTCTTCAAGCTCTTTAATTTGCTCCTCTGTAACTAAGCCCGCCTTAGCCTCAGCCTTAGCGAGGGCGATCCAAAGGCGTCTAAGGAGCTTTCTTTTATGGACCTCAGAGTAAATCTCCTTCATCTCATCAGAGCCATAGCGCCAAGTGAATGGGGATATGAATGTATCGTGTGTAAATGTGTTCATAAAACTCCTATCTGATAATAAGCTGGTCTCTCTCTGGGCCTACAGAGATAAAAGTAATGTGTGTGCCAAGCTTCTCCTCGATCATGAGGACATAATCCTTTGCCTTCTGAGGGAGCTCATCCCAGGTTCTGCACTTACTTGTATCACACATCCAGCCTTCCCACTCCTCATAAATAGGTTTAGCCTGCTCCTGAAGTAGTGTGTTTGGAAGATATGTATAGTATTCTCCATTAATCATATAGCCAGTACAAACCTTAATTTTTTCAAAGCTATCTAATACATCGAGCTTGGTAAGTGCTAAATCTGTAATTCCATTCATGTAGCAAGCGTAGTCAGCCGCTACTAAATCTAACCAGCCACAGCGTCTTGGGCGACCTGTTGTTGCTCCATACTCTCCACCAATATCTCTGAGCTTATCACCATCACTATCAAAAAGCTCTGTCATGTATGGGCCACCACCAACACTTGTTGAGTATGCCTTTACAACACCAACTACCTTGTTAATGTATCTTGGAGCAATTCCTGCACCTACACATGCACCTGCTGATGTTGGGTTTGATGATGTTGTATATGGATAAATACCCCAGTCGTTATCTCTCATGATACCAAGCTGACCCTCAAGAAGAATCTTCTTTTCAGATTCAATAGCCTCTCTAATGATTGGAACTGTATCGATGATGTAATCGCCAAATCTATCCTTCCAAGCCTTACATACATCCATTAATTCCTCAACTGTAAAGGTCTTTAAGCCATAGTACTCAAGGTCTCTATTCTTTTTAGGGAGTAAAAGCTCAATTCTCTTCTTAAGCCAAGCTTCATCCTTTAAATCTCCCGCTCTAATTCCCATACGAGCACCCTTATCGCTGTAGCAAGGGCCAATACCTCTCTTGGTAGTACCAATTTTCTGATCTGAGGATCTCTTACTCTCCTCTGCACCATCAAGTAGAGTGTGGTAAGGCATAATTAAATGAGCTCTTTCATCGATAAATACATTAGTTACCTTTTCTCCTGTTACCTTCTCGATGTTCTCAATCTCCTGCTGCATTGTAGTAAAGTTTACTACTGTGCCAGCTCCTACGATATTCATTGTATCATCGTTGAATACTCCAGATGGAATGATATGTAGAGCAAATTTACCCTTATCATTGATTACTGTGTGACCAGCATTGTCACCGCCCTGGAAGCGGATAACCATCTCTGCATCTTTAGCAAGGTAATCGACAACACGTCCTTTACCTTCATCTCCCCACTGAACACCTACTACTGCTGTAACATTACTCATCTTCTTTTATTCCTTATGTATAAAAAGATATAAGGAGGTCTTGGACCTCCTTGTATACTACTTATTAATATTCTTTAACATCTCAGCCTCACAAGCTGTATGTTCGTCTATATCTATAGCATCCCATGGATATTTAATCCACATATCCTCAATTTCGAGTGCTGGATAGTATCTCTTAATCTCTGGTGGAAACTCTACATCCTTTTTCTTTAGCTTATTATGTAATACGAGAACTGCTATTTCCTCTGGCTCATAGCTTAAAAGCTCTCCAACGCAATATGCAAGAGTTGCTCTAGTATCATCAACCTCATCGATTAATAGGATCTTCTTTCCCTTAAGCTGCTCAGCTACCTCATCAATCCACTGAATCTTTGTAGGATGTGTTTTATGCTTATTATCCATTCCATAGTATGAAATACCAACAGCATAAATTGGTCTATTAATAAATGTTTTAATCATTCTTGCTGGGATAAAACCGCCAGAACCAATTGCAACAATAACATCTGGATCAAAACCGCTTGCATTAATTTTTTCTGCAAGACCCTTTACTAGCTTATGAACTGTGTTATAGCTAACATAGAACTTATCAGCGTCCATTATATTACTCCTTTAGCTTAGTGAACTGGATACATCTCTGCGATGTAAGGTAGTGTTCTATACTTCTCTTTATAGTCAAGGCCATACCCTACAACCCATACATCAGGAATGGTAAATCCCATGTAATCAAGCTTTAAGTCAATTTTATGTCTTTCAGGCTTATCGAGGAAGGTTGCTATTCTAACAGATTTAGCACCTCTAGTTGCAAAGTTTCTCTGCAAATATGCAAGTGTATTACCACTATCAAGAATATCCTCAACAATTAATACATCGCGACCTGCCATGTCTTCTCTAATATCCATAAGCATTCTTACGTTACCTTGGACTTCACCTTTATTACCATAGGATGAGATAGCGATAAAATCTACGACATGAGGAATAGTAAGCTTACGACATAGATCAGAGAGGAAAATAAAAGAACCTTTCAATACGCCAATGAGTATTAAAGGTTCAGTAATATCTCTGTAATCGTTGTTAATCTGGATAGCAAGCTCTGTGACTCTACGATTGATTGTATCAGCATCAATTAATACCTGAGCTAGGTCCTCTGTTAGTGGTGGAATCGTTAGTGATTTAGCCATTAATAAACTCCTTTGTTTGATTACGTGAATATATTATTGAAAAAAGTTTATTTATAAAAGAGTAAAATAAGAGAATATTGCAAACATATTAATGGAGATGTATTATGAATTTATCTTTTGAAAGACTCTACATCTGGGGAAAGTGAATGACTGATAATACAGAGATACTCGTTGGGATGTATCTTTCTCGTTTTTTTGAGGAAAAAATACAAGAGCTCTTTGATAAGGGCATCATGTATGGTACTACCCATTTAAATATTGGACAGGAGGCCAGCCATTTTGGCCTATGCTCAGCACTAGATCGTTCTGATTGGATTGTTCCAACTCATCGTACACATGGCTTTAATATAGCTAGAGGCTCATCAATTTATAAAATGTTTTCAGAGATGCTTGGTAGTAAGCATGGCCTATGTAAGGGGCTTGGTGGCTCTATGCATATGACAGATAAGGCGAGTAATAATGCGGGCTCCTCAGCTGTAGTCGGCTCAGGAATTGCTATTGCCTGTGGAATTGCCTTTGCTCTTAGAAAGCAAAAGAAGAGCTCAATTGCAGTAGCTATCTTAGGAGATGGTGCAACTAGTAGAGGTGTTTTGCATGAGTGTATGAACCTTGCATCTGTATGGAACCTTCCTGTAATGTTTTATTGTGAAAATAATCACTATGGAATGAGTGCCTCTGCAGAAAGAATGATTAGTACTCCAGATATCTCCTCTAGAGCTAAGGGCTACTCTATGAAGGCCTTTAAGTGTGACGGTAATGATTACGATGCAGTCTATGATACAGTTAAAAAGGCACGAGCCTATATGATTAATAATAGTGAGCCTGTATTTGTAGAGGTCGATACATATCGCTACTGTGGACACTCAAAGAGTGATAAAAGAGTTTATAGAAGCGAGGAAGAGGAGAAGAAGTGGAAGGAAAAGGATCCTCTTACTGCCTATGAGCGAAAGCTCTACATGGATAGAAATACTATTAGAGAGCTAAGAAGTAAGGTTAGAGAATTTGTAGACTCAGAATTTAATAGAGCCTTTGAGAAGAAGGATGAGGTGTTAACACTAGAGGAGACTAAGGAATATGTTTATGGCACAGCTCCTGATATTAAGGTTCATAAAAGTGGAATGCATCCTTCAACGTATCGCTTAGCAATTAGAGAAGCTCTTAGTGAGATTCTAAGAGATGAAAAAGCAACCTTAATAGGGGAAGATGTTGGTAAGTATGGTGGCTGCTTTGGCGTTACAGGACCTCTATATAATGAGTTTAGTGAGAATATTTTAGAAACTCCCGTAAGCGAGGAGGCCTTCACTGGTGTTGCTGTCGGTGCAGGTATTATGGGTGAGAGAGTTATTGAAGAGATTATGTATGGTGATTTCTTAACTCTTGCAAGTGATGGTCTTGTAAATCATGCAGCTAAAATAAGATATATGTCAGCAGGACAGCTATCATGTCCAATGGTTATTAGAGCTCCAATAGGCTCTGGCACAGGACATGGCTCACAGCATACACAATCCTTAGAGGGAATGTTTTTAAATATTCCTGGCTTAAAGATTGTTGCTCCATCAGATCCATTTACTGCTAAAGCTCTATTAAAGAGTGCTTATGAGGACCCAGATCCTGTACTTTACTTAGAGCATAAGGCTCTTTACGGCTTTTCAGGTGAGTGTGGAGACTCCTTAGCTTCATTCCCAATTGGAAAGGCCCAGCTGCTCTCAACTGGGGATGAGATGACAATTATCTCCTATTCAAGAGCAACACTTACAGTCAAAAAGGCTTTAAGTGAGAGTAATAGAAAGGTAGATCATATAGATTTGCTATCACTAAGGCCAATAGATTTTGAAACAATTAAAAAAAGTGTTATAAAGACTGGTAAGGTACTTCTTGTAGAGGATCCTTCCTTTATGGGCTCTGTAATGGCTACTATTGCAGCCCTAATTTCCTGTGATGAGGAGTGCTTTAAGGCCTTAAAGAGTTCTATTAAATGTATCTCAGGAGAGGATACTCCTATTCCTTTCTCAAGAGAGCTAGAAAGAGCGGTAGTTCCTCAAAAGGACAAGCTAGTTGAAATCATTTCTACATTTTGAAAAGAATTCTTTATGTGTGATACTTTTAATTTTTGTTAAATCTATTTAATATGGATGTACTTGTTTTGTTAATAAAATGGAGAACATTTTTATGGATATCGATGTAAAGAATCTGCATCCACTTGAAGTCAGACTTCTTAGAGCAGTAAAAATGGGTGAGGATATCACCGCTGAACGCATTATTAAGGAGCTCGATTACAAGGTTGGACAGTGCAACCAGGCATTCAGTTGGCTCTCTGCAAAGGGTTTAATCGTTGAGAAAAATAGAGTCAAATATGCTTTTTATGAGCTTACAGACACAGGTAAAAGTCAAGCAGAATTAGGTCTTCCTGTTGAAAGAATTTTTACTTTCTTAAAGGAAAATGGCGCACATACTCTTCCTGAGATTGCAGCTAGTTTATCTCTTGAGCAGAGTGATGTTGGTTCTTCCTTTGGTCAGCTCTCTGGCGCTAAATGTGCAGCTCTTAATGGAGAAAGAAAGGCTGAGCTTATTTCAGATTCCCTTCCTAATGATGTTGTAATTGCAAGAGCATTAATTAATAAGGCTCTAAATGCTCCTTTGATGGAAGCTGATCTTACTAAGGAAGAGAAGAATGCAATTAAGGGCTTAGCAAAGAAAAGAGGAGCTGCAGCTTCTACATTCAAATATGTTGAAAAGGAAGATGTAACTTATACTCTTACTTCTGATGGACAAGAGGTAAAGGACGCACTTTTAAAGGCAAATATCACAGGTGAGGAGTTTGGTCTTTTAACACCTCAAATGATTCAAAGTGGATCTTGGAAGAATGGTACCTTCCGCCCATATGGCTTAAATGCTCCAGTAAGTAGAATTATTCCTGGTAGAACTAATGCCTATGGTGATTACCTAATGTGGGTAAAGGATAAGCTTGTTTCCTTAGGCTTTGAGGAATTTGATGGACCACTCGTTGAAAATGAGTTCTGGAATGGCGATGCACTCTTCATGCCTCAGTTCCACTCTGCACGTGATATCCATGATGTTTATTACATTAAGGACCCAGTACATTGTAAAGAAATTGAGGAGCCATGGCTTAGTAGAGTTGCTAAAACTCATGAGGATGGTGGGGACACAGGCTCTAGAGGCTGGGGATATACCTTCGACCACGAATTTACACGCCGCCAAGTAATGAGAAGCCAGGGTACTGTACTATCAGCACACCAGCTTCCAAAGGCAAAGGTACCAGGAAAGTACTTTGGTGTTGCTCGCTGCTTCAGATATGACCAGGTAGATGCAACTCATGGTGCAGATTTCTATCAGACAGAGGGTATCGTTGTTGGTAAGGATGTAAATCTTAGAAACCTTCTTGGCTTATTAAAGATGTTTGCTGAAGAGGTTGCAGGTGCTGAGGAAGTAAAATACGTACCAGGATATTTCCCATTCACAGAACCTAGTATTGAGGTACACATTAAGCACCCTAAGCTTGGTTGGTTTGAGCTTGGAGGAAGTGGTATCTTCCGTCCTGAGGTTACAAGAGCTATGGGACTTGATGTACCTGTACTTGCTTGGGGCCTTGGTATCGATAGAATGGCTCTAATGCATCTTGGTCTAAATGACCTTAGAGAACTCTTTACTCCAGATATCGAGAGCGTAAGAATGAGGAGAGGAAACTAATGCCAAAGATTGAAACACATGAGAATCTATTCTACAGCCTTTGTGGAAAGAGATATACAGATGATGAGCTTGTAGATATCTTCCCTGTTGCTAAAGCTGAGCTTGATGGACGTGAGGGTGATAAGCTTAAAATTGAGTTAAATGATACAAACCGCCCAGACCTTTGGTCTGCTGCTGGTGTTGCTAGAGCTCTCAGAACCTATGAGAGTGGAAAGAAGTATGAGTATAACTTCTTCTCTACTAAGGATGATGTTAAGGATAGCGGCAATAGATGTATCATCGATGATGCTTCTGCTCTTGGTATTCGTGATTACTCAATTGCCTTTGCAGCTAAGGGTTGTAAGGTAACAGAGGAGATTCTATTAACCTTAATCCAGAGTCAGGAAAAGCTTTGCTCTAACTTCGGTAGAAAGAGAAAGACTATTGCTCTTGGTATTTATAGAAGTGATTTAATCACATATCCTGTTCACTACTGTGGTGCAGATCCTGATAAAACAAGATTTGTTCCACTTGGTATGACTGAGGAGCTCTCTCTTAGAGAGATTTGTGAAAAGCATCCAAAGGGTAAGGAATATGGATATATCGTAAGTGATAAGCCTCTTTTCCCATACCTTTATGATGATAAGGGCGAGACACTTTCATTTCCACCTGTAATTAACAGTGCAAAGATCGGTGCTGTTGAGGTTGGTGATGAAAATCTCTTTATCGAGCTTTCAGGTCCTATCCTTGATGACCTTCTTCTTACAGCTTCAATCCTATCCTGCGATATGGCTGATATGGGCTTTGAAATTCTTCCTGTAAGAGTAAAGTTTGCTAAAGAAACAAAGTATGGAAGTGAGATAACAGTTCCATATTACTTCCAGTCCTCTCAGAGCTGTGATATTGCATATGCAAGAAAAACTCTAGGTGAGGAACTCACAGAGGATGAGTGTAAGGCTGCTCTTACTAACATGGGTGTTGATAGCTCAATTAATGATGGTGTTATCACAGTAAAGGTTCCTGAGTATAGAAATGACTTTTTACATGCAGCTGATATCGTAGAGGATATCATGATTGGTCATGGCCTACTTAACTTCGCTCCAGTATTATCTGCTGAGTTCACTAAGGGCTCTCTATCACCTGCTGAAGAGTATTCTAGAAAGGTTAAGCGCTTAATGGTTGGCTTAGGCTTCCAGGAGATGATGTACAACTACCTTGGCTCAAGAAAGGAATATGTTGATAACATGCACATCTCTGATGAGAAGGTAGTATTTATTGCTAACCCAATGAGTGAGAACTATGAGGTAGTAAGACCTTCTGTTCTACCTTCACTTTTAGAGAGTGAGAGTGTTTCTGGTCATGCTCAATATCCTCATAACATCTTTGAAATTGGTAAGGTAGTTTATAAGGATGAGAATGATAACAGTGGAACTGTTACTAAAAACCACCTTGGCTTTATGTCTAGTGATAACCAGGTAGGCTTCAATGAAGCAATTTCATATGTTAATACATTGATGTACTTCCTAAATAAAGAGTACACACTCCAAGCTGTAGAAAATGATGGAAGATTTATCCCTGGTAGAGCTGCTAAGGTATTAGTAAATAATGTTGAGGTAGGCTTATTTGGTGAGGTTCACCCACAGGTTCTTGAATCATGGGGCTGCTCAATGCCAGCTATAATGGCTGAATTCGATATCGATGCTTTACTTTAATTATGTCGTTTTCTAAGAAGGATAATTACTATATTCTAGATGGCCGAGAGCTAATGCCCTCGGCTATTTTAGCTGAAGTACAAAGGCTAGATGATGAAAAAAGAGGAAAGCTCCTCCTTGATGAAAAGGTCGCAGAGAAGCTAAATAAGCTTTTTTCTAAATACATCAATGCGCCTCGCTTTGACAAGCTTTACTTTATGCATGCCTCTTACGAGCTATTTTGCTATTTAGCAGAAAGCTCTGATGATGTTTTACTCGATATGGTTTCTAAAAATATGGGATTAAAAACCTATGAGCAAAGTAAGAGTGAGCTACCATTTTCCTCCTCATACCGTGATTACTGGTTAAAAATGAGTGAGGAGGTTTTAACTAGTGAGGGCTTTGATAGCTACCGCTTTGGCACTGTAAAGATAGATAGAAATGGGTGCTATCTTTATGATGATGAAAAGGCAGTAATGTATATTGAAATCTCAAGAGATGGAGATGATAGTCGTAATGCTCTATTAAGCTTTTCACTTCTTGGAAACCCAGAAGCAATAGTAAGTGAGGATCAGGAGAGAGAGTTCGAATGGTGCTGTTACTTTGATGATATGCTATCTAAGGAAGACCCTAGATTCTTAGGAGGAAAGCTTTCTACTGTAGATCCATATGGAGAGAGTAGTGTGACCTTTAGACGCTATGATGTGCATTTTAATAGCCTTGATGCTATTACTCTTGGCTTAATAGTAAAGGAGGCTGCAAGACTTCTTGCAATATATCCTCCTCTAGAGTGATTTTTTGATATAAATTTGGTATTATTACCATATGCGGTAGTAGTATAGTGGTTATTATGTTGGCTTCCCAAGCCGAGGATACGGGTTCGATTCCCGCCTACCGCTTTATTTTTTATAGTAAACAAAGCAATCGAGCTTGTGTTTTAGCTTTGAAGTATAGAATTAATAGCTCCTTTAGCGATTTTAGCTTATCCTTGAACGTTGAATTTCTTCTTTATAGCCTCAGCTAGTAACTTGGCTGTTTTTTCAATTCCCAAAAAATCTGAATTAATTAAAATATCTTTATGTAAGGGATCTGCGGGCTTATACCCAGCGTAGTTTAAATGATATGCATCTCTTGCCTTATCCAATTCCATTATAGTTTTCTTAGCTACAGCTTCCTCCAATTTTAAATCATTCACACAATGCATTAATCGTACATCGTATGGCGCATAGATATAGATATTAACAACATTATCCATATCCTCAAGGGCAAAATCTGCACATCGTCCTACAATAATGCAGCTCTCCTTTTTTGCAAGAGATCTTATAATTTCCTGTTGAGAATTAAATATTCTATTCTGTATGTCACTAGCAGAAGATAGTTTTTGTGGAAAATTCATATGTTTAAACCAACCACTTTGTGAAATGGCAGACTCTTCATTGTCATCGACAAGTGATACTGGTATATTAAGCATCTTAGCTGCCGCAGCTATTATTTCATTATCATAGCACTTTATCCCAAGTAGCTCAGAGAGCTTTCTTGCAATCGGTTGTCCCATGCTTCCAAACTGTCTCTCAATTGTAATTACATACTTTATTTCACTCATACCTCTAGTAAATCCTTTTTATATCATGAATCCACATATCAAGAAGCTGATACATGTCAACGCTGCCCCAATAGATACATATGGCAGCTGGGAAATTGCATGCTCTAAATTGTCAATTCCCGAGGCTTGGGATGATAGCAGAGTTGCATCTGTATAGAAGCAGGCATGGGAGCCGAAGGCACCGCCTGATACAATGGCTGCCATAATAAGTAATGGATTAGCTCCGATAGCTGCTCCTACAGGAAATAGAATCGGTGCAACAATAGCACTCATTCCCCAAAGAGAACCGGTAGCAAAACACAATGAAGACACTAAAATAAATGCTGTCATAGGGAAAAATGCACCCTTTAACAAAGGTGTAAATACGTCCAAGACAAAGGCTGTCATATTCATTTTGTCACAAATTCCAACTAGGACAAAAGAGACTATAAGCAAAAAGAGGACTGGTAACATCTCAGCAAATCCCTTGATTACTCGATTTAGAAAATCATCCAAGGTGACTACTTTTCTTGGTACATAAAGAATGAAGCATACACACAATGATACAATTACAGCCATTAAAAGATTTTTTGCCAAGATAGATACTGCAACAAGAACAACCATTGGGATTACAAAATCCCATATGTTTCCATCTTCCTCAAATCCTTTTGACTCCTCGTGATTATACTTTCTAGATGCATCGGAATATACCTTACCAGTGGTTTCTACCCTTTGAAATGCTTTTTTCATAGCACCAAGCTTTGGCATTGCACCTACAGCAAAAAGAAATACAATTAAAAGACAGAACATTGGATAGAAGAAAAAGGGAATTGCATGTATATATGTATGCATTCCTGTAGGGTATCCAAGCGCCTGCACACTCTCTTCTTCAAAAAATAGGGATGCATAAAATGCTGCCCATGTTGAAAAGGGTAACAGAACACAAACCGGTGCCCCGGTGGCATCAAGCAAATAGGCAAGTGACTCTCTAGGAAGCTTTCTGTCATCATATACATTTTTTATGCATACACCGATTGAGAGCACGTTGAGGTAGTCATCAACAAAAATGACAATACCCATGAGAAATGACATTAACATAGTTTTTCTTTGGGTGTTGCATATTTTAGTTACCACTTTTGAAAATCCGAAGCTTCCTTTCGATGCTCGCAATAAGACTATCAAGGAGCCAAAAAGGCCGCATACTAAGATAATCCAGACATTTTCTGAAACCTCTCTCTGGAGCATCGATGCCCAGTTGGCTAAAAAGCTCTTAGGTCCCCATAAGAAGAAGGCAGCTATCATAGAACCGATTATTAGTGACTCAGTACATCTCTTTGTAAGCACAGATGTTACGATGATAGCTAAAACAATTATTAGTGCTATTAATCCAGTATTCATATTTTATGAGTGTATTTTTAATCCCAAAAGATTAATTTATCAACACTTTAGCAAATGACTTGAGTCAATATCCTTTATCTCCGGATATTTGTTTATTAATGTATTAAGTAAAGATACTTCTTTAATTTAGTAGCTATTATTTTAATTGCTACACATTCTTAATCTTTTTTCTCTTTTAATAATCGAGTATTTTTTATTTTTATAGTATAAAACTTGATAACAAAAGTGATGCGATAAAGAGCTTTATTTGAATGATATTATATATTATATGGAGGTAATTAAATGAGGAAGCTCATTACTCTATTTTTACTTCTTACGTTAATGTTCACTCTGTGGGCATCTCCTGATGGGACATGGAGCATCGGCTTTTCCTCTGGCTATAGCAACAATGCAGTCCTTTATCAGAAGGGATATAGAATCGATACGGGATATGAGAATGGTAACGGATTTTCCATTTCCATCCCTGTTAACTATAAGGTGAATGATTTCTTCAGTGTTGAAACAGGAATTACATATGTTCAGAAAAACTTCACTTGGTCCAAGACACTCCGTACTGATTCAGAAACCTTGACGTTTTCACAAAAGCAGATAAATGGTTTTGTAGAAATTCCACTGTCACTGAGCTTTTCTATCACAAACTCTACAGTGTCGGCAGTTGCTTCGGCAGGACCTTATATAGGCATTTGGGCACACTCTTACAGGACTGACAGCCCTTATAACTCTTCTGTTGGCCTAAACGGTGAAGGAAAGTATGATACAGTATCTGGATTTCATAGCTTTAATAAGGCAGATAACAGGTTTGAGTTCGGCTTTATCTTCACTGCAGGTGTGGAAGTGGAGATATCAAGAACAGTGATGTTCCTAAGAGGAGTATATGATATCTCAATTACAGACCTTTCATCTGACTACCAGATTAGCCGTGTGGTAAGGCATAACAGCACGTTCCGCGCTGAAGCCGGAATGAGATTCTTGATTGGAGGTGCAGAATGAGAAAGATTATAACGCTATTACTTTTAATTGCGGTTCTTTTCACATCATGTAGCGGTGACTTCAAGCAGAAGATGCCTTACGAGTATTCAGATGATGGCACCTGGGAAGGTATCTTCTTAGGCTTCTGGCACGGTATGAACGAAAACTACGTATTCTGGGATGTAGACAAAACTGATTGGGATAATGTTTACAGAACTTATCTCCCACTCTTTAAGGATCTTGGAAAATACGAAAATGATGAAGAAAAAAATGAAAAGGCTGCACGCTACTTCTTTGATATCGTTAAAGGTCTTTCCGATGGACACCTTTCTGTTACACTGAATCTGGAGGACGATATACAAGGAATAAAGGCTTTTAATATCTCACCTGGGTTCATTAGACTTGCAAAGAGAACCGGTACGAGTGATGATGACATTTTCAATGAAAACTACGAAGATGGTTCTCTAATAAATGTCATTCAATATCTTCCACCGGAAGCAATGAGAGAAAATGCATATAATATCCTAGCATATGACTTTGGATTTAGTTTTCGTGATGCAAGCCATAATCTGAAAACAGATATTAAGAACCACTCTGACTTTATAAATGCAGAAGGTAAAACCATACTGCTTTATTCTAGTCGTTATCCGATAGGAACGACGGTGACAAGAAGCTGGGGCAATGTAACGTATTACAACACAGCGGAAGTAATTGGGAGTAGTGGGAAGGTTAATGACTGCTTCTCTTCCTGGACACTAATGATAGTTCTGAAAAATACTTTGAAAGATGCAACAAATCCTGATGGAACACATATTTACAATACAGATATTGAATCAATTCACTTTGCAGGTCTTTCAAAAGCAAATGAGAATATACCATCAGATATCGTGTACACTTGCTTCTCAGACTTTTTTATTACAGGATATGTAGAGGATGAGAAAACAAAGCCTGGAGTATATGAGTATCTTTCTTCATTTCACGATATCAAGGCAAATCCTAATGCAAAGGGTATGATCGTTGATATTAGGAGTAACGGAGGCGGATACAATCTTGATAGGGAGTATCTTTTTGGTGACATCATGAAGGAAAAGCAACTCTTCGGCTATCAGAAGACAAAGACAGGAGACAACAGGCTGGACTTCTCCGGACTCCTTCCAGTATATGTCTATCCTGAGGCAGAAAACATGTCTTCAGTATATAATAACACCGATGCAACCCATCTATATAACAAGCCTTTTGCGGTATTAACTAACTGCTACAGCGTGTCAAATGCTGAAATGACAGTTTTTCTTGCAAAGAGCATGCCTAAAGGGTGTCATATAGGGGCAACAACTTTCGGAGGTCAAGGTACGCTTGGTTCAACATTCCTTGAATTAAATGCAGGGCAATTCACAGTCGGCAAGTACATTTCGCAGGTATATACACCTTTTGCACAGATTGTTGATATCAACGGAGTTTCTCATGAAGGAGAGGGGTGCGTTCCTGATATTGAAGTTGAATTTAACCAATCGAACTTTGAGCAAGGTATTGATAACCGTCTTGATAAGGCCTTTTCTTGGGTGGATGAAAACAGTATAAAATAAATTATGGATTAAAGAGGCATAGGGGGATAATGCTCCTTATGCTTTCCTTTTTTCTATTCAGATTTTTATAGTAATTATTTATACCTAAAAAGCCAAAAATATTGTAATTATATCGATTCTTGTTAAAATACTAACATAATGGTGATTATTTTTACAAAAAGTTCAAAATTAACTAGTATTCTAAGTTCTTTTATTGTAGAGTATGTAAAAAGGAAATTTGATAATTTATGGCTCATTTTGGAATTTGGGGTCTTATTCCCCCTGTATTAACAATTACACTAGCATTTATTACTAAGGATGTAATTGTATCTCTATTTTTAGGAATTATCTCTGGTGCATTAATTGCAGCAGGTGGAAATCCTATCGTTGCTATTCTAAACCTTACAGATTTAATGGCTGATGTGCTTTCTGATGGTTGGAATATTAGAATTTTCCTATTCTGTGCTCTACTTGGTGGCTTAGTTGGTATGCTTAGTAGAACAGGAAGTGCTAATGCATTTGGTCTTTGGGCAAGAAAGAAAATTAATAGTCCAAAAACAAGCCTACTCCTTGCATGGCTTTGTGGTATCATCATCTTTATTGATGACTACTTCAACTCTCTTGCTGTAGGTACAGTCATGAGACCTATCGCTGATAAAAACAAAGTATCAAGAGCAAAGCTTGCATGGGTTCTTGACTCAACTGCCGCTCCAGTTTGTATCTTGGTTCCTATTTCCTCATGGGTTATTACAGTAATGTCTATTGTTAAGGGTAGTGAAGGCTTTGAGAGCTTTGGAATGAGCGAATTTGCATTCTTCATCAAAGCTGTACCATACAATATCTATGCTATCTTAACCTTAATTATGGTATTAACAATTATCTTCACTAATCGTGATTATGGTCCTATGAAGAAGAGCCAAAAGCTAGCTGAACAGGGTAAGCTCTTTAATGAAGCCTATGGTGATGCTCCAGGTGAAGTAGAAATTGTTACAAGTGGTAGAGCTAAAAACGCTAAGATGTTTGATATGTTACTTCCTATCATAGTTCTTATCATCTCTGCATTAATTATGTTCCCATTTACAACCTATCTATTAACTGTTGATGGCGAGACTATTACAAGTGTTTCTCAAGCAGCTGCAAGTATGTCTCTTGGTGATGCTTTTAATAATACCGATGCTTCAATGGCTCTTTGGTATGCAGTTATTATTACAGTAGCTTTTACATATATTTACTATATCTGTAGAGGTCTATTTAAGATTAAGGACGCTAGTGAAGCACTCATTAATGGTATTAAATCAATGGTTCCAGCTCTAGTAATTCTAGTTATGGCTTGGTCTATTGGTACTATTATTAAGTCATCTCCTGCTGATGGTGGCTTAGGTCTTGCTTCCTTCCTCTCTGAGGTAGTAGTTGGTGGTGGCTTCCCACTTGCTTTAGTTCCAGCTATTGTATTTATTCTTTCTGCTTTAATTGCATTTGCAACTGGTACCTCTTGGGGTACATTCGCAATCATGATTCCAATCGTAATGCCTATCGCAGTTGGCTTAAGTGCTGGTAAGGGTCTTGGTTCTGCAGAAGCATTAAATGCTACTTTAATTTGTGTTAGTGCAGTTCTTGGTGGCGCTGTATTTGGTGACCATGCATCTCCAATTTCAGATACAACAATTCTTTCCTCAACTGGTGCGGGCTGTCCTCACCTCGAGCACGTAGCAACACAGCTTCCATATGCATTAACAGTTGCAGTCTGTGCCTTTATTGGATTTATTGTTGGAGGCTTTACACTTTCAGCAGTTGCAGCTTGGATTACATCTTTAATTTGTTTTGCTCTTGCAATTATTTTCCTTCCAAAATTTATCAAGGAATGATTTAAGTACTTTGATTTAGTTTTAAATGCACCATGAATTCATGGTGCATTTTCATTATGTTAATGGTAAGATTATTTTAGGAGTCGTAAATGGAAATTAAAAAGATAAAAGGTGTAATCAAGGAGTATGATTGGGGAAGCTTAGATTTTCTACCATCCTTATTTAAATATAAATCAAATGGAAAGCCACAGGCTGAGGCTTGGTTTGGTACTCACCCATCTGGTGAAGCTGTCTTAGAGGATGGGACCCTGCTTTCTGAATTAATTAAGAGTAATCCTGAGAAATATCTTGGAAAGATTTGTATTGATCGTTTAGGTGATAAGCTACCTCTTTTATTAAAGGTGCTTGCAATAAGAACTCCTCTCTCTATTCAGTGCCATCCAACTAGAGAGCAGGCTAAAGCAGGCTTTGCTAAGGAAGCTCCTTTAAGAGAGAAGGGTGTGCTTCCAAAGGATCTTAATTACCAGGATGATAACCAAAAGGCAGAGGTTTTATATGCATTAACTCCTGTTACTGCAATGTGTGGCTTTAGAAGCTTTGAAGCAATAAACTACAATTTAAAGAAGCTAATTCCATCAGCTTTTGAATCATATTTTGAATCCTCAAAGGATATAGCAGATTTATTCTATAGACTCTATACACTCGATGTAGATTCTTTAAAGGGTGTAATTGATGAATTCTTAGCTAACATTGAAAAGAGTGAAGAGGAGTCAACAATTAATGGCTCTTACCTAACAGCTAGAGGCATTGTAGAAAATGTTTATCCTCTCTACGGTGTAGATCCAGGTGTATTAATGCCTTATCTATTAAATGTTATTCATCTTCGCCCAGGTGAGGCTGTATATTTAAAGCCTACTGTATTACATGCATATGTTAAGGGTAATGGTGTTGAGCTTATGAGCCTTTCTGATAATGTATTAAGAGGTGGCTTAACACACAAAAAGGTTGACGTTCCTGAGCTTATTAGTGTTATGACTAAGAGTGCATCAAGCCCTAATATTTGTAAAAAGAGTACAGATAGATTCCTAAGAGAAAGAATTGAAACTCCTACAGATGATTTTAATCTTTTAGTTCTTAAGAGTGGTAGCTACGATATTAATGAAGCTGTGCCTTCACTAATTTTGTGTACAGATGGTGTTGCTAGAGTTGGAACCTCAAATGACCATATAGAGCTTAAGGAAGGTGAATGCTGCTTTGTTCCATCTTGTGATGAAGAGTACCATGTAAGAGTAAATGGTAAGGTATTCCAGGCAGTAGTTCCAGAGACTCTAAAATGATATTTGTTGCTATCGATTTTGAGACAGCGAATCAAAGGAAGGATTCTGCGTGCTCAATTGGTTTAAAGAAAATGAATGAAAAGGGTAAGGTACTCTCTGAGTACTATGCCCTAATTAGACCAAAATACCCATATTTTGATCCTCGCTGTATGGCTGTTAATGGATTAGCAGAATTATCGATATTAAGGTCTCCAACCTTTGATGTACTATGGCCTGAGATTAAGGCCTTTATCGGTGATTGTCCTTTAGTTGCTCATAACGCATCCTTTGATATGAGTGTTTTAAAGTATTCATTAGCAGCATGTGATATTGTTGTGCCAGAGTATGAGTACTACTGTACTCTTCAAATGAGTAGAAAGCTCATGCCTCTTCATAGAAGCTATGCACTTACTTCGATTGTTCCCGAGGTATTAGATCTTACATACAATGCTCATAATGCAGCCGATGATGCATATGTTTGTGGCCTTCTATTTTGCTATATGCTTTCAAAGGAAGCTATTAAAGAAAAGGAAGATTTAGATGACTACCTCCTTTTTAAGGGTAGTCACTATCCTAAAACTATTTGTTTTTAATACTTATTTTTAAAATTATTAATGCATAGACAAAGCCTGTAATTAATATTACAGGTATTGCTATGCTTGGCTTTACTAAATTTAAAAATATTAATATAGAAAAAATAAGCATCTCACAAGAAAGTGTTATGAACATAAAGCATCCAGCCTTTTGAAGACGTTTATATATAAGCTCGCTTGTGACATATTTAAGATTAATTTTTACTTTGCTATCCTCTTTTTTTATTAATAGTGCGATAGCAAGCATGCAAAGACTTAAAACAAACAATACTAATGCTTCTACAGGAATAGCTATTCCAAAAGAGGATAGTACTATTAGAGCTATATAAAAAGAAATAAATACTAGGAAGGAGATAGAAATAGCATAGGAAAGCTTTGAAATCGATATGATATAAGCTGTTACTAATGGTATTAAAGAGAGAAGTATTAGATAATACCGTGATTTCTCTCTACCTCCTGTTAGTGTTAAGCTAATATTATTTGGTAGAAAAAATGTTAATACAGTAGTTACTACTATTAAGAGAGCTGATATTGTATATATCTTCTTTTCTACCTTATTCATTTCTTTAATAATCCTACCTTAGTTGCAAATAGTGGATATAGATAGAATACAGTAAAGCTTATTGTTGATAACCTAAATAGGTGTCTAAAATACTTATCTCCAATTAAATTTGAAATAGCGTATAAAAGAAGTAAAAATACTATACAAATAAGAGTATTTATTAGTGTAGCTTTAAAATTCCTACACTCCTTAAAGCTAATATATTTTCTCTCAAGGTATGCTCCTAGATATGCTCCTCCTGCAATTGTTGTGATGTCAACAAGAGGAGAGAATGCTAGCGTATCAACAATATTAAAGGTCATTAATGGTGTTAATACTATTGAAAATACTAAAGAGATGGCTCCTACTAAGAGGCAAAAGCGGTTATACCACTTAATATCATCATAATGCTTTAGGATATATGGAGTTAATAGTAGTGCTGTTGCAGTACCTAAAATATAACCAACTACTACATCTATTGGCCAGTGTACTAATAAATAATTTCTAGAGAGCCCTACAAATAGTGATAGTATAAAGGCTCCAATAAATAGTGCTTTTGAGCCAATAGCCTTTGCAAAGGAGATATAAAAGGAGGTGGCCGTTGTTGTATGCCCCGATGGAAATGAGTATCCATCCGCTGTTTCAACTCTATCTGCTAATAAATCGTTGTGAACTACAAATGGTCTTGGACTTCTAAATATAGCCTTTAACCCATTAGTTCCAATTAATGCAAAGAGCATAGATGAGATAAATGAAAAGGCCTTTTTCTTATCTATTCCATAGTAAAATACTATTGCAACTACAATCAGAATTAAGGCTTCTCCCAAAAAGGAAAGACAGTTAGCGATTACTGATAAAAAAGGATTTTGAATACTCTGGAAAAACTTTAATATTTGATACTGCATATTAACCCCATTTCAAATTTAATAAAAAATTATATATTTGTCACATTATTCTTTTTAAGGCATTATTAATAGTGTGAAACGTCTTTTTAAGTTTACAATTCATCTATTTGTATTATTGTTATATTCAGTTTTAGCCTCCTTTGCTTTTCCAAACTACTTTAGCGAGAGTGGCTATGCCTTTTTAGCCTTCATCTATTTAATACCTATATTTTTTATTATCAATAGATCCTCAATATTTGAGTGTATAATACTAGGACCTATTTATGGCTTTACATTCTTCGTTTGCTATAACTATTGGCTTAGTACCTTCCATCCACTTGCTATATTAATCGCACCAATATTAAAGAGTGCTCAATATTTAATTTTATTTCCTGCAATAAAGCTCGTACAAAAGATCTTTAAAAGAAGATACTATATAGGTCAAACATTAGTATATGTTTCATATCTATATTTAACTCAGCAGGGCTTCTTAGGATATCCATATGGAAATCTTACAAGTGCTGTTTATTGTTATACTACACTTATTCAAATTGTTTCTATAACTGGTATTTGGGGTCTTGCCTTTATAATGGTATTCTTGCAAACACTAATTGCAGAAATGCTCAATGAAGCTGAGCTAAAGTATTATTTAGTTGATATCATTATTTCGGTTTTATTATATGCTTTTACTCTTACCTTTGGTTTCTTTGCTAAGGATTATTATGATAAAAAGGAAGCAGATAGAAGTGTTAAAATAGCTGCTATTCAGCATGTTAATGATACCTGGAAGGCCGATTACTATGAATGCTTTAAGCGACTCGTTGCATTAACAGACGAAGCAATAGCGGCTTGTCCTGATGTTGATCTTGTTGTTTGGTCAGAAACTGCCTTTGTACCATCTGTTAGATGGAACTTGGAGGTTCTTGATAACTCCTCAAGAGCATGGCTATGTAAACAATTTGTAGAATATGGTACATCTCTTCCTGTTCCATTAATTACAGGAAATCCTGAGGGTGTAATTGATGACCCAACTAAGCCACCTATAAATGAGGATTTAACATATAACTGGAAAACCTATAATACTGTTTTATTCTTCAATAGAGGTGAGATCGCTGGTAGCTATAGAAAGCAGCATCTAGTACCATTTACTGAGCATTTCCCATATAAGGAACAGCTCCCTTGGCTATATGAGCTTTTATTAAAGAATGATTATAAATGGTGGGAGAAGGGATATGAAGCAACCGTCTTCGAATATGATGGATTAAGGTTCTCAACTCCTATTTGCTTTGAAGATACCTTTGGATATCTTTCTGCTGAGTTTGTACAAAATGGAGCAGATATCTTAATTAATCTTTCAAATGATTTCTGGTCGCAGGCTGTTAGTGCAGAGGTGCAGCATATGAATCTTTCTGTATTTAGAGCTGTTGAAAATAGAAGACCATTGCTAAGAAGTACAAATAGTGGGATTACCTGTTTAGTTTTACCTAGTGGAGAAATAGTTGGTCAGCTAGAACCTTTTGAACAAACCTATGGAATATATGATATCCCAATAGGTCAAAAGGGAGGTTTAACTTTCTACACAAAATATCCAGATTTGTTCGCTAAGCTGTTTGTTTTTGCTTCATTAATGATTTATTTTTATGGAATTGTGAATATTATAATTCATTGCTATAAAAGGAATAAATATAAAGAAGTAGAAAATATATAAAAAAAGACAAAAAATATCACAAGAACTGTTGACAGTTTTTCCATATTCGTGTAACTTAATGTCTGTCATGTGGGAGTAGCGAAGCTGGTTATCGCGCTGGCCTGTCACGCCGGAGATCGCGGGTTCGATCCCCGTCTCTCACGAACAAGACTCTAGGTATAATGCTTAGAGTCTTTTTTTTGTCCCCGTAAAACCTGATATTGAGAAAAATTGAGAAAAAAGCTGCGAGAAAATGGGAAAAATGTGTAAATTGTGGCAAAAAGCTTTAATAAGTTTAGCCTTCTTGTCAAATGTGTAGACTATCTAAGAATAATGAAGAGAGACTTGTAGATAAACAATTGCACATTTTATCGATGAAGTAAGGTTGTATTGAAGAAAATCAAATGATTGACGCAATAAGCTTTGAGAGGTTATTATACAAATAGGAAGTGGCCTGTCGATAGACGGCGTTCACTCCAAGTTATTAACAGCAAAAATCGCCGCTATAGATCTTGGCAGAACTAGTGGCGATTATTTTTATCTTTTTTACCAATAGTAATTCCAAGCGAAATTGCTGAAATTACTAAACCGATAAGCAATATTATTAAACTAAAAGTTTCATAATCTGACATATCAGTCACCTCCTTCAACATTAAGTCTATGGAGGAAAGACCTCCACGCCGTAAGAGCGACATGGAGCGAACAACCGCCTACCGTTTCGAATCAGGCCACGTATTAAGTAAAAACTATTATTCTTCTGTGGTCAATAATAATTCTATTGCACTTGTCCTTTGCAAAAAGGTGGAGTAAAGACTATTTTCTTGGAGTAGGAATGGTAACAAAATCATCAAACAATGATGAATCCTTCTCATCCTCTGTAATATCCCTCAGAGATGGCTTCCAAAGCCTACAGGCTTCTTTAGAGAGCTTAACAATGTTGTAATATGATTTATGCTCAACCTGCTCATTCTTGCAAAGTCTCATGTGTGATCCATTTGTCTTTAAACACGAAGAGCACCAGATATATCTTCCAAATGTTAGCGTCCGCACTCCCAAATGGTTAATTCAAGCGGACTCTAACAATATTTCTCTCCTTTTACCATTTATACTTTCCTTTCTTTGATTTATACCTGTTTCCATATGATTTTTTCTTTTGATATGAATAATTATTTTGATAACCATAAAATGGTGTTCTTATTTGCTTGACTAAATTTTCCTTGATAGGTTGTAATTTTGGAAATAGATATTTCCCCCAATCCTTTGATGATCGAAAGTCATACAAACAATCAACATGATTATCGCTTAACCCTACACAGTAAAAGCAACTTCTACATGTTTCTATTGTCACATTTTTTCTAGGTTGAGCTTGTGGACAATCATTTATTTTCTGATTTGGCTTAGAGATTGGATAGTTTTTTTTGTATTGTTGAAATTCTGTTCCTTAATAACAGCTATTGGCATATGAATCCAGTTCATTCTAGCTGTCTCTCTTAAGTGTAACCTCAAATCTTCTTTTGTCATGTCATCATGAACAAATTCGCTGAGATCAATCTCAATTACGGGTAGATTGGCCTCAATGATTTTATTCTTCTTATTTTCATCTACAGCATGTGTAACATATATTTCAATGAGAAGAGTGGCGTTGCCTTTCTTCAGTATTATATCTGGAATAAAGTCTGAAATTTTCTTTTCCAGTTCGACTTCTTCAATTTGCCATTTACCCCCGCGGAAGAAATAAGCAATATAATTTCCTGCTTGAGAAGACAACGATGGCAACTCGATTTCCTTTTCCTCTAGGAAAATCTGTTCTGCCATAGCATGGATATTTGTCTGCTTTATATATTCAGGATGGGTACATGGAGAATCTTGTTTGTGGGCAAAGTGAGGAACTTTTCCTCCATTACCTTTTTTTGCAATCAGACTTTCTCCACAGATTGGACATGTACAGTTACATGCTAAACCATTATGTGATTTATCAATCTGTTTGATATGAATAGGTTCTCCTTTTTCGTTTAGTGCGTATTCTTGAATCTCATTAGCTATATGTCTCTTTGCTTCCACTTAATATTCTCCTAATGTAATTCTTTGTTCCACGATAAAAACTTTCACAATTATGTATCCATCCCCTATATAAAAGTCTGGAGCTTATAGCAATTAGAACAAATTCTCATTCCAATCATCTGGAAGTCTCATAGAACCCGAACGGTAATTTGATACAAGTTTTTCAACTTCTTTAACTTTTGGCCATGTACCGACTACCGATGCTGAATTGGTTATATTTGAATTGCTTATCAACATAAGCTCTATCTTTTCTCTTTCCGCATCTGTAAGGACTTTTTCATGGATAAATGCAGGAACATAATCAAAAAGTATCAAGTACCCTTTTTCAGCTTTTGATTTATTTATATCAATGACACATGGATTTTGATTAATTGAAACACCAATCTCTTTTGGAAGAGATAAGTAATGGCCATTGTTATAATATCTTACAGGAGTAAATCCTCTTGTTGGGGGATCAGTAATTTCTGGTATTCTCCATTCCCCACCGACTTTGATAGCATTTCTTAGCTTTCCTCTTCTAATCCACTGGCGGACGGTTACTTCCTCAATCTTAGAACGTATTGCAAACTGCTCAACTGTTAGTAATTTAACAGGGTAGTTGATTAATCGAAATCTCTCGTCGATATCAAGAACAAGATTACCGTCTTCATCTTCCTGAATATCATTGATATGCCTAATATATAGGGATGCACTTTTGTTTGTCACCTCAAATGAATAGAACCATCCTTCAGGTGCATCGAATATGTTCCTCGATGAAATTTCTAGAATTACCTTATCCAAGAGCAAAAGCAAGGCATTATAGTATTGTAAAGTGTGCTGAGGATTGTTTCTCATTTCAGATACAATGTCTCCACTGGCATTATTTAAAGTCGCAATGATTGTCTGTTTCTTGTTTGGAAGGTTCTTCCAGACTTCTACTGATTCTTTGGAAAACATTCTAATTACCTTTTTTTTGTATTATAACAATACATTATTATAAAAACAATACATAAATCAATATAAATTCTGATAAAGACGATGGTATTCAAAGACGGGTAAAAGTTTATAGTGTATAATATACAATTGGGATTCAAGTGAATAGAAATCTTCAACGACATCTTTGAGAGTAAGACTAGCAACATCTATAGATTCTCCTTCTTTCTTTAATAATGGGTTGAGCTTTCCATAGATGAAAGATGCGAGTACAACTTCTTCATATTTATCATCTCTACCAATAAACGTAATGATTGCCTTATGATATTGTTAAGCAGTTTGGAAAAAAGTTTAATATTCATCCTTATACCAAACTTTACCTGGCTCCATTTGATAGAGAGATGGAAGATCAACTTTGGAACCAGTTTATAACAAGTGAACAAGATTTATTATCAAAGAAAGTGCTGCAGCTTGAAGTTGCTCTTGATATCCAATCTCAAAGATTAGTTAAAAAGATCCTTCGTCCGGTAGATGAAGCTGATGCATACTTCGATAAGGCCAATATTGATAAGGCTCAATTGATAGATAAACTAGCAGCAACACTCGATGAGTATACAAAAATAGAGCAGATGCTGAAGTGAATAGGGGGTTACATCGAACTTATTCCGATGCATCAGCAAACATCGGAAAACATCGGGAAACATCGGGATAACTTTGGGATAACTTTAGGATAACTTTGGGATAACTTTGGGATAAAGTATTACTTATCGCTATGATTGAGGATTATATATCAAAGAAGTTATCTATAAACAAAGGGGTGATTACCTTTATACAGAATAGGAATTGATGGATAGCAAATAACGTTTGAATGCAATCTAAGATAACTTTTCTTTATCTTCTAACACTTTTAGATACTTTCTATTCAAAACTCTTTCTTGTTCAAAAAACAACAACTCATTTTTTGCAAGTTCATGACTTTCCATCTTCAACTTGAGTAGTTTCAGTGAACACACAAGATCTGCAACTTGGAACAATCTGTAGTCAGAAGGATATACCCTTCTGAATTCGACGTTATCAAGAAGGGCATTGAATACAGAGGAAAGCAACTTCGTGATTTCAACCTGTCCATTATCGTAATAGACTTTTACAACATCATAGTCTATGAAGAATTCATAATTATCCTTAATGAATCTTGCAAGCAACTTAGATAGTTTAGATACAGCTTCAAGCGGATCTACTATATGTTTTTTCTCAATAGCTATTGTTTTGCAGGAAATTTCAAGATGCCTGAAAAACACCATTATCGCTTTCAGTAATTTACGTCTGTTATCAAGTGTGTCTTTTCTATACTCTTGCTCATTTCGGATGATAGGTCCTGAGTGCATGCAATGATTTGGATAACCAAGGTCTGCAAGTTTGCTTTCTAACCAGTCCACATCTTTTGTTATATCAATTGATTGGTCATGAAGAATCATTGATATGATGTAGTATGAAGAGTGTTCAGCGTAATCGC
This sequence comes from Bullifex porci, assembly GCF_009695635.1. GTDB lineage: Bacteria > Spirochaetota > Spirochaetia > Sphaerochaetales > Sphaerochaetaceae > Bullifex > Bullifex porci. Next base: position 26,181 of record NZ_VUNN01000024.1, read on the forward strand.
CAAAATCCCCTGATTCGTCAACGAATATGCTTAGCTCTTTCACTAGTTACTCCCTGGAAAATAAAAATAGCGGGCGTCCTGCCCGCTCTTGAGGGGGACCCGGGTCTATCGACCAGCCCCTAACTGGTTATCCAGCTATCTATAATATATGCTAAATTGAGAAAAAAATCAATTTAGATTAATTTGGATTAATTGAAAATAGTAAAGCTTCTATTGTAGAAATAGCCTAATAATGACTATGTGAATCAAAACGATACGATTTACATGTTGAGGAGAATTGAAAGAAAAACATAGATAGGGAAACAAATAGATATGGATTCCCAAATTGCATGTTTATGCAAAGGAGTCAGAACCAAAAGCACAACAGAAGGGGTTATGATTGTAGGAAAAACCGCATTTCTTGGTGTTGATAAAGCCTAGATTTCGTAGTTCAAAAAATTCATCTGCGGGAAAATGGGAAACTTTTAATGGTGCTTTGAGGAAACTTTGAGAAAAACTTTTGGAATATAATAGAGGAAATTAAAGCAAAAGGAAGAAATTAAGTATAAATAAGGAAAGCAAATATTTCTCTAATTTCCCTAATTTATCAAAAGCTCTCGGGTTCGATCCCCGTCTCTCACGAACGAATAACTCTAGGCACTGCTTAGAGTTATTTTTTTTCAATGAAGAAAATCCTCTTGAACCTTGTCATATACATGTCAGAAAGCATGGTGCTTTGGCTAAATACTGGATAGGAGAAAAAGTTATGTTTGCTGATAATATAGGTTTTTCTGCAAAAAGAGCTAAGGGAGATTGAGTCCATTATTATTTCAAATACTAATCTGATAAAGGATGCCTGGAATGGATTTTTCTCTTAATAATGCAAAAGCTGTAAGAGTATGGAGTGATGATAATAACCTTTGGTTACTTCTGGTGTATGGCAGACAGCTTTCCATTCCGATTGTTTGCTTTCCAAGGCTAAAGAATGCCACTTCAGAACAGATTCTGAATTATAATCTCAGTGGAGGTGGCCTGGGTGTTCATTGGGACGAGCTTGATGAAGATCTCTATGTCCCTAATCTCCTGCTGGGGATAACATCAATTCCCGATAGGGAACATACTGCATGAAAAGGGATTGATTCACGAATCATTTGGGCAATCATGGTAGTGCTCAGCTCTTTTTCTTACAGTCAGGTTTGCCGTGTGGTACAATTAAATCCACATATGGAGAAAAGAAGAATGGCTGGCATGTGTTCTTCAGCACAGCGCTAGATAAAAATATTGTTGCTGTGCAGTGCTTTATGCCTGATTTACCATTGCATGTCATCACTGAACACCTTTCATTCGAAAAAAAATCGTTTTGGGGGATTTGAAATATTGTAACTCGAAAAAGCCGTGAGTATTATAAATAACGGTAAAAAATATGAAGAAATCCCTCATAATGATAATGATTGCCATAGTGGCTTTGATGGTTTCCTGTGAACCAGTGCATGTTGATAATCTGCCTCATTCCATCATCTATACACTGGATGGAGGCTACTGGACGGAAGAAGCACCGATGACGAGTGCCGTATTCAACAACAGGGTAATACTCCCTGTTTGCGAGAAACGCGGTTATACGCTCACGGGATGGAAGAGTGAGCAGGTTAAAGTTGAAGGTACCACTGAGACTGAATTCTCATTCATCATGCCTGCCGAGGACGTGAATGTCACACCCATATGGAGTGCCAACATTAACCCGATCAGTTATGACCTTTCAGGAGCTGCCTGGCCTTCACTGTATGAGCCTGCAACCAAGGCACGTACAAATGATACGGTCATCATATCAAAGGACCCGGAACTGACCGGAAGTGAGTTCGTGCGCTGGCAGTCCAATGATGTTGACATCTCTCTGACAAAGGACGGATGGTCCTTCGTCATGCCTACAGAAAAAGTTTCCCTGAAAGCGGTTTTCAGTGATAAGGCCTTCATGATTTCATACATATTAGGGGAAGGTGCCGTCTGGGACGGAAGCTACTTCGTGGACTTTGCGGGATATGGACAGAATGTAGAAATTATTGCTGAACCAGTTAGAAAGGGTTACACCTTTATTGGCTGGATAAGTGAAGATGTAGAGTTAAGTCATAATAAAATTTGGTCCTTTACAATGCCAGGAAAGGATGTTGATATTGAAGCTAAATGGAGAACAAATAGTAATAGCATTACATATACAGGAACTGAAGGCTCTGATTTTAATCCAAGCCAATATCCAACTATTGCTTTTACTGGTGATGTAATTACTCTTCCTGATTTAACTAAAGAAGAAAGAAACTTTAGAGGTTGGAAAATAACAGGTGCAGAAGTTTTTCTTGCAGAAGATGGAAAAATACAATTTAAGATGAGTGGTGAGGATGTTATTGCTAAAGCTCTATGGAAGGGTAATGAATATAGTATTACTTATAACAATGTTGGTGAAAGTGTTTCTGGACAAGATAAATTACCAGTTAAAGGCTTTGCTGGTGATATCATCGATTTACCAAGGTTAACTTATGATAACCATGTATTAACTGAATGGACTAGCAATCCTCAAATAATTTTTAATTTAGGAGCAATAGAAGGAACATATACATTTGAAATGCCTAAATCAGATGTAGTATTAACAGCTAACTGGGAAGTTAAAATCAATTACGAAGGTATTGATAATGCTGCTGCAGATGGTTTCTTACCTGAAAGTATTAAAAACGGCTCAACAATTTACTTACCATCACTTTCAAAGTATGGATATAAATTTGATGGATGGTATATAGGTGATGAGCTACTTACTAAAACAGATAAAGGCTATGAATTAACACAGCGTTCTGATGCCCCACAGACTATTACAGCAAAGTGGAAAAATGTCTATAAAGTCGTTTACTACTGTTATGGACAGAGAATGACAACCGATAATGTAATTGCAGGAGAAGCATATAAAGTAAGGGAAAATCTCAAACCTGCACTGGAGAACTTCGCAGGCTGGGTTGATAATAATGATGAATATAAATTGTATACGAGTAATGAAGTGATAACAGAAGTAAATAAAAACATTACTCTAAATGCAGTTTATGCAACCCCGATTAACGGAAGAATTTTCTATGATGATTTTGATCCGAATATAAACAAAAATCAGTATCTGTTCTTCGATAAGGATCTTAAGAAAATAGATTATCATTTTACGCTTGATTATGGATATTCATGCTATAAGGATCTGGCAGATGCCGTATATTACTGGACAAGTAGCAGGGACAGGAAAAAGGACAGGTTCTACGCGTATGATACCGTAAAACATGAAGATAATCTTTACTGGGTACCGGACCACTTCGATGTAAGGGAACTAACGAGGTCATTTGATACTCGCCTGGGTGTTAATTCGACGGAAGGAAGCGTAATGGGGGCCGGAAAGTATAACACCGAGTATCTGTTTGGCATTATAGAGAAGGATAAACCGATTTTTTATAGTGATTATCTCATCGGTAACAGCACATACGCTACTACGCTTCATGACTCAGACAGGCAGTCCGTCTGGTTTTATGTCAACAGCAAGAATGAGGACATGAATTATTCAACAGACTGGTATGTCGGAAGCTATGGCGATTATAAAAAGCTTATTGATGTCCTCTATAATAAAGATTCAGATGAATATAATCGTATCCTTTCAAGAGATGTGATATCAAGTTCTGAAGCAGGAAAGGTGGGAGGAGAGGATCCATTTGTTGCAGAATATACTTATTACAAGATGTGGAATGGAGATGGTAAAACCTCTCAAGGAAAGTATGAAACCCCTCAATGGGAAAATGTATATAAAGACATTGGTGGATATGTAATACCTCTAAGGTCATTTTAAAGGAATAATGATATGAAAAAGATTACGTTAATTTTATTTAGTTTACTAATATTTTTCTTGTTCTCCTGTGATAATGAACCTCCTAAGGAGCCTGGAAATCTTTACAATATTAAATATGAAAAAAATGGAGGAGAATGGGTAACAACTCCTCCTGAAGATACTGCACAAACAGATTCTGATGTTTATCTTGATGAAAAACCTAAATTAGCTGGTTTTCATTTTGTCAAGTGGACAAGTGATGATGTTAAACTTGATTTAACAAAGTTTGGTTACCACTTTAAAATGCCAAGCCATAGTGTTTCTTTAAAGGCTGAGTATTCAGCAGACAGATATGGAATAACATATGTCCTGGGCGGCGGTGATTTCGCTGAGCAGTGGTATCCTGAGAGTGCATATAAGGATGAGGAAGTGTTCATAGTGGCTTCCCCCGAAAAGGCCGGATATGTGTTTGCCGGATGGGAGTCAAGTGATGTTGAAGTTGAAATAAAAAAGGATGATGATATTTATTCCTTTAAAATGCCTGATGAAGATATTGCGCTTAAAGCAAAATGGGAGGCTAATCTCATTGAGTTAAAGTGGTTCGAAATCGGGGATATAAGTGTTGCCCGTCAGGCTTATACGGATCAAGTGATTACTCTTCCCACAGGCCTTACCAAAGATAATTATGATTTTGTTGGATGGCGTGTAGTTCCAAATACAGTATCAGAAGATGGTACTACCTTCACTGTATGGCAGATTGATGAAAAAAATAAGTACATGACCATAGAGGCATTATGGGTGGGTAAAAAATATAACATCCAGTATAACATCGGGGAAGGTGCAGTCTGGAAAGAGCCACCTAAGACAGAAGGAAAGCTCTTCAGCGAGGTTATAATCCCTGAATTGAATAAAGAAGGTGTTGTCGTAACCGGGTGGAACAGCAGTGATCCGAATGATGACATTCAGAAACTTCCAAGTGAGGATGTCAATGCATACCGCTTATTCAGGGTGAGCGGAGATGATATAACCCTCACTCCTATTTATGAAGTAGAAATTAATTATGATCTTGTGCATAATAATGCGAAGATAATTGAGGATTATGATACTACTGCAAAACAATATTCTGTAATACGCCTTCCAAGGTGTGAGTGTGAAGGCTACCGTTTCTTAGGTTGGAAGTATAAATCAACAGAAATACCTATCGCTGAAATAGATGGAAAGTGGCATATCGCTGTTGGTAATGAAAGAGTTTCGGTCGAAGCCGTTTGGCAGAAGGTAAATACCATTAAATTCTATGATGGTGATAATCTATTAGCTACTTTTGAAGTTGAGGATGGAGATAATATTAAGATGCTATATCCTGATCCATCAAGATGGCCAAAGGGATCTAAATTCATGTCATGGTATAATATGGATGCAGGCAAGGGAAACTATATTAAGGCTTTTGAGAATTATATTCCTTCAACTAGTGTGTCGTTTAAGGCTGTATGGGGATATCCGATCGGAGGTGCCCTTATGTATGATGATCCCGAGGCAAGGGATGAGAATATTGTTTATTCATTCTTTAAATCCGATGGTACCTGGCAGAATTATGAACCGGGTATGATTCATACCATAGGATTCACCCCGGATTATTACTCTGTTGAACTGAAGAATGGTGCAACAATAACAAAGGACAGATTCTATGTGTATCGTCCTGGTTGGGAAAGGACAGATGCTACGTGGACCTACTCCGTGAATGGAACATTCCAGTTCCCGATAACAGGGGCAAACAAAACCGAAATAGGTGGAGGTAAGTACAATACTCAGCTGGTTTTGGGCCTTATAAAAGAAGGAGAAGAGGCAAAGAGGGGTATTGCGAACATCAATACTTCATCACCTTATACTCAGCCTGATCCTAAAGGGATGGGAGACAACTACACGATATGGAGCTGTCTGCAGGTACTGAATAAGACCAATAAATGCAATGACTGGTACATTCCATCACCTGAAGAGGCCAGACTGATAAAAGAATATCAAGGATCAAGTACGCCTATATGGACCAGTGCTGAGGCCCGTATTACACCTCAGAACAGTGTCTTTGTCGCCTGCTTTGATACTGATGTGAAAGAATCGTACATCGACTCATGGTCAAAAGTCAATTTGGGGCACGTAATGATTGACTATATGAGATCGTTCTGATGACGCATGAAAAATGTATACTGCCGGAATCCCGGCAGTATGTAAGGGATTAAAGGCAGTGTTATGATTAATAGAAGAAGAGTTACGTTTTCAATCATTCTCATTTCCATTTTAATGGTTCTGTTTTCATGCAGCGGTGAGCAGAATCCTCCAAAGAATAACGAGCGGACTTTCTGCTTTACGGATTCAGGTCCAAGGTACATGATCCGTTACAACTCCTCTCCGGATAAGACAGTTTCCCTTTCTGATACCGGGTACATAAAGTCCTATTCTTCGGCTGTTTCAGAAAAACCGGCAGAAGATGTGAGTGTCAGAATGGCCTCACGGGGCTTATCGGGCGCTGTGGGAGGAGAAGGCGTCAGGGTGACCCTCACTGATTCCGGTGATAAGATTGGAGCGGTTAAGCAATTCTTTGTCTATGACAGTGATGAAGAAGGTAATAAAGCTTTCCGTGAAGTTTCCATGACACTGAAGGAATCAGGTGAGCACTGTCTTATCTGGTGTAAGGACAGCCTGGAGGTGCCTGAGGGTTCTCTTAAGACACTTCAGGAGAAGTTTGACACTATTTATGCTTTGGAAACAGCGCTTTTCGGCACATGTTCAGATTATACGGTAAAGGATACGAAAAAATTCATAACCTATGCCAATGAGAAGATATACATCATTGTTGTGCCCATGACCGATGACTCCATTGGTGGCTATTTCAGTACCCTTGATATGTATACTAAATCATACATTGGTAAATACAATTTAGAAAACAATACTGATTACGAAACCAATGAGGCCCGGATGTTCTACATCAATTCCGATATGCTGGATGAGATGGAAGAGTGTGCTTCAGCCCTGACCCATGAGTTCCAGCACATGCTGAGATTCATCTGTGATGAGATAGTAAAGGGTGTGAAAACACCTGACTGGTACGATGAGATGCTTTCCCAGCTTGCGGAGGATATCTTCTCCGGCTACCTGAACCTGAAGACTGAATCAACAGCGATATCAAAGCTTGAGTTGTTCAAGATGTTCACCAATTTCGGTGTCACATACTGGAATAATGATGATCCTGTTAATAATCAGGCATCATATTCCGTAAACGTAAACGTAATTTCACCGCTTATTTATTTAAAAAGGACAGCTCTTTAAACTGTCCTTATGAATAAAAGATTTAATTGTTTAAATACCAACTTAATGGTTACAACCTCTGAGAACATAAGGCTCTGTTCTTCCTTCAAGAGGTTTAGCTTCAGCTATTTGTTTTCTAAGTTCAATAACATCATCAAGCTTACACTTTCCAGGCAACAAAGCTCTCCAAGCTTCCCTGTCACCATTTTTAATCCTATTACAATTAAGAAACAAATGAGCCAAGTAATCAGTTGGGTTAATACCAAGGTTTCTACAAGATGCAATCAAAGAGAAGAAGAATGCAGAAACATCAGCTCCTGTTTCAGTAATACAGAAAAGGAAATTATTTAAATTTA
>NZ_VUNN01000025.1 GCF_009695635.1 Bullifex porci
GTCTGTAAGAAAAGGACTTGAGCATACTTTTATTATATCCCATTCGATTGTATAATGCAAATATGGCTAGTGAGAAAAATCTAAACCGTTATTCAGCAGCACATGCGGTCTACAACCTGCATTATCACATCGTCTTCTGTCCAAAGTACAGGAGACCCGTGCTAGAGACACTGGAATCCGAGTTGCGGGAACTGTTCGAGCAAAAAGCGAAGGAGCTCAACGTTAAGATAGAGGCAATGGAGATCATGCCAGATCACGTTCACTTGGTCGTCCTGGCATCCCCTGCCATCACCCCACAACTGATCGTCAACCAAATGAAGGGGTATACGTCTCATGTGCTTCGAGAGCGTCATGATTGGCTGAGGAGCCGTTTGCCCACATTGTGGACGCGCTCTTATTATATAGGGAGTGCAGGAGTGGTATCGCAAGAGACCATCATGAAATACATTGAAAACCAGAAGAATGTATAGCCATGCTTTCATCTCCCGCCTAAAGACGGGAGTCTTCCCGCATGGATTTTATAAAACACTCTTAATTTCTATTAACAACATTTTGAGGATTTCCAGAGATAAAGGCTTTTACGTTATCAACTGTAATATCCATAATTCTTGCACGAGCTTCCTTTGCACCCCAAGACATATGAGGTGTAATAATACAATTCTTTGCTGTTAAGAGAGGATTATCATGTTTAATAGGCTCAGTAGAAACTACATCTAAAGCAGTTCCTCCAACCTTTCCAGAATTAAGCGCATCAGCTAAATCCTGTTCTACAATTAATGGACCTCTAGAATTATTAACTATTAATACTCCATCCTTCATCTTTGAGATAGTGTCCTTGTTAATAAGGCCTGCAGTATCTGCAAATAGCGGACAATGAAGCGCAATAACATCACTTTCTTTAAATATTGTGTCACGGTCAACATACTTAAAGCCCTCTTCTTGGAATTTAGGGTTTACAAAGCTATCATTAACAATAACATTCATATTTAAAGCCTTAGCTATTTCACCTGTTCTATGACCAATTCTACCAAAGCCAATAATTCCAAATGTCTTTCCAGCCAACTCTATTAATGGGTAATCCCAGAAGCACCAATCGATATTACTTTCCCATCTTCCACTATGAACTGCATCACTATGGTGTCCAATGTGATGACATAGCTCTAGTAGAAGAGCAATTGCAAATTGTGATACAGAATCTGTTCCATAGGATGGGACATTAGATACAGGAATATTAATTGATGCAGCGTAGGCAGTATCAACTACGTTATAGCCTGTAGCTAAAAGAGCCACAAACCTTATCGATGGACATCCATCAAAAACTACTCTTGAGATCGGTGTTTTATTTGTAATTACAACTTCAGCATCCCCAATTCTTTTAATAATTTCTTCAACATCATCTACAGGTGTTCTATCATAAACTACAACTTCTCCAAGTTTCTCAAGACCCGCCCAGCTTAAATCACCAGGGTTCTCTGTGTATCCATCCAAAACAACGATCTTCATTACCTTCTCCCAGAATAAAAATATTAAAGAGTATCTGCTACCTTCTCGATGAGTTCTACAGATGGAGCCTTTCTATCAATCTTAGATACCTCTACGATGAGCTTAAATAGGTCTACATTCTTTGCTTTTGCGATATCAGCAAAACGCTTTGCAAAGGATGAATGACAGCCCGCAAAACCATAGATTAAATCAATTGGCTCAACTGGTACTCTATATCCATGCTCCTTCATTGCCATCTCAAGCTCATCATCAATGAAGTGGATAAGTGAGTAGAAATCAACATAATCAAGTTTACCAAGTTTTAGGATTGTTGCAGTAATAATTTCTGTAGATTATTTATCAGCACTTCTTGCCATACATAGTAGCTGCTTTAATACTATCTATATTAGGCTTTATAACTGGACATGTAGTATCAAGAGTGATGAGACTACAAAAAAAAGAAGATATTTCTATAACCTTTGCAGTAGCTTTAAGGAACACAAATGCAGCCTTAGTTTTAGCTATAGGCTTCTTACCTGAGCTAGCAGCTCTTCCTATTATTTTTTCTATTGTAATACAACAAACTCTAGCAGCAATTATGGGAAAAGTGATATTTAAAGAAAACTAAAAATTATCTACTATTTTTTTTAAATAACCCCCAAATTATATTGTATTACTTTGTTATATAGTGTAAGAAGTACCCATATTTCTTTGGAGGTTTTTATTTATGAAAAAACTTTTGCTTTTATCCCTAATCCTCTTATTACTTGCTTCTTGTACATCAACAGAGAAAGCTCAAGAGGAATACACCTACACAGAAGAGGTTATCATGGTTGAAGGTGATGGCCACATGATTCCAGCAACTCTTACACTCCCTAACGTTAAAGAGGGTGAGAAGGTAGCTGCAGTTGTAATGTGTCATGGTAATGGCTCAACTCGTCATGAAGCTGGTAATGCTTATGACTACACTGCTCCAGAGCTTGCTAAAGCAGGTATCGCATCAATCAGATTCGACTACATTGGTAACGGCGACTCAACAGAGGACTACATTGACTACACTCACTACAAGGGAGTAGAAGATGCAATTACATGTAAGGAGTACTTAGAAAATATTCCATGTATCGATGGTGATAGAATTGGTATTATGGGATGGAGCCAGGGTGGTAGAGTAGCTTTCTTAACAGCTGCTGAAGATGATGATTTTAAATCTGTTGTTACATGGGCTGGTGCTTATGGTGTAAAACCTTCAGATAAGGATGAATATGAAGTAGCTCTCAAGGATGGTTATTATGAGGTTACTTATGACTGGAGAGGACCATTAAAGCAAGCTCCTGCTTACTATGAATGCTCTATGAATATTGATTACCCAGCAGAGGCTGCTAAGATCAAAGCTCCATATTTATTAATCCAGGGCACAAATGATACAGCAGTAGCTCCTGAGACAGCTAATACTGTTTTTGCAGCTCTCACAGCTTCAGTTAATAAGAGTATCTTCTGGGTTGATGGCGGCGAACACACATTTGGTGTATTTACTCCTGGTGATACAACTCTTGTAACTATCACAGATGAAACTATCGCTTGGTTTAAAGAGACTCTCTAATATTCGAGAATTCATTATCGAAGGGGCTTATTCATAAGCCTCTTCTTTTTATTTAGATGTATAAAGTTTTATTTGCTCTAATATTGAATTGTTTTCTCTCTTGATACAAAATAGGTGGACTAATTTTTTTAGAAGGATATTATGAGCATTACAACGATTATTATATTAACACTCCTCTTTGGCTTAGCAGGCTTTATCGATTCTATCGCAGGAGGTGGTGGCTTAGTATCGTTAACATCGCTTTATGCAGCAGGACTTCCTCCAATAAACGCAGTTAGTACAAATAAGTTTTCAATGACCTTTGGAACTGTATTTGCAACTATAAACTATGCAAGAGAGAAAAAGATAATTTGGAAATTATGCTTTGCAAGTATCCCATTTGCATTAATTGGATCATCCCTAGGAGCTCAGCTTGCACTTCGCTTTGCAGATACTCTACTAAGATATATGCTATTAATAGTCCTTCCAGTTTTAACTGTATTAACACTAAAGAAGAAGGAAGAAAAGAAGGGCACATTAATATCTCAAAGCTTTGAGATAACAACTATTGCATATGTTATTTCTGCAATTGCATCCTTTGTAATTGGTCTATATGATGGCTTCTTTGGACCAGGAACAGGCACCTTCTACACTATCCTATTTTCCTTTATGGGACTTCCTCTTATTTTTAGTGCAGGAACAACTAAGGTACTTAATTTAACATCAAACATAGCAGCCTTTGTGACCTTCATAATTAACGGAACAATATTCTTTAATGTTGGCATTCCATGTGCTATTGCATCTATTATCGGTAATTTAATTGGCTCAAGCTATGCAATAAAGAAAGAAGGAAAAGCTATTAAAAAGCTTTTAATAGTTGTAATTGCACTACTATATATCAAAATATTAGCTGAATTTTTCCTACAATAATATATCTTTGTAGAATGTTTTCATCTCACAATAGATAGTACAATATCTAATCAAGGAGATATTGTATGCCAGAGATGAGTACCAAGTACATGCCAAAGCATGCACATGATGAGAACCCAAATCCAAAGCTTTTAAAGCTATTAAGACGTATTACAGATAGAGCAGAGGGAAAGCTAAAGGGTATTAAAACTACCGACCCTGAATATTGGGGCTTTGCTTGTATCTTTGAGGATGAGCTTGAAAAGGAGATGAGCGATAATGCTATCGATCTTCTTCTCGATATGAAGGTTAGAAAGAAGTACGCCTATAGCGAAATGCTAGCAAAGTGTAAAAACATTGGATTAAACCAAGAAAAGGCCTTTGAGCTTTTAGAACGCCTCTCTTTCTTTGGTATGCTTGAGTACGACTATGGTGATAAATATACAAAACAAGGCCCTATTCCAGGTACAACATATAACCTAGAGGATAGACACTATTGGATACCACTATTTGTTCCAGGCTCTGCTGAGTACACAAATATGAACACAAAGCTAATGGATAAACACCCTGAGCTAGCAATGTTCTTTGAGAGAATGACCTTCCTACCTCTTGCTGGTATTACACAGATGGTACCTCCTGGAGGAGCTGGAATTGGTATGCATGTTATTCCTGTTGAAAAAGCCATCGAGATGGAAAATACAACTATGGATATTGAGCATATCTCCTACTGGCTAAAGCGATATGAAGGACATATTGGCGCATCAATTTGTTCCTGTCGATATGGTAGAAAAAAGCTCGATGAAGGGTGTGCAGATGACTATCAGGATTGGTGTATCGGAGTTGGTGATATGGCTGATTACTGCCGTGAAACAGGTAGAGGACGTGATATCACATACGATGAAGCAATGGAAATTCTAAAGCGCGCAGAGGATAATGGCTTTGTCCATCAAGTTACTAATATCGATGGAGAAAATAAAATCTTTGCAATTTGTAACTGTAATGTAAAAATCTGTAATGCACTTAGAACTTCCCAGCTCTTTAACACACCTAATATGTCTGCTTCAGCATATAGAGCACACGTTAATAAGGATAATTGTGTTGCATGCGGACAATGTGTTGAGTACTGTCCAGCAGGTGCCTTAAAGCTTGGTCAAAAGCTATGTAAAAAGGAGGGCAAAGAGGTTAAATACCCTAAGATGGAGCTTCCTAATAGCAAAAAATGGCCAAAGGAGAAATGGACAGAGGATTATCGCGATAAAAATAGAATAAACTGCCATGACACAGGTACTGCACCTTGTAAGACTGCATGTCCTGCACACATTGCAGTACAAGGCTATCTTAAGAAGGCTGCAAAGGGTGAATATAGAGAAGCCTTAGCTCTAATTAAAAAGGAAAACCCGTTCCCAGCAGTATGCGGAAGAATTTGTAATAAAAGATGTGAGGATGCGTGTACTCGAGGTACTATAGATAGAGCTGTATCTATAGATGAAGTAAAGAAATTTATCGCAGAGCAGGATTTAAAGGCAGAGCATAGATATATCCCAGAAATAGTAGTTGCATCAAATGTTGGAAGATGGAAGGAAAAGATTGCAATAATTGGTGCAGGTCCTGCGGGCTTATCATGTGCATATTATCTAGCTCAAATGGGCTACTACCCTACAGTATTTGAAAAGAATGAAATACCAGGTGGTATGCTTACATATGGAATTCCATCATACAAGCTTGAAAAGGATGTAATTGCAGCTGAAATCGATATCATGAAGGAGATGGGTGTCGAGATCAAAACAGGTATTGAGGTTGGTAAGGATATAACAATAGCAGAGCTAAGAAAGCAAGGCTATAAGGCCTTCTATATCGCTATTGGCTGCCAGGGAGGAAGAAGACCTAATATCCCAGGAGATAACTCAATTGGAACATATACTGCAGTTGATTTCTTAAAGGTAAGTAACACTGGCTCTCTTTCCTTTGATGACGAAACAGTAGTTGTTGGTGGCGGTAATGTTGCAATAGACGCAGCAAGAGTTGCTAAGAGAAGTGGTGCTAAAAAGGTTACTATGCTTGCCTTAGAGAACCCAGAAATTCTACCAGCCTCAAAGCTAGAGGTTGAGGAAGCTTTAGACGATGGTGTTGAAATTCTATATGGCTGGGGACCAAAAGAGGTTAAAACTCAAGATGGTAAGGTCAGCTCAATAGTCTTCAAGAAGTGTACCTCAGTATTTGATGAAAATAAGCGATTTGCACCAAAGTATGATGAAGCAGATACTATCGAGCTAAATGCAACAAAGGTAATCTTTGCTATTGGACAGTGCATCGAATGGGGTAATTTACTTGATAATGAGAAAATAGAATTCCACCATGGCTCTTATCCTAAGGCAGAGAAATATACATACCAAAGTGCAACAGAGGATATCTTTATTGGTGGTGATGTATTAACAGGTCCTAAGTTTGTTATTGATGCAATAGCTCAAGGTCATGAGGCTTCAGAATCATTACACAGATTTGTACAAAATGGTCACATGACAATTGGCAGAAATAAGAGAGAGTTTATCGAGCTTGATAAAAATGATATTTCACTAATTAGCTATGATACAGCAGGTCGCCAAGAGCCCTCATATATTGAAGGTGTTGATAAGCACTCCTTTAAGGATCCTTCAGGAATCTTAACTGAGGAGCAGGTAAAGAAAGAAACCTCACGCTGTCTTGGATGTGGTGTAACAGTAGTTGACCCAAATAAGTGTATTGGCTGTGGAATTTGTACAACTAAGTGTAAGTTTGATGCAATTACTCTACACCGCGACCACCCTGAAGCCTCAAAGATGGTTGTAGCAGAGGATAAGTTTAAGCACATCATCCCATATGCTGCTAAGCGTGGAGTAAAGATATTATTCAAGGGTAATAAAGACGATGCATGAGCTAGGTGTTGTATTTCACTGCATAGACCAGGTAAATAGTATAGCAAGTGAGAACAATGTAAAGCGAATTAACTCTGTAACAGTGGAAATCGGAGAGGTCTCTACTGTTATTCCTGAGCTTTTTGAAGATTGCTGGTCATGGGCCGTAAAGAAGGAAACAGTTTTAAAGGATGCGAAGATAAAAATCGAAAAAATTAAAGCTGTTACCTACTGTGAGGCATGTCAAAAGGAATATCCTACAATTCAATATGGGAAGGTATGTCCATATTGTAATAGTGAAAGGACATATCTAATAAAGGGCAATGAGTTGATAATAAAAGAGATAGAGGCTGTGGAGGTATAACTTGGATAAGGTTAGAATAATTGAAGTAAAACAAAGCATTTTTGCCGATAATGATAGAGATGCAGATAAGCTAAGAGAAGAATTAAAAATAAAGAAAACATTTTTATTAAATTTAATGTCATCCCCAGGAAGTGGTAAAACAACATTTTTAAAGGGAATAATTAAAAGATTAAAGGATGATATCTCAATTGGTGTTATGGAAGCAGATATCGACTCAGATGTTGATGCCTTAGCAATAAAGGAAACTGGTGTTAAAGCTATTCAACTCCATACAGGTGGAATGTGTCACCTTGATGCTTCAATGACAAGACAAGGTCTTGAAGAATTTGGTGTTAACGATCTTGATCTTGTAGTTCTTGAGAACGTAGGAAACCTAGTTTGTCCTGCTGAATTTGATACAGGAGCGGTAAAGAACGCAGTTATCTTATCTGTTCCAGAGGGGCATGATAAGCCATTAAAGTATCCTTTAATGTTCCAGGTTGCAGATATTCTTATTATCAATAAAATAGATGTCCTTGATTACTTTGATTTTGACCTTGAAAAAGTAAAAGCTTATGCGTTAATGAGAAACCCTAAGCTAAAGATTTTTACAGTATCTGCAAAGACAGAGGAAGGTTTAGATGATGTTGCTTCCTATTTAAAAGCAGAGGTACTAGCATGGACAAAGTAAGAAACACATTTTGTATGTATTAGTTTGGGATTTTACTCTTAAGAGAATCGGCATAGTTTAGTAATTACTAGACTATGCCTTTCTTATTAATGTGAGACTTTCGTTTAATATTCCTTGATACAATTACAGAGGATTTTAATTATTACTATCAACGCGTTCTACTTTGTGTTTCTGCAATTCTTAGCTACTATATTTTTTCTTTGTCTCATACCGCTAAAAACGTCATTTACAAATGCTTTCAAAAACCATTAGTAGAACTGCCATTTTTTAGACTCTTTTCGCTTATTAACCGATAGAGTTTTTCTTTAACTCCTCATAAAGAGCTGCAGATGTTAGCTGGTGATAAGGCTGTACATATAAGAGAGTTACAACACCAAAGGTTAAGGCTCCTAGGATGTACCATGGAATGAAGCTAAGTGTAAGGACAAAGGCTCTCCACTTATTTCCACTCATCATTTTCTTACTCTTTAAAAATGCATCCTTTCTTGAGATATTTGGGTCCTCAGCAATAATGTATGGAACCATAGAGTACTCATAAAGCTTTACTATACCTGGTACTATAAATAGTAGTGACCATAAGAAAATAAAGAGGTTCATCATAAATATTGTCTCTGCATTTCTCTTATAGCTTACATCATAGCCTGTTCCTACATCAGAGATATTTCCAAGATTATTTATTGCATTAATTCTAAATTTAGAAATACCTACTTGAAGTGGATTAACAATGAAAATTATAAAAAGAATAACTGCTGCTATTAGTAGCAATCCAGCTATAAACATAAAAAATAGGCCAAAAGGAAAAGCATAAAATATATCATCTATAATTTCATCTGCATCACCTAATTTAAAGGTAAAAAAGCTACCACCTGAGAATATTAAGGAAAAAAGAGCAGAGACTAATACAGTTTTCCAATAATTTCTAGAAACAGCTTCCTTTGCTCTTAGTTTTAAATCTTTTCTAAGCCACATAACAAATCTCCTATAGCACTATTATATCTATCAAAATAAGGCTTGTTAATATATCAAGTATTAAACATTTTCAAAGTCGGAATAATCCAATGTTCAGAATTAATAAATTGATTTTTTGATGGTAAAATGAAAATGGATAATAAATTGGAGGTGCTATGGCTTATCATGTTCTTGATGAAGCTGATAAATGTTTAGGCTGTAAAAAGCCTATGTGTCAGGAAGGATGTCCAATACACACTAACATCCCAGAAGCTATTAGATTATTAAAGCAAAGCAAGCTCAATGAAGCAGGTAAGATGCTATTTGAAAATAACCCTCTTACAACTGTTTGTGCTATTGTATGTAACCATGAAAGACAGTGCGAGGGCCACTGTATTAGAAATAAAATGAAGACTCATGACCCTGTTCATTTCTCTGTCATTGAGGATTACATCTCAACTACCTATGCAAATAAGATGACAATGGGACCAGCCCCTAAGAATGGTAGAAGAGTTGCTATTGTAGGTTCAGGCCCTGCAGGCTTAACTATATCTGTATTACTCGCTAGATGGGGATATGATATAACAATATTTGAAGCCCGCGATAAAATCGGGGGTGTCATGAGATATGGTATTCCATCATTTAGACTCCCAGATAGAATCCTTGATGACTTTCAGTATAGACACCTTGAGCTTAAGGATATAAAGGTAAGAACTCATACAACTATTGGAAGAACCTTAACTATTGATGATTTGTTCCGTGATGGCTATGACGCTGTATTCATTGGTGCAGGCTTAAGAAAGCCTTCTGCAATGCATATTAAGGGTGAAAGTCTTGGAAATGTAGTTTTTGCTATCGACTATTTAGGTAATAGTAAAGCATTTAAGCTAGGAGATAATGTTGCAGTAGTAGGTGTTGGAAACTCAGCTATGGACTGTGCAAGAACTGCAATTAGAAATGGTGCAAGTCATGTAACCTGTTACTCACTATCTGATGATAAGCACATACAAGCATCTGTATATGAATATTCTTATGCAGGTATTGAGGGTGTTAACTTCCGCTTTAATAAGAAGCCTGTAGAACTAAGAGAAAAGGGAATGATTTGTCTTGATACAGTAACTGAGGAAGATGGTTCTATTAAAGTTGTTGAGGGTACTGAAAAATTCTATCCTCATACAGGTGTAATTGTTGCTATTGGACAGCTAGCAGAGAGTACCTTAGTAAAGACAACTCAGGGTATCGACACAACTAATAAGGGTTTATTATCTGTTGATAGCGATGGAAAGACTACTCGTGCAGGTGTTTTCGCAGGTGGTGATGCCGTTAATGGTGCTAGAACAGTTGTTGAAGCTGTTGCTACAGCAAAAAATGTTGCAGTAGCTATGGATGAATATATGAAGAGTCTTCCTCCAAAGAGTGAAGAGGACCCATATAAGGATATTCCAGTATATGACGAACCAATTCTAGATGCATTTAGCGAACAATTTTTAGGTCCACTTGAAGATAAATAAAGATTTTTAGGGAGTGTTAAAACACTCCCATTTTTTTAAAGCATTAAGCCCCAAAGCTCTCCATCAAAATACTCATCACCTACTTTTAGCATTCTTGTGGTATAGCCTTCCTTTACAAAGCCAAACTTTTTATATAAAGCCTTAGCTCTTTCATTATCTGCCCTAACCTTTAAATTTATCTTAGTTATTCCTCTATCCTTCGCCTCTTGGATAAGCATATTCATAATTGTACTACCAACACCCTTACCCCAATAGGCCTTGCAAACAGATATTCCAAGCTCAGCTGAATGACTTATTCTTCTTACTCCAAGCTCTAGACTTCCATCACCAACGATAGTTCCATCATCCTCAACTGCTACAATACATGGAGCCGATAGCTTATCTAAATATTCTTCCTCCTGTTTTATAGTAAAAGGAAGTCCCTCAGAGCCAAAGGTAAGGTTATCACTTTCACCACCTATTCTCTTTAAATATTGAAGCATATTTGCTGCATCTTCTTTCTTAGGCTTCCTATAAATCATGGTCTCACCTCGACTTAAAATTTTTTACAATAAAATTATTTTCTGATAGAAAAAGTGGGTTTATTCTATATTAAACAAACAAAGGAGGACAATATGTCTGGCGTAGGATTAATTATTGCTTTTGTTATCTCAATAGTCATTATGATTGTTGCAATTAGCAAATTTCACGTTCATCCATTCATTGCTTTGATGGCAATTTCTCTCATCTTAGCATTAATTGTAGGAATTCCTCTCGGTAAGATCCCTTCTATGATCGGAGCTGGCTTCTCAGGAACCTTCTCTTCTATTGGTATTGTAATTATTTTGGGTGCAATTATCGGAACAATACTAGAAAAAACAGGAGGCGCTCTAAAGCTTGCAGAGATGGTTGTAAAGCTCGTTGGCAAGAAGCATCCTGACCTTGCAATGGAGCTTATGGGTTGGGTTGTATCTATTCCTGTATTCTGTGACTCAGGATTTGTAATTCTTGACCCTATTAGAAGATCACTTCAGAAGAAAACCGGTTACTCATCTGTTGCTCTAACAGTTTGTCTCTCTGCTGGTCTATATACTGCTCACGTATTTATTCCACCAACACCAGGTCCAATTGCAGCTGCAAATACTCTTGGAGTTGGCGAACACCTTCTCCTTGTAATGGGTATCGGTGCATTAGTATCTATTCCATGTTTAATTGCTGCATATTTCTATGCAAACTACATTGGAAAGAAGGTTAAGACTGTAGAAGATTTACAGGAAACCTCAGAAAAAGAGTATAAAGAGCTATTAAAGAGCTTTGGAAAGCTTCCTAATGGCTTTATGGCACTTGCTCCAATTATTATCCCAATCATTTGTATGGCACTTTCATCAATTATTGGTATGGCAGGAATTCAAGGTGTAGCTAAGACCTTCTTTACCTTCGTTGGTACTCCAATAATCGCACTCGCAATTGGTGTTGTATTTGGTGTTATCCTTCTTGCTCAGCAGAAGAAGATTGGTGATTTCTACAAAATCGTAGATGATACTCTTCGTGTTGTAGGTCCTATCCTCTTCGTTACAGCAGCTGGTGGTGTACTTGGTAAGGTTATCTCTGAAGCAGGATTCGTTGGCTACATGCAGGAGCATGCAGCAATCCTCGCAAAGATTGGTATCTTCTTCCCATTCCTAGTATCTGCAATTTTAAAGTCTGCACAGGGCTCTTCAACAGTTGCACTTACAACTACAGCAGGTATCATGGGAGCTATTACAGATAATGGTTCTATGATGAGTCTACTCGGACTTAATACACCTATGGCAGGTGTACTCACAGTAATGGCTATTGCAGCTGGTGCTATGACAGTATCACATGCAAATGACTCTTACTTCTGGGTTGTAACTAAATTTGGTCAAATTGAGACTACAGATGGTTATAAGACACAGTCTGCTATGACAGGTATTATGGGTGTTGTTGGTATTATCTTTACTTGGATTTTATCACTATTCTTAATTTAATTAGCTATAAATAAAAGGGCCTGCACCAAAAAGCTTTGGTGCAGGCTAGCATATTCAAAGGAGGAAGAATTGCTAATTTATCTTTACTAAATACATATATTCATATGCATCAAGCTTAAAGCCTAAACCAGGGTTTACTACTCTAGAAGTAAATAGATCCTTATATTCACCTAAGAAGTAATCAAAATGAACATTTTCTTCTCTATCTGCAAAGTTCATTACGCAAAGCATATCTCTATCATCAATAGTTCTTCTTATCGCAAATACACTATCACTATGTGAATGCCAGGTTGTTACCTTAGCTCCAGCATCAAAGCATCTATCATTCTTTCTTACTTCATCAAGCTTCAATATTCCATGGAAAATAGTACTTTCATATCCATTACCATCTTCAGCAAGCTTTTCTCTATCCCACTTAAACTGTGATCTATGTAAATTTCTGCTATCAAGCGCACGTGTATGATCATTCATATATGAGTAATCATTTAGCTGTCCAATTTCATCGCCGGAAGAAAGCATTGGGAAGCCTCTGAAGGAGTATAGAGCTGCATGCATTAAAAGATCTCTTTTAATACCCTTCTCTAATAGCTGGTCATCTGCATAATTTAAAGCATTCTCAATACCACAAAGAGATGCTGTTGTTCCACAGGAGCGAGCATCTAAGCTATCTTCATCAAAGTTATAGAGCTGACCACGGCTATATGAACCCTTAAAGGAGCCCTCAAAGAATTTATATAAGAATATTTTATGCTTTAATGGATCAATTCCAAGAGCTCTTTCTTGATCCTCATCTAAGCCCCAACCAATATCATCATGGCACCTAATGTAGTTTACAAAGTAGCAATGCTCATCCATGCTAAGTATATCCTCAGCCATGTGCTCAAGTAATTTCACATTTTGGCTCGCAAGAGCAGACCAGAAGTTAACCATTAATGAAACATTATATAATAGGTGACACTCAGGAGCCTCTTTAGTTCCGAAATATGCTTTTAGCTCCTTAGGTGCCATAACTACTTCACCCTTGAAAATTACACAAGGAGCAACAATTTCGAGAACTAATCTCATAATTCTTACTATCTTATGTACCTCTGGAAGGTTTCTTGAGGAGGTACCAAGCTCCTTCCAGATATAAGGAACTGCATCAAGGCGGAATACCTCTACACCTAAATTAGCTAGGTGAAGTGCTGCTCTTAGCATCTCGAGTAATACATTTGGATTTCTATAATTTAAATCCCACTGATATGGATAGAAGGAGGATAAAACCCATTTCTGCATTTTCTCAGACCAAATAAAGTTTCCTGGAGCAGTAGCAGGGAATACCTCTGGAGTAGTCTTTTCATATTCATCAGGGAAGGTTCTATCACTATAGCACATATAAAAGTTTTGATAGTACTCATCACCTGCTTCAGCTCTCTTTGCCCACTCATGAGTTGAGGCTGTATGGTTCATTACGAAATCGAGACAGAGGCTTATTCCATTCTTTCTTAAGGTTCTTGTGAGAGAAGCTAAATCCTCATTAGTACCAAATCTTTCATCGACCTGGAAGAAGTCCTCAACAGCATAGCCTCCATCATTATCCTTTTTAGGCATCTTTAATAGTGGCATGAGGTGAAGATACTTTAATGAGAGCTTTTTTAAATAATCAACCTTTGCTTCTAAGCCCTTTAAGGATAGAGCAAATAAATCACTATACATTGTTAAGCCCAGCATATCGCTTCTTTTATACCACATAGGGTCCTTAAGACGCTTTTCATCGAGCTCCTTTAAATCCTCATCTCTTTTATATGAATACTCTCTCATTATTAAAATAAGATTTTCTAATGAAGAGTCATCATTATATAGTGCTTTTAATAAGCTACTTAATTCTTCCTTTCTACTCTCAAGTCTAGCTGAAAAATCAGACATTTATATAACCTCCATTATCAAACGTTTAATATATTAACCGCTTAACATATTATTAACTCATATTTTTGGGTAAATCAACATATTTTTTCATTATTTTGACCTTTTTGGGAAACAAAATATTTTTTATGAAAATTTTTATAATAAACGTTTGACATATTAGAAAACCTGGGTTACTCTGTATCTGTAGAAAACAAAAAAGGAGAACCAATATGAAAAGTTCCATTAAGTTTATCGCTATCGTTCTAGCAGTAATGGTATTATTTTGTAGCTGCTCTAAGAAAAGTGAAACAGCAACTACTAATACAACAGCAAGTACTGCCAAGGTTTCAATTACATTATTAAATTCAAAGGGTGAAATTCAGACAGGTCTTGAGAAGATTGCTGCACAATTTGAAAAAGATAAGGGTATCCATGTTGAAGTAATCGCATGTGGTGCAGGTGAAGTTCCTTATACAAAGGTTACTACAATGTACAACTCTGGCAATGCTCCTACCCTCGCTATCCTCGACCCAACAGATATCGTAGGCCTTGCTAAGGAATATGCACTTGATCTTTCAGGCGAAAAATGGGTATCAGAGACAGATGCTCTCAACCTCACTGTAGATGGAAAGATTTACTCATTCCCATTCTGTGTTGAAGGTAGAGGTATTATATATAATAAGAGTGCTATCGAATCTGTTTTAGGTAGAAGCTTTGATCCAAAGAGTATCAACACATACTCATCCTTCAAGGCTATCTTAGCAGAACTCAGAAGTAAGGGTATGGAAAATCCTGTATTCCTCGCTAAGGAAGACTGGTCACTTGGTGCACACCAGCTTGGTTACATCTATGATGCATATGATGGAACAACAGCAGGATCAGAGGTTATCATTAACGAGCTTAAGGCAGGAAAGAACCCACTCGATGTAGATCGCTTCAACCAGTTTGTTGATACAATCGACTTAATTCTTGAATATAACTTTGCAAAGGCAGATCCACTTGGAGCTGACTACGATCAGGGTGCTCTTGAGCTTGCATGTGGTAACGTAGCATTCTGGCCTAATGGCTGTTGGGCATGGCCTAACCTAGTTGAAGGTGGTGCAGATGCTAATGGAGAATTCGGTTTCATCTCATTCGTACTCGGTGATGATCCTAATGATTTTGCTAACACATCAATCCAGGCTTCAGCTTCAAAGCAGATTATGATCGACCGCATTCAGGCATCAGCAGAACAGCAGGAAGCAGCAAAAGAGTTCATCAACTACTTAGTATTTGACACAACAGGTCAGAAGATGTTCGTTGAAGAAACAGCTTTAATCCCAGCAGCAAAGAACAATCCTAACCAGCCTCTCGACCCACTCGGAAAGGATATCGCAGAGCGCACAGCTTCAGGTAAGCTCTACACATCATGCTTCATCGCTCCATCTGATCACTGGTCAGTAATGGGTGCTGCAATGCAGAAGTACATCGCTGGCATGTCAGATAAGAAAGAGCTCGCATCAACACTTTCACAATATTGGAAAGCTCAAAACTAATGCTTTAATATCCTCTAGGCCACGTGCCTAGAGGGAGGTATAAAATGAAAAAATCAACAATACAGGATATAAAAGCTGGTGCAATGTTTGCACTTCCGGGATTGGTTGTTTTCTTTTTAGTTGTAATCATCCCATTTGTTTATGGTTTTTATCTTACATTTACAGACTGGAATGGTGTAAGCCAAGTAAAGTCATTAGTTGGATTTAAAAACTATGTAGATACATTCAAGGATGTAGAATTCTGGTCTTCAATGTGGCTCACTCTAAAATACGTAGCTATTTCTGTAATTTTAGTTAACATTGTAGCCTTTGGACTCGCATACCTTCTCTCAAATGGAATTAAGGGCCAAAACTTCTTTAGAGCAGGCTTCTTTACTCCAAACCTAATCGGTGGTGTAGTTTTAGGTTTCATTTGGAAGTTTATCTTCTCTAACGTATTTACCGCAGTAGGAAAGGCAGTAGGTGTTGATTGGCTTTCAAAGTCAATGCTTAGTGCGCCAAAGACAGCATACTTTGCTTTAATTTTAGTAACAGTATGGCAGTTAGCTGGTTATATGATGCTTATCTACATCGCAGGCTTCACAGGCCTTAGCCACGATGTTCTAGAGGCAGCTTCAATCGATGGAGCAACAGGCTGGAGAAGAATGAGATCAATCATTCTCCCATTGATGGTTCCTTCCTTTGTAATCTGTATCTTCTTAACACTCTCAAGAACATTCATGGTTTACGACTTGAACCTCACACTTACTAAGGGTGGTCCATATGCTTCAACAAGACTTGTAGCAATGCACGTTTATGAAAAAGCATTCACAGCCCGCAACTATGGTGTAGGTCAGGCAGAAGCATTGTTCTTATTTATTGTAGTAGCAATTATTTCTGGCTTACAGGTTTACGTAGGAAGAAAGAAGGAGGTAGCAGCATGAAGCAGCAGAAAGTTGGCGGAACAAAGAAAATCGTTATCGACGTACTATTATTCGTGCTTGTTGCAGTCCTATTCGTACTCTTTATGGTACCTTTCTTGATGACTATTCTTAACTCCTTCAAGGTTAAGATGGATATCTTAAGAGACCCTCTTTCTCTTGCACCATCAAAGGGCTTCTCCTTAAGCAACTACATAGATGCATTTAAGAAGATGAGCTATCTTACTGCATTTATGAACAGCGTTATTGTTACAGGCTTTTCAACAGTATTTGTAACAATACTCTCGGCAATGTGTGCTTACTACTATGTTAGACATGATAACAAGTTCTCTAAGGTTTGCTCATCATTGATGTCTGCATCTATGATTATCCCATTCCAAGCGATCATGATTCCTTTAGTATATATCTATGGAGCTAAGCTTGGCTTACTTAATCACAGAGCAACACTCATCTTCATGCATACAGGCTTTGCAATGTCAATGTCAGTATTCATCTTCCAGGGCTTTATTAAATCTAACGTTCCACTTGCACTTGAAGAGGCTGCAAAGATTGATGGCTGTGGCAGATATAGAACCTTCTTCCAAATAGTTTTCCCACTACTTGGACCTACAACTGCTACATTAATCATTCTAAACGTACTTGCATTCTGGAATGACTATCTCTTACCAAGCTTAGTACTCGGTGTAAAGGCAATTAAGACACTTCCACTTTCAACATACGAGTTCTATGGAACCTTCAGTGCTGACTATGGTTTGATCATGGCTGCCTTGATCTTAACAGTATTACCTATCTTGGTTATCTATCTAGTACTACAGAAAGCAATCATCTCTGGTGTTGTTGCAGGTGCTGTAAAATAAGAGGAATAAAAAATGAATATCACAAGTGATGCAAAATATATTAGAGTACCAAACAATACAAACGGAATATGTAAACAGCTTTTTATATATATTGAAGGTGTACTTGAAAAGATACTTTTCATCACTCCTGATAATAAAGAGGGATATACATACTATCCACTGTATAAATATAAGGACCAAAAGATCACAATTCAAACAAGTGATGACAGCTTGCTTGATGAGTTAGCAATTATTGTTTAATGGAGAATTGAAATGCGCTTTGAGTTTTTTCTTAACAAAAGATATTTAGTATTACCTTATTCTTATAATGCATCTCCTCGTGAAGTAGGTTTTTATAATGAGGATGGAGAGGTTATTACCTCTCTCCTCCTCGAATATGATGAAAACCCAAATGATTGGGTTTATTTATCAGCGTCCCTCTTTAAGGGAGAAAAAGTAATAATCGAGGCAGATAAGGAGCTTGAGGAGCTAATTAAGCTTGAAGATGAAAAGCCTAATACTCCTAAACACTTTACCCTTCACTACACTCCAAGCTTTGGCTGGATTAATGACCCTAATGGCTTACACTATAGAGACGGTCTTTATCACATGTATTATCAATACAATCCTGTGTCTAAGAAGTGGAATAATATGTCTTGGGGACATGCTGTTTCAAAGGATTTAGTATCATTTGAGGAAAAGGATCCAGTCTTTTTACCAAAGGATGATACAAGAGTTATTTTCTCTGGCTCAGCTTTAGATGGTGAATTTGCATATACAGTTGCAAACATTAAGGGTGAAAGAAGCTTCTACCAGGAAAGATGCTATTCAAAAGATGGCTTTAACTTCTCTCCTAGTGAAGTAATTATCCCTAACTATGTTAGTGATGAAAGAGATCCTCGCTTATTCTCCTATAAGGGTAAAAAATACCTCCTACTCTGGGAACAAAAGAATAGGTTTGCACTCTATGTTGAGAAATATGGTTTCTATGAAATCGTAAACACCTTTGAAGCGCAAGATGCTTGGGAATGCCCAGACATCTATATCCTTGGCGATAGATTATTCTTTACTAGTGCTGATGGCTTCTACTTTGAAGCAAAGCTTGATGATTCAGGACTTTCATTAATTAGTGAGAGAAAAGAGCTATACCTTACAAAGCTCCCTTATGCTGCACAGAGCTTTACAGGTCTTAAGGATACATACATTGTTTCATGGCTAAGAGTTGAAACTCCACACCTAAGAACAACAGGAGCAATGAGTATCATAAGAAAGGTAGGCATAAAGGGTGATGTACTTACTCTTGAACCTAATAGTGATTTAATGAGTCACTTCATCGCTAATGGAGAATATGGAAATAGCTATTCATCAGATAAAGAGGTTCTATATTTAGTTACCGAGGGTAGCTTCATTGGCAATATTTTAGGTGCATATATTAGTTATGATAGCAATAGTGGTCGCTTATCTTTCTTAGATCAGAATGTGATATTCAAGAGCCATGATAAAAAGCTTAATATCTTTATTGATAAAGAAATCATCGAGATTTCCAATAGTGATTATAGTGAATTAGCAGTATTTGAAATCAAAGATAAAAACGTTTATCATAAAGATGTTAGAATCTCATCTTCTAACGTTAAAATAAAAGAGTTTATCTGGAGGTGAACTTTAGTTGGCTACAATAAAGGATGTTTCTAAGGAGACAGGCCTTAGCATTGGTACTGTCTCGAGAGTATTCAATAATCGTGGTTATATCAGTAAGGAAACCAGGGAAAAAGTTGAAGCTGCAGTAAAGAAGCTAAACTACCAGCCAAATGCTATAGCTCGTTCCCTATCAAAATCTTCTTCGAATATTATTGGTGTAATACTACCTCATATATCACACCCTTTCTTCTCTGACCTACTCTCATATATTGAGAATGCAACGAGAGAAAAGGGATATTCACTAATGGTATTTGTCACTAAGGGTGATGAAGAAGCAGAGCTTGCAATGATTAATCGTTGTAGAGAAAACAAGGTATGTGGTTTAATCCTTTGCTCAGGACGATTTGCAACTAAGAAAATTGAAAGTAACGAATTTCCAGTAGTTGCAATTGAAAGAAATCCTGAAGGTGCTTCCTTTGCTATCGAGTGTAATAATAGACAGGGTGGTAGATTAGCTGCTCAGGAGCTAATTGATAAGGGGTGTAAAAACCTTGTCAGCTTAGCGGGTATTAAGGGCAGAAAGATGCCTGCAGACGATAGATCCACTGGATTTGAAGAGGTTTGTAGAGAGAATAGTGTAAACTTTACATGTCTAACATATCCACCTGAGTTATATGATCGTCTCGATTACACAGCCTTTATTGATAAGGTCTTAACAGAGAGACCAAATACCGATGGTATCTTCGCTTCCTCTGATATCATCGCAAGTCAGGTGATACAGGTTGCAGCCTCAAAGGGCTTAAAAGTACCAGAGGATCTAAAGGTAATAGGCTTTGATGATACTCTTATTGCAACCTATACAACACCTCAGCTTACAACCATTCATCAACCAATTAAGGAGATGGCAGAGCTTGCTGTTTCAACTCTAATTGGCTTAAAGGATGAGAAATCAGCTACAGGCTGTACAATAATGAATGTAAGCTTAGTAAAAAGAGGAACAACCTGATACTCTAGTGGAGATTTATTTACATGGAAAGAAAATGGTGGAAGGAAGGATGTGTCTATCAGATATATCCTAGATCCTTTTATGACTTTAATGGTGATGGAATCGGTGATTTAAAGGGTATTACAAAGAACCTTGAGTATGTTAAGGAGCTAGGTGCTTCTATTATTTGGTTAAACCCTTGCTACAAAAGTCCAAACGATGATAATGGCTATGATATCTCTGATTATCGTGCAATTATGGATGACTTTGGAACTATGGAGGACTTCGATGCTCTACTTGAAAAGGCACACTCCTTAGGACTAAAAATCATCATGGATTTAGTTGTAAACCATACCTCTGATGAGCATGAATGGTTCATTAAATCCTCATCCTCTAAAGACAATGATAAAAGTGATTGGTACATTTGGAAGGATCAAAAGAATAACTGGGGTGCATGCTTTGGCGGCTCTGCTTGGGAGTATTGCGAAAGCAGAGGTCAATACTACCTACACTCATTTTCTAAAAAGCAGCCAGATTTAAACTGGGAAAATAAGGATGTAAGAAATGCAGTCTATGACCTTATGAACTATTGGGGTGATAAGGGTATAGATGGCTTTAGAATGGATGTTATCACAATGATAAGTAAGGACCAGTCCTTCCCTGATGGAGAATTAAATGGTGAATATGGTGATAGCTCCAAATATACAAATAATGGACCTAGGATTCATGAATTTTTAAAGGAAATGAATGAAAAATCTATCTCCCATTATGATTGGCTTACCGTTGGTGAGGGTGCAGGTGCTAGAGTTGAAGATACTCTTAGCTATACAGATCCAAAGAATAAGGAGCTCAATATGATCTTCTCATTTGAGCACATGAACTACGCAAAGCCTCAATGTGAAAATAATTGGAAGGAGGATAAATTTCTCCTTCCTGGATATAAAAGGATATATAAAAAGTGGCAAGAGGGCTTAGACCAAAGGGGCTGGAATACTCTTTATTTAGAAAACCATGACCAGGTAAGAAGTGTTTCTAGATATGGCAACACAACAACAAAGGAACTTTGGAAGAAGAGCGCTAAGGCACTTGCTGTTATGTATTATTTAATGCAGGGAACTCCATACATCTATATGGGACAGGAGCTTGGCTTAACAAATACATGCTTTAATTCAATAGATGAATATAGAGATATTGCAGCAAAGAATGATTATTCTGTCATGCTTTCTAGAGGCTTTTCAAAGGAAGATGCCTTAAGACTATTAAATCTCACTAGCCGTGATAACTCACGTACTCCATTTCCTTGGAATGAGAATGGTGGATTTACTACCTCTAAGCCATGGATAAAGTATAACCAAGATATTAGCTTTATCAATGTTGAGAGTGAGAAAAAGGACCCTGATTCAATATTAAACTTCTATAAGAAGCTAATTGCACTTAGAAAGAATAGTGACACATTAATATATGGAAGCTTTAAGCTATTAGAAGAGGATGATGAGTCTTTATTTGTTTACTCAAGAACTCTTGGCGATGAGAAGTATTTAGTTGTTGTTAATATGTCTGAGGACATAAGACAATATAAAACAGAAGGAAAG
This sequence comes from Bullifex porci, assembly GCF_009695635.1. Taxonomy (GTDB): domain Bacteria; phylum Spirochaetota; class Spirochaetia; order Sphaerochaetales; family Sphaerochaetaceae; genus Bullifex; species Bullifex porci. The sequence continues at coordinate 21,733 of NZ_VUNN01000025.1, forward strand.
GTTGTGCTTTCAAACTATGATGATAGCACAGATGTATTAAGAAGCTGGGAAGCAAAGGTCGTAAAGGAGAAGTAATATGGATTTTATTTCATTTGGTGAAATTCTTTTTGATGTATTTCCTGATAAAGCAACACTAGGTGGAGCTCCATTAAATGTTGCAGGTCATTTAACTAAGCTTGGTTTAAATGGTGCAATTTTATCAGCAGTTGGTAATGATGAGCTTGGTAAAAGAGCTTTAAATGAAATTGAAGCTCTGGGACTTTCAACAGACATGATAGCAACACTTGATTATGAAACAGGAAAGGCAATTATTACATTAAATGGTAAGAATGCAGAGTATGAGTTTAATGATCCATGTGCTTGGGATAATATTCCTCTTCAAGCTCTTCCTGAGAATGTAACTCTAATTTATTATGGAACTCTTGCTCAGAGAGGAAATAGTAAAAATACTCTTAAAGAGCTTCTTAATAGTGTTCAATCACAGCATAGATTCTTCGATGTAAATATCAGAAAGCACTTCTATAGTGATGAGATAATCAAAGAGGGTGTTGAAAACGCAACTATTTTAAAGCTCAATGATGAAGAGGTAGATATAGTTCTTGATGCCTTAAAAATTGAGATGAGAGGCTATAGAGGTCTCGAGGAATTATTCAAAGAGTATAACCTCGATTTAATCCTACTCACTAAGGGTAAGGAGGGTACTATGTGCTTTAAAAATAAGTGGTACAGAGTTCCTTGTGCTCCAGTTGAAGTAGTTGATACAGTTGGTGCAGGGGACAGTCTCTCAGCAGGGTTCTTAGCTTCATATATCAAAACTGGCGATTTAGAGAAATCCCTACTCTTTGGATCTCATATTGCTGACTACGTAGTAACAAAGCGTGGTGCAATTCCTGAGTATGATGATAATTTAGTTCAATATTTAAAAGGTATATCTTTAATATGATAAAAGTTGAAGGATCTCTATTCACTTTATCTGGGGACAGCTACACATACCAGATGAAGGTCGATGATTATAAGCGACTGCTACATCTATATCATGGACAAACTATCGAAGGTGATGCCTCTACCCTACTCTCTCTTAGAGATAGAGGCTTCTCTGGCTCTCCTTATGAAGCAGGAACGGATAGGACCTATTCCTATGACTATCTTCCTCTTGAGCTTAGTGTATTAGGTGAAGGTGATTTCAGAACACCAAGCCTAGTAATTGAGCAGGAGGATGGTACAATATCTGCTGCATTTAGATATGTAGGATATACACTTTATAAGGGCTCTAAAAAGCTTGAAAACCTTCCAAGCGTTGTTATTGAAGATGCAGAATGTCTTGAGATAACACTAGAGGAGGAGCTATCAAAAGCAAAGCTAATCCTAACATATATCGTTAAGGATTCATCATTAGTTAGAGGACTTAAGCTTATTGCCTCTTCAAAGGCTATTACAGTTACAAAGGCTCTATACTCACTTGATAGCTTATTTGGAAACTTAGATGTTACATACTTTGAGGGTAGACACTGTGGGGAGAGAAGTAGAAGAAGAGCAACAATTAATACTGGAGCTTTAACATTTACTTCAAGAAGAGGTGCAACCTCTCACCAAATTAATAATGGCTTCATCCTTTCTGATAGCGATGCAACAGAAACTAGTGGTAACTGCTTTTCTCTAGAGCTTCTTTGGTCTGGCTCCTTTACCTTCTTTGCACAAAAGGATCAATATGGTGGCTCAAGAGTTGCTCTAGGTGCTGGTAGTGAGCTTTTTAGATACACTCTAAAAGATGAAGAGCTTACTCTTCCTGAGCTTTTAATAACATTCTCTAGCAATGGCTTTAGTGAGCTTTCTATAAAGAATAATAGATTCATAATGAATTATATTAGAAGAAAGAATAGCTCAAAGCTTGTTAACCCTGTATTACTCAATAACTGGGAAGCAACCTATTTTGATTTCACAGGTGAAAAGCTTTTAGCTATTGCAAAGGAAGCTAAGAAGCTTAATTGTGATCTCTTCGTCCTTGATGATGGCTGGTTTGGTAAACGAAATGATGATTTATCATCTCTAGGTGATTGGTTTGAGAATAAAGATAAATTAAAGATGGATTTATCAGAGCTCTCAGATAAAATTACAAAAGAGGATATTGCATTTGGTCTTTGGGTTGAGCCAGAGATGGTAAATGAGGAGAGTCTCTTATATAAAAAGCATCCTGAATGGGCTCTAAAGCTTTTAAATAAGGCTCCTGTTCGTGGCAGATATCAGCTTGTATTAGATTTATCAAATAATGAGGTTATTGAGTATATCAAAGCCTTTCTTGATGATTTAATTACAAGAGGGAAGCTCAGCTACATAAAGTGGGATTACAATCGCTTTATTACAGACTTTTACTCAAGTGTCACAGAGGTAGGTAAAATTGAATATAAGTATATGATCGGGCTATATTCAATCTTTGAGTATCTAAATGTGAAGTACCCAGATTTAATTATTGAAGGGTGCTCTGGTGGCGGTGGTAGATTTGATTTAGGATTAATCTACTACACTCCTCAATCATGGCTTAGTGATAATACAGATGCTATTGAGAGACTAGATATAGAATTTGGTTCATCATATCTATACCCTATTGCAACCTTTGGATCTCATGTATCTGCAGTTCCTAACCATCAGACTCATAGAACTACACCTCTATATACAAGAAGTAGTGTTGCAATGCTAGGCTCCTATGGCTTAGAGCTTGATCCAACAAAGCTCTCTGAGGATGATAAGGCTGAGATAAAGAGAGAAATTAGTGATTACAAGAAATATGCTTCTTTAATAAAGGATGGTGATTTCTACCGCCTTTTAGATAGTAATGAAGCATCATGCTGCATGGTTGTATCTTGTGATAAATCAAAAGCACTTTTAATTGCTGTAAATCGATTATCTCATGGAAATCCTGTAGATAGATATGTAAAGCTTAATGGTCTTGATGAAACTAAAAGCTATAAGCTTAATGGAAAGGTTTATCCAGGAAGATTACTTATAAATGGAGGTCTACTCCTCCCATTTACATTCCAAGAGGACTATGAGGCTGTAAGGCTTTATATCGAAGAGCTTTAAAGACTAATGGCAGGTCATTGACCTGCCACTATTTATTTTAATTACTTTTCATCGATATATGCTGATGGAGCACTTTCAACACCCATCTTCCATTCAATTAAGTTAATAATAAAGAATGTTACAGTACCAACAGCACAACCAAATACTACAGGTAAGATTCCTAAGAAGAAATCACCACCAGAGAGAATCTGCCAGAAGATTACACCTATAGTACCTGTGATAATAGAAATCTGACCAGAGTGCTTTGTTGCTCTAGGTATAATAAGGCCAAGACCATAAGCAGCAAAAGGTCCTGCACAACGAATAGCAAAAGCAAAGGTATTCATTGTTACAATATTGATATTAAACATTGAGATTGCCATAGCAATTGTACAGAATACAACGTTTAATGATCTTGTATATAAAATTGATTTCTTATCATCAACGACAAGCTTTGTATAAGGCTTAATAATATCATTCATAGCCATTGTTGACATACAAAGTAGGTTAGAATCTGCTGATGACATTGTAGCTGAAATAATAGCAGCAGAAACAAGACCTGTAATAAAGGTTGGAGCAAACTTACTTGTTACGCTCATCATAGCATTAGAAGCCACAACATTTGGAAGAGAATCCTTAACTGCAAGAGCTGCAAGACCAAGTAGAGTTGGGAAGATTGCCATAGCAGCCATTAAGACACCAGATAATAATGATGCTCTAAATGCTGTCTTTTCATCCTTAGCACTCTCAAAGCGGCTAATCATCTCAGGACCTGAGAGGAAGGTACAGAAGTAGTTAAAGATATATCCAATTATAACAACCCAACCAATCTTAGTAGGACTAAGCTGTGCAGCTGGAAGCTTTGCACTTAGTGCCTGCCAGCCTCCAATTCCATTAATTACAAATGGAGTTGCGATAGCAAGACCAATAAAGATGATAATAAACTGAACAAGGTCAGAAATCTGGTCTGCGATCATACCACCAAGTGTTGTATATAGAATAATTACTATACCAGCAAGGATAAGACATACATTCATTGGAATGCCTGTAAGAGCTGAGACAACACTACCAGAAGCAGCAACCTGAGAGGATGTTAAGCAGAATAAAGCTATGATATTCAATATTGCAGAGAAGATACTACTTGATTTACCAAATCTTCTTCCAATAACTTCAGGAATTGTAACTGCAAGTGTCTTTCTGATTTTTGGAGCGAAGAAAGCAAGTGGAATCATAGCTATTGAAGCAGCAAGTACATACCAAATAGCACTCATGCCCCAAGCACCGAAGGCTTTACCTGCAAGACCAGTGGTAGAGCCACCACCAATATTATTTGCAGATAGGGAGAATGCAACCATGAATAATCCCATTCTTCTTCCAGCAACCATATAGTCTTCGCTATTTTTAATTTTTAGCTTACCAACTATAGCACCAATAACGAGCATACCAACTAGATAGCAAATTACAATGATAATAGCACCAGTGTTAACTACCATAAGCTCCTCCTAAATATTGATTAGTAATTTTATCATAGCTTTTTAAAACAAGATAAAAAAAACAACGGATATCTTAAAAAAGACTCCGTTGTCGTTTATTAGCAAAGCACAATTATATAATTTATGTCAATTAAATAGCTAAAAAAATAAGATGTCCTCATATGAAAAAGAATGATGCTATTCTATTCGTGACGGCGAATGGAAGCTGGTTTTAGTACAACTTGATTTCGAAATGGAGCATCTTATGATAACTACCTCATATAAAAAAATAGTTCACACCAGTTATTCGATTACTTATTCAGCAGAAGTATAGATGAAAGTTAGAGCTACTTTCCAGCTTCCATACATTCCATTAATAAAATGAGACCGGGATCATTCTATGTCGATAAGTGAAGCTAGTCGTTCTAATAGCAGTCAAATTTTAATTAAAGGAGGGCTTACATATGGATAAGCTCGATGGTTTCGACAGGATAATAAGCAGTGACTTGTCGAAGAGGACATTCAAAACATGTGTACTTACACGATAAAAGAACTTTGAAGACAGAAACATTATTTCAGAGAAGGCAGGAAAGGTATATCTGTTATGTCCAGGAAAACTTAAAATTAAAATAAAAATTCAAAAAAATTAGTTTTTCCATTGATATTAAAAGCATCTTTAATTTGTTCTTCTATATTCACTAAGAAGTCGATCAGCCTTAACAAGATAAGCATACTGCAAAGGATGAACTTTCTTTATCTTTGACAAGAGTTTTAAATCTGGCTGTTCAAGAGTATCTTTCACATATTCATCATATCTTTCAATACTTTCATAAGGCGTTTCTGTTAACAAACATGCAGCCATATAAATTATATTTGCTGCTCTATATGAAGCGATTTCACCTGAAAATCTTTCTGAAAAAATATGCGTTGCAACCCCTCGAATTCCATCTAGATATAGAGGATAATCATCACTGCCAATGCTACCCCTTGAAGCTATCACTATTGATGATGCAATAGTATCATTAAGGACATCTTTATAGTTAATATTCAAACCCCGGTAAGCAATTTCAGATACAACAATACTTTTATATGTTTTTTGCACATCTAAAAAACATGTATGCTCTTTGATTAGGATTCCAATATCATAAAACTGTTTCATCACTTCCAAATCTTTATTAGCTCTTAATGGTACCCCAGTTGTATGAGGAGCAAAAGCTGTTAATTTATCGCCTAAAATACAATTGATGGAAGGGACCATAACGGAAAGATTTTCCCCTTCTGTCAATAGTAATTTATTTTCGATTTTTCTAAGAATTAGTTCTTCATAATGGTTTTCTTCAAAGAGAACATCCAACAAGATGTAGAATTCTTGTTTTCTAATTGGAGATAAATAGGTGAATTTAAAATGTCTCTTTTCAATATTGTTCTTTCCAATGCGTACCTGTTCCTCATATCGTATAAAAGGGAACAGACAGGATGCTTTTGCTATATATTTTTCTACATCTGTCCCTGGTGTAACAATGATATCAATATCCGTAGACAGTCTCATTACTTGAGGAATAAGAAGCATCAAACAGCTTCCACCCTTAAATATAAATTCCATCCCAGTAAGTCTCAGTGCCTCCAATAAGCCTAAGGCATAAAGTGCACGTTCAATAAGCTGGGGATCCTTTCGACTTTTCAATTGAAGTTGTTTGATGTGATCTTCGCCATAATTATCTTTACTTATCATAGTTTCAATTCCTTTGATACAAAATTTACTTCTTCACTAATAAACTTTAAAAATTTTTCATAAGCTCCTCGTCTTCTCAAATATCGTACTATGACATTTTTATCTATTGCATACTTTTCAACAGCATCATGAAAGATAACTTGGTACTCACCTTTATAGACTACTTTGCTTAAAATTTTGTCTACAACAATATCTACAAGCATCTTCTCTAACCTAGTATCCCAAAATGCATTTATTCCTTTCGGGCTTTCCGATGGTAGCTTTTCAATAACTATAATATCATCTGTCATATACCGATAAAGTTCTTCGATACTCGGCTTTAAGAGAATAGATCCTCTATGATTCTCAAACAATGTGTTGAACACATCTGTTTCCAGACCACCTTCAACAAAAAGAAATATAATATTATTTGCAACCTGATGGTTTACAAACTCATTTATCTGAATCAGTTCAAATAATCTAAAATCTAGAAAAGGATGAGCCTTGATTATTTCATCTGCTAATAATATTACCTGCTCAGAATGAGGGAATTGATATATCTTCTTAGATCCTGATAGCTTGTATTGATTTCTTCCAATTCGAATAATATCTCTATTATCAATCATCCGCTTAATCATATGGTTTACGATGTTATCTGTCGTCTTAACATTATTCAAAGCCATAATTAAATGTAAGTCAGCACGATTGAAGGTCGGGTACTTTGCAAGTTTTTCTAAAATAAACTCAGTTTCTACCATTTTTTATTCCCATTTATTGATATTTCGGCATGAATTATTATTTACTGCCGTTTTATCATATATATAATATACTTTAAAATCATAATAAGCAATAGATATTTCGGCAGTATTTATATGTTACTGCCGTTTTATCATGCAACTTTGAATAGTTCTATGAAATTAAAAAAAGCAATCAAAAACTCATCCCCCACTGGTGAGAAACATATAATGAACGAATAATCTTCTGATTATGGCTGCATGCAAAATAAATGAAACAAGATTATTATATAACAATACCTGTATTAATGAGTATTTAACATCAATAGCACCAATAATTCACAGTTGAGAACCACTCAATTCACGCTTAATCACCACTTAAACTATGCCTAGGATTCTATTACTTAAAATGTAATTTTTATCTTGTGAGGACTTTGGTAAGTATAAAATCAATGTACTTAAAATATTAGCATCTATGCTCCAAAGTTTTTCAAACAACAACATTGTAGCTACTTATAAAGCATCTAAAGATAGTATTTAAGATTTAGTTTCATTCGCAAAGTATAAGGGTATATTACCAGTAGGTTCTATGCCTACACCCACTCAACAATTTATTTATAGTTATATTCACATATTAATTTGCTAAACAGGATATATGAAAATTCTAAAATAGAAGGCATACTTTATGAAATTACTACAGTATTGTGATATATAGAATTCATGATTTAGATATCAATACTTTGAGTGAAATAAGGTCAATACTTAGTGGTGCGATTCTGCAAATCCCTACCAAAGTATGAATCTGAGATAAGGCAAATTGTCAATTCCTACAATTTTGCCAAGAAGCAAAGAACACAACTAATAAACAAGCTACACTCAATATATCATATGAATTGAGTACCTGAAGTAAAGAAAGCTGATCTTGAAAAGAATGAATAAAGGGTATTTATTATTGTAGAAAGGATTGATGCCTTAGCTTATATGAATGCAACTATGGTTGAAGAACTGATTACATCGGTAGAGCTAAAGATTGAGAAGTATATAGATATAATGAGAAATTTCATTTTGTTATACATATTTTTCTCATTTAGGTATTGTCAAGAGAGGACAAATAAAAACACTGGATAATCTAAAAAACTTCGTTGTTTAAATTAAAATTTATGTCAATTTTAGATAAAAAAACCATCCTAAGGAGGATGGGTAAGGAAAAATCTATAATAAACATTGCTTAAAGCAATGAGAAAGGCGAAAAAAAACCTGGCAACGACCTACTCTCCCACGGACAAGCCGCAGTACCATCGGCGAAGAAGCGTTTCACTGTCGTGTTCGGGATGGGAACGTGTGTTTCCACTTCTCTATGGTCACCAGGAAATTC
>NZ_VUNN01000026.1 GCF_009695635.1 Bullifex porci
CACTTGGGATGAACATTAGAAAATACATGAGAAATGTGGCGGCTCCCAAAGTCTGGACTGCTCCAGAGGGTACGGTACCACAGGTATTCAAGAAGCCATCTGCAAAAAGACTTGCTAACAGGATTGCAAAAAATAAACCCCTTCAGCCTAAAGCAGGTCAGAAAGGGCTATAAATATAATTAGTAAGTAGGGGCGCTTAAAACCTTGAGTTTTTTAACAGCCCCTTAATTATTTAGAAACTCCTTACAGGAATACATTTAAACGGTATATGGCGCATAGAGTAATTAGTTTTTCCCTCATAAAGAGAATATGAATATTTAGCAAAAATCGAACTCAGATTTGGATTTGAAGGATCTTGTATATAAGCACTCGAAGACCATATGTGGCCACTTTCAAATATTGGTTATTCGCTATTAACTGTGGGTAGTGCTACAACATAATAAGAACAAAAGGAATAGATAGATTACCACAACAGACATTAATCATATTGATAAAGTTTTTCATAGAACGAAACCCTCTTGCTCTGTTTTTAATAATACTAATCTTAGAGTTAAATCCTTCAAGGATAGCATTAGTACGTTTAGTCTCAAAATAATTAAGAATCTCGACAGCATTTCTAGAGAGCATCTGCCCAAATTTATTCATCTCATGAATTGCACAGTTACATAAAGATAGAACTAAATCCTCAAAATCGTAGCATAGCCTTTCATCATAGGCATCGTGAGAAGAACAAAAGTCTTGAAGTCTCAGTTTCATATCATATGCCTTAACTGTATCTAGGTATTCAACTTCAAAAAGTTCTTCCAATTTCTTTCGTTGCTTATCTGTAAGGTTTTCACTATTTTTAGCCATATATACTTTGTCTTAGAAAGTTTTTCATACTTTCTCTTTTCTCTACATGAAGTTTCTCTTCTTCTACCATTATCTAGAACAGTCTCACAATTCGATATAACATGGAATTTATCTACTGTTGTAATAGTATTAGGAAAAAGCTCTTTAACTGCATTCCTAAAGCCATGGATCATGTCGCTAGTAGCAACATTTATATTATCAACTATTCCTTTCTTTTCTTTAAATCTAGCAACAAATCTTTCAACTGCTGCCTTATCTTTTCCTTCTGTTACAAAGAGTACTCGTGGTTCTTTTATATATTTTCGTTTCCCTGTTTCATCAATTATGATTTCAGGGTGTGATACAAATACTGTGATATATTTATGTCCTTTATGCCTGTATTCATTAACACTTAGTCCTGTGATATCAGAGAAGTTTTGGTCCTTCAAAGCTTCTGTGACATGGTAATCCAAAACTCTCCATAGCTTTGTATCATGTTCTCCAACTTCTCTTGTAACACTGCTTACACTCATGTGCTTCATTAAGCTAAGCAATACACCTTCCATCATCAGAGTAAATACACTTCCAATTCTACCCCAAGGTACTTCTACTGTTTTTATCTTTCCATTAGAAAGCTTAACCCTTGGAACTCTTGCTGTTATGTAACAGCGATACTGAAAGAAGTTCATATGGTGCCATGTTTTCTCATGAGTGTCATATACACTTGCAGCTTCTGCCTCTCCAGGATATTGAAACTTACTTCCTTCTGCATAGTTAACACTAATGTGCATTTCCATTCGGGTAGGCTCCTTTTCACTCTGTTCCATTGTTATATCGCTAATGAACCATGGTTCGCTTATTCCTAGTGCCATTGAAAACAATGTCTGAAAGTGTTCGTCTATCATGTTAGGTCTTCTCCTTTTTGACGACTAACATATTTTGTCTTTATTCTCTATTTTTTACCCTATACCCACACTAAATAGCGAATGGCCTAATTCTTTGGAGTGTACCATTTACCTTCTAAAGCAATATCTTTATCTACAAATATTGATTTTCCTACAAGCAATGTATCATCTTTATACCAACCTAAGAAAATATTTCCATCCTTAGGTGAAACAGAAGGGAGATTAAAGACACTCTCACCTAATACCATTTGAGTGTACGGTGCACTTCCATCCTCCTTATTTATTTCAATTTTATAGGTATTAAATGGATCAATTTTACAAGAAACAATAGCTAACAATGCTAAAAGGAAGAATAATAAATATCGCTTTTTTATCGCTTCTCCATTTAAAACATATTTTAGAAATTTAATGGTAAAAGCGTTGTAAAAGCGTTACATTTTTTATTTACTATTTTCTAAAAGACCATTTGTATCTTCAGCCCAGCTATATTGCATCATGTATTCACCACGATATTCATTACCGATTCTATTTCCATTACACCAATTATAGTAATCACACTTAACTTTATCAGCTATTATGCCAAGCTTTCCTCTCTGCTGATTAAACACACCATTTAATCCTTTATCAGAAAATGTATCAATTAAATCTTTTCTAAGTGTTCTTAGATATATATCATGGTTATCATCTTCAAAGAGGGCCACCATTATTTCATCATTAGTGCATAATGCTCCTTTACGATCAATAAGATATGCAAGAAGCTCTTTAGTTTTATTATACCTAAATTGAACAGGCTTAGAATCAATATAGACTTCAAAGTTACCAAAGCATTTAATAGTAATTCGACTTTCATCTTTAATTGGGTATCTAAGGTTTTCAAGCTCCTTTTTAACCTTTTCAACTGTAATAGGTTTTAAGATATATCCTGAAGCATGCATATCAAAGGCATCTCCACGATATTCAGAGAACCCAGTAGAGAATATGATATTAATATTTCTATTTTTTTCTTTTAATATTTTGGCAAGATTAACACCATTCATTCCGCTCATTTCGATATCTAAAAAGGCACAATCACAAGTGTTAGTCTCAAGATAATCTAAAACATCCTCAGAATATTGAAAGCCAACTACCTCTGCATCTGGTTTACACTTTTCTACACATTCAATTAAGTTCTCGAGAGCAAGCTCTTCATCATCTAATACAACGACTTTCATTTATTAATATCCTTTTTAGGCAGTGTTATTATAGCTTTAGTCCCTTCATTAATTATACTTGAAATAACAAAACTACCATTTGCCATACTTTTAATTCTTTCTCTTACATTGTTAATACCAATATGTACTTCTTTATCTAAATTGTAGCTATCAACATCAAAGCCTAATCCATTATCACTTACTTCAATGATAACACAATCTTCATTTTCTTTAGTTGAGATAAATATAGTTCCCCCTCCTCTCTTTTTTGATAGTCCATGCTTAACTGCATTTTCAACTAAAGGTTGAAGTGATAGAGGAGGACACATAAAGGAAGTTGTTTGGATATCATAGCTAATACTAATATTTTTAAACCTAATTTGTTCTAGAGCTAAATATGTTTTAGTATGATTTAATTCATCATCAAAAGGAATCATCTTACTTTTTTCTATTGAAGACATATTATCTCTTAAATAGTCAGAGAAGGTACTAATTGCTTCTTGAGCTTTTTGAGTATCTTTTCCACAAAGGTAGTAAATTGAATTAAGTACATTATATAAAAAATGTGGTCTTAATTGGCTTAATGCAATTGATATTCGGCTATCAGCAAGCTGTCTTTCTTTCTTTGCTAGCTGTATTTCCTTATCAGCTAATGCTTTTGCAATTTCTCCATGAAAGAGAATTAGAATTAGAATAAGTGAAAGTGTAGTAGAAAGGTATGTTGGTGTAGGCGTCCAATATGGAATTGTAAGCATTGACATAAATGGTAAGACAGAAAAAGAAAGCATTGTATAGAAGGCTTTCTTTGACAGTATCTTTTTATATTTATAAACTAGTAATAACTCAACTATTAGAGTAATGAAATCAAAGATATTTACTATTCCATATGCCCAGCCATCACAATACCAGCCATCTTCATCAAAGAAGAAAAGCATCCCATTAAAAAGAGAAATCACAACCATGATTAAGAATGTTAAGTTGAATAATGCAAAGATGTTAGCATATCGCCATGAGACTTTTTCTTTCTCCCTTACAAAAGAAACTAAGCAGTATATAAATAGTGTATTTACTATAGAGCCACATCCAAATGATAAAAATGCACCTAGCTTTAACCATAGTATTTTAGTGATATCACCAGTAAATGCCCATACAAAACACTCTCCTGTAATCATCACTATTACATTTATCAAGAGGAATAAGAAATACTTAATGAAGCTACCTGTTTTTTTATAGTTGATAATAGTACCAATTAGAAGAGTAATATCTACTAAACATGCAAATATTAATAATCCAACATTTAACTCTCTCATGTAGTAGAACTCAGACATAGCTTTCCCCTTTTCTTGATAATACTAATAAAATTAATTTGACGTACTCCCACGGGCAAGCCCATGGGAATCTGGCCATGGTAACGACGGCTGCACTCAAAAGGGCGTCTTACACCGTCTCTGGCCCGCGAGACCCGTCCGGCCTCGCCTTATAGTCTAGGCGTCCTTCGCCTGTTCCATTCGGTTCATGATACGCTTTGCCTCAGCGAGTATGTTCACCGCGGCATTCACGTCCCTGTCGTGATACACCCCGCATTCTGGACAGGTCCACTCCCGGACACTGAGGTCTTTGGTGCTCGGCCACACATGTCCACAGACGGAGCAGGTTTGGGACGATGGGTAGTACCGTCCAATCATGATGACCCTGGTCCCATACTTTCGGGCACACCACTCTAGGATTTCCACAAACTCTGAAAACGCATAGTCGTGGACCTTGCGTCCCCACATCCTCGCCATACCCTTGATATTAAGGTCTTCTATGGCTATGACGCCGTACCTTGAACAGAGTTCATGGCTTAGCTTCCAGAACCAGTCCCTGCGTCTGTTCGCGATGTCCTAGTGCCTGCGGTACAGTGCCTTCAGTGCACGCTCGTATCCGTTGCTCCCCATCACCTTACGGCTCAGGGCACGGTTCGCTTTTCGGACTTCGTTTACTCCCTGTCTGAAAAACTCCGGAGATCTGATCACACTGCCGTCCGACAGCGTAAGAAACATCTTGAGTCCGAAGTCCATGCCGACCTCACCGCGCCCGTCCCTGGTTTCAAGCATGGTGACGGGGCTGTCTGTGGTGACGTAGACGAAAAACTCTCCGAGTATGTTGCGCTTTATCGTTACGGTCTTGATTTTGATCCGTTCTAGGAGTCCGTCATAGGAGTCCCAGTATCTGTAAATGTGTCCGTTTATGCTGATACGTCCACCAGTAAGGAATCTGTATCCCGCCTGTTTGTAGGTGACGCTTTTGTACTTTTTGACCTTGCGACGACGCGGTGGCGAACATTTGACTCCCTTCTCCCTGTTAGTGAAAAACAGCCGGTACGCCCTGTATATCCTGTAGGTTATCTCCTGTACCGCCTGACTTCCCACATATCGCCAGTGGCGGTTTTCATCCTCGTTGCGAAGACCACGGAGCTGTTTCTGGAGTTCGTATTTATCCAAAAGCTTCCCTGTTTCGGTATAGTGGTCCTGTATGATTGTCAGTGCCGTGTTGTATATGATACCGGCGATATTTATCATATCACTAAGGTATCCGAAGTCATCGCTATTGTACAGTTTTACTGTCAGTGTCCGCATGACATCATTATAGCACATTTTATGGCATTACGCATTACCGCCTTTCATCCCACGGCCAAGGCACGTGGGCTTTCTCGGCGGTTAATTTGTAACGTCATAAACTAAAGAGGTAGCAAATTATTACTACCTCTCGAAAAAAATTTCATTATACGAGTATAGTTATTTAAATTTCATTTGATAGCTTAATACCCCAAGAAGCTCTAAATGCATCCATGAATCGCATTACTCTCAAGGTTTCCTTATGACTCATCATCTCTGATTCTAGCTTGCCTTCCTCGATACATTTCTTAGCTTCTATAAGCTCATACTCATAGCCGTTATAATCATTCTTGATAATAATTTCACTATTCATAAAAGGCTTACGAGAATCATCAAAGACTCTAATGACTTCAGGGTTATTAATGTTTTCAACCTCAATATACCCCTTTGTTCCATAGATATAACCTCTTCTATCTGAGGTAACCTCTGCATCTGCAAAGATAGTTGCAATAGAGCCATCCTCAAATGCAAGAGTCATTGAATCCTGAAGATCAACACCTGTCTCTGCTTTAGTGCAAATTCCAGTTAAAGCCTTTACATTAACATTATTTCTTGCCATAAGAGCAAAGTTAAGTGGATAGATACCTATATCAAGTAAAACACCACCACCAAGAGAAGGATCAATGATACGCTCCTTATTACTAATCTGATAACCTAAATTAGCTGTTATAGTAGTTACTCTTCCAATCTTTCCAGATGAAATAATATCATCGATAAGCTTTCTAGCAGGCATATATCTAGTCCAAATAGCTTCAGCAACAAATACGCCATTCTCCTTAGCTGCAGTTAAAACCTCATTTGCTTCAGCTTCATTAACTGTAAAGGCCTTCTCACAAAGAATATTCTTTTTATGCTCAATACAAAGCATCATATGATCTCTATGGTGAGAATGAGGAGTTGCAATGTATACTAATTCAACATTATCATCTGCTACTAATTCCTCGTAGGAGCCATAAGCCTTCTTAGCACCAAACTCATCTTTAAAGGCATTTGCTCTATCTACATCTCTAGCAGCAACACAATAGAGCTCAAAGCCCTTAGTGTTATTAACTGTTTCAGCCATAGTTCTTGCGATATGGCCACAACCAATAAAACCTACCTTCATTTCTTTTTCTCCTTCTTCTTTGCGACCTTTTCTTCAGCCTCTTTTAATTCATCAAACTTCATTGTTGGGATAAATCTTCTAGCAAAACGACCTTCTCCTCTACTCTTAACATAGAAGTAACCAATAAATGAGAAGACAACTGCACCTATAAAGTTTACAAATAAATCCTTCATAGTATCGATAATACCAATATCTAAATATCCACCAAGACCAAGGGAGGTTCCATCAGAGAGAATAACATCTGTTATTCCTATGATGTGCACTACTCTATTTGATTTTGTTGGATCAAGCATTGTTGTATGTATAGCATGAACAATAGTATCCTTCTGCATATCTGAGCCGGTAAAGAAATCCATACTAAATTCAAAGAACTCCCAAAGAACACCAACTGTCATTGAAAAACAAAAAGCTACAAAGGCAAGAAAGAAAGGAGAAAGATTAAATTTAATATTCTCATTTCTATTAAAGATATCACAAAGAGAAAAGCCTACCGCTGCAGCTAAGAAGCCTGTTGTCGTGTGAAGCATAGTATCCCAAAAGGGAACGTTAATATAATAGGCTCTCAGCTCACCTAATATCTCTGCTGCATAAATAAATACTATAACAATTATTTCAAGCGTATCTGGAATATCTATATGCCAGTTATTCTCAATAAACGAAGGTATAGTCATTAAGAAAAGTGCTAATACACAGAAGAACACACTCTCCCAATCTCTATTAAAGGCTTGAGCAACTAGAGTGAGAATAACAGACGCTCTTAAAAGAACATAGACAACGAATAACCCCTTATGATTTTGAATTTGCTCCTTAAGAGGTACGGTATGAATCTTTTTCCTATTCTTTATCATAAATTAATAGTATAACTCTTTTTTATTTAAAAGAATTACTTTTTGTCTTTTTTAAATATTATATTTGTACTTTTTGTGGAATTACATCCTTAAATATTGCTCCATAAATCATTTTATCTTAGTTTTTATCATCAAAGGAAAAGCTATGAAGGTATTATCATCATTATTAATCTTTATGCTATTGCTAATAAGCTGTAGCACTACAACTACTGAAGAGCAACAACCAATAATTAAAAGAAAAGAAGTAACTGTTTCAGATATGGTCAAGAATGTTGACCAGCCTATTATGGTACCAAGAAAAATGGGTAGCTTCTCTAACAATGAAATTGTTACCTTTACATCCACTCTCGATAGCAAAGCCTATTTAGAAAGTGTATCAGCTCCAGATAATATATACACTCTCTATAACGAGATGGATTTAGTAGAAAGTTATTCATTTATAGATAAAGAAATAAATAGCTCTCAGGCAAATGAAGAAAATATTTCTTATAACTATATAGTAAATTCACAGGAGCTAGAGAGCCTTACTATAGAAAGTGATGTTCCATATATGCTTACACTCTCAAGTGCAAGTATAAATGCAAAAACAACTCCTGCCATAATTCTTAAGGGTGAAGGAAAGTGCTTTTTAAATATTGAAGGTAATGTCTCACTATCAGATAGTATTGATAATAGTAAAAAAGGAGTAATTACTGCTGAAGGTGATGTAATTATCACAGGTAATGGAAAGCTTGATGTAATAGCAAATAAAAAGCATGGCTTTAAGGTTGATGGAAATTTAAGAGTTCTTTCATCGGCTATAACAATTACAACTACTAAGACCTCAGATGGAAATGCTATTAGTGTTGATACAAACTTTATCCAGGATGGTGGTGATATAGCAATATTTGCTACAAATGATACTCACGGACTTGAGAATAAGGGAATAAAAGTAAATGGAACTGAGGAAAGAGAAAGCGGAAAGCTAGTAATTAATGGTGGACGACTCTACATTGAAAGCGTTGATAAGGGTATCACTGCAGGTTGGAAGCTAGAGGAGGATGCAGAAACTCCTGATACTTCAGATGACCCAGATCCATCGCTATATATTAATAATGGTATGGTTACTATCATTACAACAGGTGAAATATATGAGTACAGCGAAGAGAACTCACTCTCCCCTGAGGGTATTGAAGCAAAGAATAAGCTAGTAATTAATGGTGGTATAATCCAAGTATCAGCAAACGATGATGCACTTAATGCAGGCTCAGCTATTGAAATAAATGGTGGATATATATTCTGTCAAAGTAGAGCTGCCGACGCAATAGATTCAAATGGAATCATTAAAATAACAGGCGGAACAACAATAGCACTTGGCTCAAATGCTCCAGAGATGGGTATAGATTGTGACTCAGCTGAGAATTTTTCATACCTTGGAGGAACCTTAATAGCTATCTCAGGTGGTAACAATAATGCTCCAGAGGTAAGTGATAGTACAGGGTGTGTAATTAGAGATAATATAGAAGGAAATTCCTTTGCACTCCTAGATGAAAAAGGAAATGTGGTAATTGCTTATACAATTCCAGAAGGCCATGAAAGTAAAAATGCACTTTTACTTGCAAGTGATGATATCAAATTAAACTCTACTTATTACTACATCTCAGATGCAAAGCTTAGTGGTAAAAATCTATTTAATGGTATTATCTCAAATGCAAAGGTAAGAGGAGATAAAAAAGAGCTTACTATTAATGATTATATTACAGGAGAATCACAAGAGATGGATTTTGGACAAATGAGAAAAGCTCCTCCTGAGGATTTTGATCCATCTAAAATGATGCCAAGATTTAAAGAATTTAAATAGACTATATAATCCAGAGCAATTAAGCTCTGGATCATTTTTTAATGCTTAACACATAAGAAGAAATCTCTTATATTTTAGTTAATTGGAGAAAATTATGAACGAAACACTAATTAATAGCTATAAAGCTTTCTTAGATAATGGTAAGACAGAAAGAGAGTGTGTTAGTCAAACTGTTGCTATTGCAAAAGCTTGTGGTTATGTAGAGCTCTGCGATAAGAGTGAGCTTAAGGCAGGTGATAAGGTTTACTTTATTAATAGAGATAAATCAATTGCTTTATTCCATATTGGTCAAGATGATATCGAGAATGGTATGAATATTCTTGGTGCACACATTGACTCACCTAGACTCGATTTAAAGATGAAGCCTCTTTATGAGAAGGAAGGTATTGTATATCTAAATACTCACTACTATGGTGGTATTAAAAAATACCAATGGGTTGCTATGCCTCTTGCTATCCATGGTGTTGTTTTTAAGAAGGATGGAAGCTGTGCATTAGTTAATATCGGAGAGGATGAGGAGGATACATCTCTTTGTATCTCAGATATTCTTCCACACATCGCACAGGACCAAATGAAGAAAACAGCTTCAGAGTTCTTCCCTGGTGAAGATTTAGATCTAGTAGTTGGCTTAACACCAAGAGGAAGTGAGGATAATGATAGCGGTAAAAATGCAATCCTAGAGATTCTAAAGGAGCGCTATGACATTACAGAGGAGGACTTTCTATCTGCTGAGCTAGAGGTTGTTCCTGCTGGAAGAGCAAGAACCCTTGGTCTTGATAGTTCTATGATACTTGGCTATGGACAGGACGATAGAGTTTGCTCATATACATCTTTAATGGCACTTGTTGAGCAAACAGAAACTCCAAAGAGAACATCCTGCTGCTTACTTGTTGATAAGGAAGAAATCGGCTCAACTGGTTCAACAGGTATGAATAGCGAGCTACTCCCAAATATCGTTTCTGAGGTATTAGCTCTCCTTGGTAAATCAAGTGATCTAGCACTTAGAAGATGCTTAAGAAACTCATATATGCTCTCAAGCGATGTAAACAGTGCATATGATCCACTTCACACAGAGCTATATGATAAGCAAAACTCATCAACACTCTCAGGTGGTGTAGTATTTAATAAATATACAGGCTCTCGTGGTAAATCAGGAGCAAGCGATGCTAACCCTGAGTTTATCGCTCAGCTTAGAAAGGTAATGGATAAAAATAATGTTACATACCAGATGGCTGAGATGGCTAGAGTTGATGTTGGTGGCGGCGGTACAATTGCCAAGTTCGCAGCATACTACGGTATGGAAGTAATCGATTGTGGAGTTGCAGTTCTTTCAATGCATGCACCATGGGAAATCACAAGTGCATTCGATGTTGAAAGTGCATATAACTGCTACAAAGCCTTCTTAACACTTTAATTTTAAAAGCCTTCTTGGAAGAAAAGCTCTAAGAAGGTTTTTTTTGTATAAAAAAGAGGGGCCTGCTATTTGCAGGACACCCTCAGGGAAGGTAGATTAAAAATAATTATACGTAGAAGAGCATCTCACCATATGTAGGATAAGGCCAATCCTTCTGATCGACGATAAGCTCTAAGCTATCTGCGTATCCTCTTACATCATCCATCAATGGGATGATAGAGTTTCTTGTATAGTGAGCTAAGTCACTACCACTATATTCAGCAGAGAGAGCAACTGCTTTCTCAAGCTCTGTTACAGCATTTTCAAGATTATCAACTAAGGCTGTAATCTCAGAGATTAATGCGCTCTCACTCTTACACTCAAGAGTAGGTAGTGCAAGCTTCTTTGCATTAACAGCAGCAGCAACCTTACCTGCATAGCCTGTGCAAGCTGGGAGAACCTGCCTGTTAACCATATCAATAAGTGTTGTAGCCTCGATATGGATAGTCTTTGAATACTCCTCGTTAAGGATCTCATAACGTGAGTGCATTTCAACAGAGTTAAAGATTCCGAATTCACTGAAGAGCTCGATATTCTTTGGTGCAATGAAGGTATCATATGCATCTGGAGAACTCTTAAGGTTCAAGAGACCTCTCTTCTCTGCTTCAACAACCCATTCTGGAGCATAGTTATTACCATTAAATACGATTCTCTTATGCTCACTATAGGTCTTCTTAACAAGCTCTGTTACAGCAGCGTTGAAGTCTGTAGCATCCTTTAATTCTTCATAGAACTCCTTAAGAGCCTTTGCAACAATAGTGTTAAGTACAATATTTGGACCAGCAACAGAGAAGGAAGAACCAAGCATTCTGAACTCGAACTTATTACCAGTAAATGCAAATGGACTTGTTCTGTTTCTATCTGTTGTATCTTTAGGGAAAGCTGGGAGAACATGTACACCAAGCTCCATTTGAACCTTACCCTTACCATTAACAGCTTTACCGCTAACAAGAGCTTCTAATATCTCGGTCAGCTCGTCACCAAGGAACATTGAGACGATAGCAGGAGGTGCTTCGTTGGCTCCAAGACGATGATCGTTACCTGCTGAGGCAACAGATACTCTCATTAAGTCTTGATATTCATCGATTGCCTTGATGACGGCTACCAAGAAGAGGAGGAATTGAGCGTTATCCTTAGGATTATCACCTGGCTCAAGGAGGTTTATGCCAGTATCTGTACTAATTGACCAGTTATTATGCTTACCACTACCGTTTACACCTGCAAATGGCTTCTCATGTAAGAGACAAGCAAAGCCATGGCGGTCTGCGATCTTCTTCATAAGCTCCATAGTGAGCTGGTTGTGGTCTACTGCAATATTAGTAGTTCCGAAAACTGGGGCAAGCTCATGCTGGCAAGGAGCAACCTCGTTGTGGCTTGTCTTTGCATTGATACCCAGTTTCCAGAGCTCTCTATCAAGATCCTTCATGTAAGCAGAAACTCTACTTCTAATAGCACCAAAGTAGTGGTCTTCCATCTCCTGACCCTTTGGAGAACGAGCACCAAGAAGAGTTCTACCTGTATAAATAAGGTCCTTTCTAGCAGCATAGTCCTTCTTATCAATTAAGAAATATTCCTGTTCAGGACCAACTGTTGTATTGACCTTCTTAACATCTGTCTTACCGAATAGGTGTAATACCTTAACAGCTTGCTCAGATACAGCCTCCATAGAGCGTAATAATGGAGTCTTCTTATCGAGGACCTCACCTGAGTAAGAACAGAATGCTGTTGGGATACAAAGTGTATCATCCTTAATAAATGCATAGCTTGTTGGGTCCCAAGCTGTATATCCACGAGCTTCAAATGTAGCTCTAATTCCACCTGATGGGAAAGAAGAAGCGTCTGGCTCACCCTTAATAAGCTCCTTACCAGAGAACTCTAAGAGGACCTTACCTCCATCAATTGGAGAGATAAAGGCTTCATGCTTCTCAGCTGTGATACCTGTCATAGGCTGGAACCAGTGAGTGTAATGTGTGCATCCATGTTCAATTGCCCAAGCCTTCATTGCATTTGCAACGCTATTAGCAACATTAAGATCGAGGTCCTTACCCTCTGCAACTGTCTTTTTAAGAGCTTTATACACATCCTTTGGCAGGCGGTTTCTCATTGTCTCGTCATTAAATACTAGAGAGCCGAAATAATCAGCAACTGTTTCCATAACTTTTCTCCTTCCGAATAAAAAAAGGACGCTTAGGCAAATGCCATAACGTCCTTGTTATGCAAGTGTTGTACAAAAAAACTTAAGTTTTAGTCAACCCAAATTTTAAAAATTTTTATAAATATTTTTCAATTTCTTTTGTGTCAACAAATTGCAACAAATAAAATAGCTTTACCTCCTCTTAGCTTGCACCTTTTTTAGGAATTGGTAAAGCACAAAAAAGGCATTAGCTTTGCTAAGGATGCATTAATCACCAATGAATTATCAAATTGAATTTCATCAAGAAAATTTATAGCTTTTTTAAACTCTCCCACCTGAGATGGATCATGTGCATCAGAGCTAATTACGACGTTAACTTCTCTTTTCATACATAGACTAAGTAGCTTTTTATAGTTCTCATAACAGCCAGGACGACTATCAGGATTTTCAAGAGAACTATTATTGACTTCCAAAGCAACAGAGTAGTCCTTAGCTGCATCAACTAAGCTTGGATAATCAAGAGGAGTTTTATTACTATCGGGATGGGAGATAATCTTTATTTTTTCACATCTCATCGCCTTTATCACATTTTCAGTATTCCTCTTCTTTCCTTGGTCTTGGTAGCAATTAAGGTGTATTCCAGCAATTCCATAGTCAAGCAAATCGATAAATCGCTTTTCAAGAGAAAGGGAGCCATCATCTAAAATATTTATCTCACTTGAGCCTAAAATTCTAACGCCATACAAAAACCTTGGAAGAGATTCAAAGTTTGCAAAGTAAAAGGGATGACACGTTCCAGGAATCCCTGGAGCATGGTCGCTATGCCCATATACTAATAGTCCTCTGCTATCTGCTGCTTTAGCCATTTCTCTTATAGTTCCATAGCTATGACCACTTGCTATAGTGTGAGTATGTAAATCTGCGATGATTTTTAACATGCTTTTTATTATATTATGTGCAATTTGAAAAATCATAATTTTTCGAAAAAAAGAGGATAAAAGTACTTTACAAGATTTTTTTCTTTTCGTTATATTTGCGCTAAAAGCAGAGGGGAAGGCTGCTTTGACATGCACTCTCTCTGTTAATCACGTTGAAGACAAAGGCGTCTTACAACAAATATCTCCTATTATAGGGGATGTCTGTCGTAAGGTGCCTTTTCTTTTTCAGGAGGCGCATATGGAAAGTTTTCAGAGGGAAGGTGACGTAAGAATTCCTGCAGGATGTGCTATATCTAGCATGTTCTCCAAAACTGGAAGAAAGTTTTCAGGAGAAGGAATGATAAAATCCATCAGCATTATGCATGATAGATCAAATGGTCTAGGTGGTGGATTTGCTGGCTATGGTATTTATCCTGAGTATAAGGACTTCTATGCATTTCATGTATTTTATGACAGTGATGATGCACGACACATTACTGAAGACTTTATCGATGAGCATTTTGATATTGTAAACCTCTCTAAGATTCCTACAAAAAAGAATAAAAACATTACAGACGAGCCATTAATTTGGAGATACTTTGTAACACCTCTTCCAACAAAGCTTGCACAAAGCCAGTTAGAGGAGGATGAGTATACAGTTCGTTGTGTGGTAAAGATTAATACTCATATTAAGGGTGCATATGTTTTCTCATCAGGTAAGAACATGGGTATCTTTAAGGCCGTTGGTTATCCTGAGGATGTTGGTAGATTCTACAGAGTAGATGAATACGAAGGATATGCATGGACAGTTCATGGTAGATACCCTACCAATACACCAGGCTGGTGGGGAGGTGCTCACCCATTTGGACTTCTCGACTACTCTATTGTACATAATGGAGAAATCTCATCATATGATGCAAATAGAAGAGCAATAGAGATGTATGGATATCGCTGTACTCTTCAAACCGATACAGAGGTAATTACCTACATGATCGATTACCTTCATAGAAAGCAAAAGCTTTCACTTGAAGAGTGTGCACATGTAATTGCTGCTCCTTTCTGGTCAACAATAGATAGGATGAATGAGGATAAAAAGAGAGAGTACACATACCTTAGAAATACCTTCTCATCACTATTAATTAACGGACCGTTCTCAATAATCTTGGGCTTTGACGGTGGCTTAATGGCACTAAATGACAGATTAAAGCTTAGATCATTAGTTGCGGCAGAGAAGAATGATATGGTCTATTTCTCCTCTGAGGAAAGCGCAATAAAGATAATTGAGCCAAACCCAGATAGGATTTGGTACCCAAAGGGTGGAGAACCTGTAATCGTAACACTAAATGAAGGAGTGGAGGCATAAAGATGGCAATAAATTACATCTATCCAGAGTACGAGGTCGTTAGAAACTATGACCGATGTATTTCCTGTAGGGTTTGTGAGAGACAATGTGCTAACCTAGTACATCACTACGATACTAAAAGAGGTAAGATGATATGTGATGAATCAAAATGTGTCGCTTGCCATCGCTGTGTAGCACTCTGCCCTACCCGTGCATTAAAAATCGTAAAAAGTGACCACACCTTCAAAGAAAATGCAAACTGGACAGGCGAAAAGATTACAAATATCTATCGTCAAGCAGAAAGTGGTGGTGTATTACTTGCAAGTATGGGTACTCCAAAGAATTATCCAGTTTATTGGGATAAGATTTTAATCAATGCAAGCCAGGTAACTAACCCATCTATCGACCCTCTTAGAGAGCCTATGGAAACTAAAGTATTCCTTGGTCACAAAAATGATAAAATTGTAAGAGACCAATACGGAAGAATTAAGTGTGACGAAACACCTCAGCTTGAGCTTCAGGTTCCAGTAATGTTCTCAGCAATGAGCTATGGCTCAATTAGCTATAACGCTCATAAATCACTTGCTATGGCTTCTAAGAAATTAGGAATCTACTATAACACTGGTGAAGGTGGTCTACATGAGGACTTCTATGAATATGGCCCAAATACAATTGTACAAATTGCTTCTGGACGTTTTGGTGTTCACCCAGATTACCTCAAGGCAGGAGCTGCTTTAGAGATTAAGATGGGACAGGGGGCAAAACCTGGTATTGGCGGACACCTTCCTGGCGCAAAGATTGTAGGAGATGTATCTAAAACTCGTATGATCCCAGAAGGAAGTGATGCAATTAGCCCTGCTCCTCACCATGATATTTACTCAATTGAGGATTTAAGGCAGCTAGTATACACATTAAAGGAAGCTACAAATTACACCAAGCCTGTTATCGTAAAGATTGCTGCTGTTCATAACGTATCAGCAATTGCCTCAGGTGTTGCAAGATCTGGAGCAGATATTATTGCAATAGATGGATTTAGAGGTGGTACAGGAGCTGCTCCTGCTGCAATCCGTGATAACGTAGGTATTCCAATTGAGCTTGCCCTTGCATCTGTCGATAAGAGATTAAGAGATGAAGGAATTAGAAATGATGTCTCACTAGTTGTAGGTGGCTCTATTCGCTCCTCTGCAGATATCGTAAAGGCTATAGCTCTTGGTGCAGATGCCGTTTATATAGCAACTAGTGCACTTATTGCATTGGGCTGTCACCTCTGCCGAAGCTGCCATTCAGGTAGATGTAACTGGGGTATAGCAACTCAAAGACCTGATCTAGTAAAGCGCTTAAACCCAGAAATCGGTTCAGAAAAGCTAGTAAACCTTATTCATGCTTGGCAGCATGAAATCAAAGAGATGATGGGTGGTATGGGTATTAACTCAATTGAAGCACTTAGAGGAAATAGAGCGATGCTTAGAGGTATCGGTCTTACAAGAGAAGAGCTTGATATTCTTGGTATCAAGCATGCAGGAGAATGACCATGAAAAGAGTATATGTTAATGAAGAATGGTGCTTAGGTTGTCACCTCTGTGAATATAACTGTGCATTTGCTAACTCAAATGAAGATGACATGATCTTAGCATGTAAGGACAAAAGCTTAGATGCAAGAATTACAATTGAGGATAGAGATGATGGTGTTCACTTTGCAGTTAACTGTAGAGAGTGTAAGGACCCTCTTTGCTTGAAATCATGTATAGCAGGTGCAATCTTTAGAGATGGCGACATGATAAGAATCGATAAGGATAGATGTGTACTTTGCTACTCCTGTATTATGGCATGTCCATATGGAGCCCTAAGACCTACAAAGGAAAAGGTAATGGGTAAATGTGAGCTTTGCACAGACAATGGAAGAAAAACTCCTGCCTGTGTAGAGGGTTGTCCAAATAAAGCAATTGTTTTTGAGGAGAGATAGTATGGAATATGTAATCATAGGAAATAGCTATGCAGCTTTAGGATGTATCAATGGCATTAGAAGTGTCGATAAAACTTCTCATATCACTATGATCACAAAGGAGCACTACCCTTCCTATGCAAGACCTGTTATAAGCTATGTGCTATGTGGAAAGGCTAAGGAAGAGAATATCTATCTTAGACCTCAGGAGTTTTATGAGGAAAACAACATCACTGTTTTAACAGATAGTGAAGTAGTACAAATTAATCCAGAGGCTCATTTACTAAAGCTCTCAAATGGAAATGATGTTAGCTATGATAAGCTTCTAATCGCTACAGGCTCATCACCTTTTATTCCACCAATGAAGGGTCTAGAGAATGTAAAGGATAAGTTCTCATTCATGACTCTTGATGATATGAAGAGTGTCGAAAAAGCTGTAAATAAAAAGAAAAATGTCCTAATTATTGGTGCGGGCTTAATTGGCTTAAAGGCTGCAGAGGGCCTTCTTGAAAGAGTAAAATCTATTACTGTAGTTGATCTTGCACCTAGAGTTCTTCCATCAATTTTGGATGAGGAAGCATCTAAAATTGTACAAAAGGAGCTTGAGGATAAGGGAATAAAATTCCACCTAGGCTGTAGCGCAAGTGAGTTTAAAGAAAACAGTGCAATTCTAACAACAAATGAAGAAATTTCTTTTGATGTTTTAATTCTAGCTGTAGGTGTTAGACCAAATATTAAGCTTGCTAAGGACGCAGGGATTGAGTGTGGTAGAGGAATAATTGTTGATGACATGTCAAGAACCTCAAGTCCTGATATTTATGCAGCTGGAGATGTATGTGAGCAGAAGGAGCTTACACTTAAGGAAAATAGAATTATTGCAATTATTCCTAATGCAACGCTTCAGGGTGAAACTGCCGGTGTTAACATGGCTGGAGAGGAAAAGCACTTTACTAACCCAGTTGCGATGAACGCAATTGGCTTCTTTGGCTCCCATATAATCACAGCAGGTACCTACACTGGAGAAGCTGAGGTTATCTCAGATGAGAGCTTCTATAAGAAATTCTTTATTAAGGATGATAAGCTAAAGGGCTTCATCCTAATGGGAAGAGCTGTCGATAGAGCGGGTATTTACACAGCTGTAGTAAGAAATGAGACCTCACTTTCTTCTATCGATTGGAACACACTTAAGGAAAAACCATCTCTTGCTGCCTTTGCACTTAAGGAAAGAAAGAGCATGCTCGCTAAGGAGGTTTAATAATGGCTAGGATAAATGCACAAAACCAATATTACAAAGATCTTAATAAATTAATCCGCTCCTGTGGTGAGTCTGATATCGAATTAGATAATGTCATGGGACAGCGCTTTATCGCTTGCGGTATGAAGGGTAAAAACTTTTTAATACACGGAGTTCCAGGAAATGCACTTGGAGCATATCTTGATGGCTCAAGTATAGAGGTTACTGAAAATGCTCAGGATGCAGTTGGGGATACAATGAATGAAGGACGTATTGTTATTCATGGCTCAGTAGGAGATGCTTGTGGATATGCAATGCGCGGTGGAAGAATTTATATAAGAGACTGTGCAGGCTATAGAGCAGGAATTCATATGAAAGCATATAAGGATAAGCAGCCTTTAGTTGTTATTGGAGATGCTGCAGGCTCCTTCCTTGGTGAGTACCAAGCAGGGGGTACAATTATTGTCCTTGGTCTTAAGCAAAATGGAAAACCACCAGTTGGGTATTTCTGTGGAACAGGAATGCACGGTGGAAAGATTTATCTTCGCTCTGACTACCCTCCTTTCGATTTACCTCCTCAGGTAAGCTGCAGAGAGGCTCAAAAATCTGACTTAGATGATATCAGAGTAAAAATCAGTGAGTTTTGTTCCATATTTAATATGGACAAAGAAGAGATAATGAGTAAACATTTCCTTGTACTTGAACCAAACAGTGCAAATCCTTATAAGCAGTTATATACGAACATCTAGGGAGACGTCATGGCAAATAGCTTTACTACAGCAGAAATAATCAGCTATGCAAAGGACCAGGATGTTAGCTTTGTCCGACTTGCTTTTTGCGATATTTTCGGACAACTAAAGAACATCTCTGTATCACTGTCAACACTTGAAAGAGCATTTTCAGAGGGTGTTAGGTTTGATGCTTCTCAAATTAGAGGCTTCTTAAATGTTGAGGATTCAGATCTACTCCTATTTCCTGATCCAACTACGATGACATTTCTACCTTGGCGTCCTAGTCAAGGTAGAGTAATAAGATTCTACTGTGATATAAAGCATCCAGATGGTAGACCATTTGTTGGTGATACTAGACACATGCTCAAAAAGACCGAGAGAGAGCTCTTTGAAAAGGACTATGAGTTCTATCTTGGCTCTGAGCTTGAATTTTATCTATTTAAAACAGATGAAAATGGAGACCCAACCTATGAACCAATGGATAGAGCTAGCTACTTTGATATAGCTCCACTTGATAAGGGTGAAAACATACGTAGAGAGATATGTCTTACTCTTGAGGAGATGGGATTAAAATTTGAATCCAGTCACCATGAAAAGGGTCCAGGTCAAAATGAAGTCGTTTTCAGACACTCTCTACTTCTTGATGCAACAGATAATATTATTTCATTTAAAGCTATGGTAAAGGCTTTAGCTGCTAGAAATGGTCTTTATGCTTCATTTTTACCAAAGCCTCTATTTGATGAGTGTAGCTCTGGCTTCCATATGAATATATCTGTTAGCAAGGATGGAAAGGATATGAACTATTACAGAGAGAATGTAATAGCCGGTATCTTGAAGCATATTAGAGAGATAACTGTTTTCTTAAATCCAATAGTAAATTCCTATGAAAGACTTGGTGGCTACCAGGCTCCTAGTAATCTTACATATGGAACAGGAAACAGAAATCTATTAATTAGAATACCTATGGGTAAGGGTGAGGATAGTAATCGTATTGAATTACGTAGCCCTGATAATGCATCAAACCCATATATTGCAGCTACTCTTTTGGCTAGAGCTGCTATAGAGGGTATTGAACAAAACCTAAAGTATGATGATTCTTTAGCAGGTGAAACGCTTCCACAATCCTTGATAGAGGCTGTTGAGGCTGCAGAGAGCTCAGATTTTATTAATAGTGTTCTTCCTGAACACTTAGTGAAGTGCTTCTTAAAAGCAAAGAGACAGGATTGGATTGCTGCAACTCAGAGTAACAACCCAAGAGTAGCAGCGAGGGAGATGGAATTCTATTTAACTTAGGAAAGCTAGGATGGAAAGGATATTAATAGTATCTGCAAGTGAAAAGAGCGCAAAAAACCTTGAATGCCTTATTTCAAAGGTAGCTTCTCCATCCTCTTGTACCCTACTTACCTCAGCTGCAAATGCTCGTCGAGCTCTCTTTGATGAATACTATGATTACCTAGTGGTTAATTCTCCATTACTTGATGATAGTGCTATGGAGCTATGCTTAATGGCCGCTTCAAATACAGAAATAGGTGTATTACTCTTTGTAAAAGAGGAGTTCTTTGATCAAACTATTTCAGAGTGCTCTGAAAGTGGTATTGCTGTAATTTCAAAGCCAATTATCATGCCAGTACTTAGTCAAAGCTTTTCACTTTTGAAATCAGTAAGGGGAAAAATAACAAAGCTAAAGAGAGAGAATGCTAAGCTTCAAACAAAGCTCGATGAAGTTAAGCTTATCAGTCAAGCAAAGTGCTTATTAATTGAAAAGAAGGGATGCAGTGAGTCAGAGGCTCATCATCTTATTGAACGCAGGGCTATGAATGCAAGAATTTCTGCAAAGGAAGCCGCAGGTCAAATAATTAGAATCTATTCAGATTAAAGAAGGATATATGTCAAAGCATATTTTTGTAACAGGTGGAGTTGTTTCCGGGCTTGGTAAGGGCATTACAGCAGCAAGCCTTGGAAGACTATTAAAGTGTAGAGGATATAAGGTTGCAGCTCAAAAGCTTGATCCTTACATGAATGTAGATCCAGGTACAATGAGTCCGCTACAGCATGGAGAGGTTTTTGTCACAGAGGATGGTGCTGAAACAGACTTAGATTTAGGGCACTATGAGAGATTCATAGATGAAGACCTAAATAAGTATTCTAACCTAACATCTGGGAAAACCTATTGGACAGTACTTCAAAAGGAAAGAAATGGTGAATACTTAGGTTCTACAGTACAGATAATCCCTCATGTAACAAATGAGATAAAAAGCTTTATCTATGCTCTTGCTGATAAAACAAAGGCAGATGTTGTTATCACAGAGATTGGTGGAACAACCGGTGATATTGAGTCTCAACCATTTTTGGAAGCAATTAGACAAATCTCACATGAGGTTGGAAAGGAAAATTGTCTCTTTATCCATGTTACACTAGTTCCATATATTAAGGGCTCTGAGGAGCATAAGAGTAAACCAACTCAGCACTCTGTTAAGGAGCTTATGGGTTCAGGCATTTTCCCTGATATCATTGTTTGCCGCTCAGATGAGAAAATAGAAGAGAGCGTATTAAATAAGATCGCCCTATTTTGTAATGTTAAAAAGGATTGTGTAATAGAAAATATTACTGTACCAGTCCTCTATGAGGCTCCTATTATGCTATCAAAGCAGGGCTTAGATAGAGTTGCACTTAGAGAGCTAGGACTAAAAGAAAATAACATTAACCTTACCGAGTGGAATAATATGCTTGATATGATTGCATCCTCACATAGGCACATCAAGATAGCACTAGTTGGTAAGTATATCGCACTTCATGATGCATATTTATCTGTTATAGAATCATTAAAGCATGCAGGATGGCACAATGGTGTTCAGGTTGACATCAAATGGACAGATAGTGAGGAGGTAACACCTAGCACTGTTGATGAGCTTTTTAAGGATGTTGACGGTATATTAATCCCAGGTGGTTTTGGTTCTAGAGGAATTGAAGGTAAAATTGAAGCGTGCAGATATGCTAGAGAGAATAATATTCCATATCTTGGTATTTGCTTAGGAATGCAAATTGCTGTTATCGAATATGCACGTAACGTTCTTGGATATAAGGATGCTAACTCCTCTGAGTTTGACCCTGAATCAAAGCACAAAGTAATCGACCTCATGGAAACTCAAAAGAACATAAAGAAAAAGGGTGGCACAATGAGACTTGGTGCATATCCATGTAAGATTAAAGAGGGATTATTGCTTTCAAGAGTTTATGAAGGAGAAAGCCTCATTCAAGAGCGCCATAGACATAGATATGAGTTCTCAAATGCATTTAGAGAAGAGCTTGAAGCAAAGGGACTTTCTGTAGTAGGAACCTCCCCTGATGAAACTCTTGTAGAGGCAGTTAGTATTGAAAAGAATTGCTTCTTCTTAGGTGTCCAATACCACCCAGAGTTTAAGAGTAGACCAAATAGACCAAGTCCTGTTTTCTACTCCTTTATAAAAGCAGCAGCGAATAGATAATTATTTTATTAATTAATGGACTGTCAAAAACTGGCAGTCCATATAAATTATTGAGTAGTTAATTAAGTTTTGAACTTAGTAAATTACTTATTAAAGTAAGCCTTCATATCCTTTTCAAACTTTTCAACAGTAATATTAAGCTTATTAGCAGCTATTTCCTTTGTAATTATTCCATCACGAGTTAATTCATATAGCCCCTCACGGAGACCCTCGCGCTTGCCCTCAAGCTTACCATCATTCTTTATATCTTCAATTGCCTTACACATGTTATATCCTCCATCATTTGGAATATCTACCTTCATTATCGTTTCTAATAACTTAGCTGTTCTATAATCAAGGTTCTTAAAGGCCTCTTCACTATTAATATAACTTAAAAGCGCATTTTTATCTCCTTGATTCTTAATAATATTTAATACTAGCTTTAATGGCTTACTTATTTTATTTAACTTTTCGCCCTTTAGCTCATGGGGATCTAAGACATAATACCCTGCATTTACTAAAGGATAGCCAAAGACCTTTATTGCCTCCTTTGATAATAGCTTTCTTAAATCAGTTGCATTACTCCATTTCCTATCTAGCATATTAAATACTCTGATATACACTGGCTTTAGCTTCTCACCCTCCTTAATAGTAGCTATTTGATTATCATAGATTAATAGTGATGCAATACCTGCTCTTATTACCATATGCTTATCACTATATGCTTGTGACTCAAGACCAATAATTGCATATACATTTTCATCACTCTCCTTTACTGTTGAATCATAAAGATTATCTACTAAGACCTCTAAGGATTTATTCTTAGTAAACACTGTAGAATTAACAGGGTCTATTTCTCTTAGGTCTTCAGCTTTTATTCTTTCTTCTCCATTAAATAGAGATAGATTAACAAACTCTGAAAAGATCTTAGGATCAGAGAAAAAATTCTTTGCTGCGCGATCTTTTTCCTTTGCCATCGCTGCCTCCTTTTTTTTGGTTTCTATTAATAATTCAAATAAAAGTTAAAAAAATCGTAATAAAAATGAGGTAAAATCAAGAAACACAAAGTTCTTATGTTTAATATTTCTTTAGAATAAAACAAATTAAAAATTTTTTATTAATTTTTTTAATTGAAGCTATTATCTAGTTATTTGATATAAAAGCTAAAAAAACTATTAAAAAAAATAAAACGACATAAGAGCATAGTATAAATACTATCTTTAACTTTATTTATTTTGGTGCTATAAGCTCTCCTATGGAAAAACAATTAAGTAAAAAAATAAAGGAATTAGTTCTAGGCTTTCAGATAAACGAACTGACTGAAGCGCTTGTTTATGAACGTATAGCTACCTTTGTAAAGGATGAAAAGGATAAACAAACTCTTTTGAGAATTGCGGCAGATGAAAGATGTCATGCAGAGGTATGGAAATCATACACAAAGGAAGCTGTAAAGCCTAAGATGGGTCAAGTTAGAAAGTGGACTTTACTTGCTCGTATTTTTGGATACACCTTTGCTCTAAAAAAGATGGAGAATGGCGAAAAGGGTGCAACTAAGGCTTATGATGAAATTTCAAAGGAAATTCCAGAAGCTAAGAAAATCAGTGAAGATGAAGATAGACATGAAAGAGAGCTTTTACAGATTCTTGATGAAGAAAGACTTAAGTATGTTGGTTCAATGGTATTAGGTCTCTCTGATGCTTTAGTAGAGATTTCTGGTACTCTTGCGGGCTTAACCTTCGCTCTTCAAAACAATAAGCTAATTGCTCTCTCAGGTCTCATTACTGGAATTAGCGCTACCCTTTCTATGGGCTCTAGTGAATATCTATCTGCAAAAAGTGATGGAGAGGAAAAGCCCTTTAAGAGTGCTCTTTATACAGGAATTGCCTATGTAATTACCGTTACTCTTATGATACTCCCATATCTACTTTTACCATCCTCGATGTTCATGGTTTCACTTTCTATCATGCTATTAACTGTAGTCTTAATTATTGCAGGCTTTAGCTACTATGTAGCTGTTGCTAAGGAGCTGTCATTTAAGAAACGATTTATAGAAATGGCTGGAATTAGCTTATCTGTTTCAGCAATTTCATTTATTATCGGTATTTTAGTTAAACAATTTTTGGGAATTGATATTTAAAAATAAAAGGTGCAAAATTGCACCTTTTATTTAATTAAGAGAACTATTAATTACCAGCCTTCTTGATTAACTCATCATAATCCTTGAGGTTATAGCTCTTAGCATAAGGAGTTTCAAGCTTACCAGCATTAATTAATTCAACGAGCTCAGCTCTTCTTGGGTCATCAAGATTAAGATCAACACCTACAATCTTCCAGTTGTTATCAACAGTTGGTTCTACTGGAGAGTTAGAAGCAAAGTATGCAACGATCATATCTCTAATTGATGATGAAGACTCCCACTCCTTCTTTCCTGCAGCAAGACCCTGAGCTTTAATAGCAGAGGAGTATCTGTAGTTGTTAACTGCGACCTTTACAATTTGATCATCCTCAAGAGGCTTACCATTGAACATTACATTCTTAATTCTTGAACCAGCAGGCTGAGAGAGATCAATTTCGTAATCTACACCAGCAAACATATCATAGAGATATCCTGGATGATCTGGGTCAAAGGAGATATTGATATCACCCTCGGTCCACTGATTATAGCAAGCAGCAGCCCATTCCATATATCCCTTAAGCTCTTTACCAGTCATTGAAACTCTGTAGAGTGTGTTATCAAACTTATAGATATCGAAGATATTACCATAGTTAATATCACCCTCAGGGAGATCAGAGGTATCCTTAAAGAGTGCTGCAGCAGATACATCTGCACCAGATGCTTCAAGCTGAATCATGTTAATTAAGTCCATTACAGCTGTATCTCTAAGCTTGCCCTCAGGAAGGCCTTTAATTTCATTTTCAGGCTGAAACTTTGCAGTTGTAGTTCCTAAAGCTGGACCCTTTTCACCATCTTCACCAACACCAGATACATAGCTTACAGCCTTCTCATGAAGCTCCTTAACAACAGGAATTTCTCTAATTTCTTCACTTGGCTCTGTATCCTTCATATCAATTACATCGTAGCTTGAGGAAATAATATTATTCTCATCATCAAGTGTGAGAACTACCTTAGCAATATCTCTACCACTATTTCTTGTAGCAACGATAGGAACACCATTGTAGTCTTCTTTAACAATACTATGGTTATGAGCAACCTGTAATACATCTACCTCTGGGTTTACTTCCAAAATCTTGAGACCAGAGTCTGAACCATTTTCTTCATCAAACTCTGCATATGTGCCCATATGTGCAGATACAATAATAATATCTACATCTTTATCAAGCTTTGCAATTTCATCCTTAACTGCATATGCTGCATTTTCATAGATGTAGTCTTCAATCTCTTCCTTACCACCATCCCAAATTGGAACATCTGGAGTAACAACACCAATTACAGCAACCTTAACACCATCACGATTAATGATAGTTGTACCAGCACCTGTAACATACTTACCCTTTGAATTCTTTACGTTTGCAGCAAGTACAGGGAATTCTGCCTTAGACAAGATTTTCTTCATAGTAGGAATACCCCAGTTGAATTCATGGTTACCAAGTGTCATAGCGTCATAACCCATAAAGTTCATTGCAGCGATAACTGGATGTAATTCATCTGGATTCTTATTTGCAAGGTCATCAGTCATGATTGTACCCTGAATATCATCACCAGCATCAAGTAGGATTAAACCAGGATGTGTTTCTCTTTCATTTTTAATGAATGTGTAGAGTCTAGACATACCATTATTTGTGCTTTCCTTTGAGTCTTCATATGAGAAACCCCAAATATTTCCGTGCATGTCTGATGTACCAAGGATTACCAATTCAAAAGGTTCTCCAGGAACACGATTAGAAACCATTTCACTCTTCTGAGATGTTGCACATGACATAGTTGTAAATAATGTAGCACAAATCAAAAGAACAGCTAACAAAATGTTGTGTTTTTTCATTTATTCCTCCATAGCAAGAATATGTTTATATAGTAACCTATTATGGCAACAAAAATCTTTACTTATTTGTAAAATAATAAAAGAATCACCCTCACAGATAATGATAACAACAAATATTCAAAAATTATTATTACTTAATCTCTTTGGTATAAAAATTGTGTATCCAGATGGAGCAAAAAACGTTATATATTACATAATATTATTTTTAGAGAGGAATAAAGTGAACAAACATAAATTATCAATTATTATGCTTTCTCTTGTTCTAGTACTTATGCTTATTTCATGTAGCAACAATACACCAAGTGGAGCATCTGCAACTGGGCTATCAGTAGGAAAAGTAGGAACTATCTTTGCCGATTCTAACTACAAATATGACATTGCATACAAAAATGGTTCAACTAGATATATAGCCGATGTTATTGTTAATTTGTCAAATGGATCATACAAGAATCCTTCATCAGTTAATGGTGAATTATTTAAATTTAATGGTTCCGATTGGGTGAGTGTACAGAAAAATATTACTGGACAGATAGCATTTACTGAAAGTGGTACCTACAAGGTAAAGTATACAGCTGATGGTTTTACTGCTGAAACAGGAGAGTTCCCAGTATATAAACCTGGAGAATTATATAATTTTTCTGCGACAAAACCTGTATATGCAGAAGGAGCCCAAATGATGAAAACTGATTTCACCTATACCTACTGCTACAAAGATGAAAATGGCTCTATAATACTAACAAATTCTGCACCACAAGATG
>NZ_VUNN01000027.1 GCF_009695635.1 Bullifex porci
GCTTTCCTGTCTTCCTTAGCCTTATCATCCTTCTTCCTAAGGGTCTGTCTGTTTGATGTGAGAATGTATTTGGTATTTTTGAGCATCTTTGCTTCCTCTATTCTCCCTTCTGAATAGAGGCGCCTCTATTCGTCCTTTCTTACTTCGGCAACAACCTTGTCGTTAAAGTTCTTCCTTATTACCTGTATATGGGGACAACAGTCCTCGAAAACCTCTTGATAGTCGCTATTCATGTCACATGCAACAGCTTCTACACCGTCCATCCATTCCTCTCCAACAAATTTGATGAAGTCATAAAGCGCTTTTTTATTCTTGCCATAGGCAAGCCATAGTACATGCCCCGTCTCTAGATCAATTATTATCGGCCCCTGTGCAGCAGGAATTCATCTACTCCAAGGTATTTCGCCTGTCTCTCAGGTTTCTTAAGGTGCTTATCGTCAGTAGTATACTTCTTTAGAAGTCGTTCCTTGTCTATTTTCTTGACGGTGTTCTTGCCAAGCCCTGTAAGCTCGGAGACAATTTTGTTAGTAAGCCCCAGTTCAAGTAGGTCCATTGCAAAAGAATGAAGAGTGCTAGTAATTCTGTGGCCTCCAGCTTGAAAAGGAACCTCCTGCATACAAGTGAAATTGCATTTTGGATAGATACAACGATGCTTCTCAAACCTTACTGTCGAAAGTATTTTGCCAAAAGGAATGTAAACAAGGCTTATGTTGTATGTGTTATGTATATGCATCCTTACACCACATTTAGTGCAGGTTCTATCTTCTTCTAGTTCCTGCAATGTGTGCCATCTATGAGAAAAATACTTCTATCTGTGACTGTTGGTGCTTTTAGCGTCTTTGTTTTAATTAACCCTTTTAAAACCTGAAGGGATTGTGATAGTGTTCTCCATTCTGAATTTGTTTGTGGTTATTTAAACTTTAAGAGAATTTCCCTACTTTACGAGTGAATAAGGCTCATGACAAGCTTACCAGTAACGCAGAAGAAACTCATAAAACCTTATATAGTTTTATTAATCTCTTTAACTCTATTTTTATACTCATTAACAAAGCTTTCGGGAGAAATAGGACATGCATATGGAGCATATCTTAGGACTAAGGTAATTAGCTCTTGAGAGTTTGATGCAGGAATATGTAGTAAAAAAGCTCCATCCTCTAAATCCTCTATTCTTTGCTTTTGATGCCAAATAATATGCCTAACATCATCTGTTAGCTTTGATGAAAACTTAATTACATAATCCTCCATTCTTCCTGTAGTGAAGATGCCAAAGGAGGTATCAACAATTAATTTTGTATCCTTAAATGTTATTGGAGTATCGAGAATTGAAGCACTAATAACTCTTGATAGATGTAAATTAATTACCTTTTCTCTCTTATGGTCAAAGGCAACTAAATACCAAGAGCTTGAATAATTTATAAGTCTAAGAGGCTCAACAATTCTATTTGTTATTTCCTTCTTAAAGTTTGTATATTTAATCTCAATACAATGATTAACCGTTAAGGCCTCAGTCACTGTTGAAAAAACATCATAGTTTGGAAAGCTAATTTGAGGTGCCTTATATATTACCTTATCTGTTAATGCAGCTGCACTCTTTGAAACTGAGGAGAGAAAGGTCTCCTCAATCTCACTTTTAATACTCTTTTTTAATGGAAGCTGCTCTATTAAGGATCTAAAATATGCAGCAAGAATTACCATATTATCATCGAGGTTTGTATAACTACTCCAATCTTGAGTTAGCCTATATACTTTATCACTTTTATCATACTCAATAGGAGCACCCATTTGATATCTTAGCTGCTCAATATCACGACTTGCTTGACGAGTTGAAATCTCAAATTCATCAGCAATTTGCTTTAAAGTAATCCCATCCTTTTTAATTAAAGCTTTGATAATATATTGTATTCTAGCTGTATAACTCATTATTACTCATTCTATCATAAAGAAAATGTATATTCTTTATCAAAGTTCTCTCTAAAGTAGTATGTAGCACTACTTTTAGCTTTATTAAATAAAACACTCCAAAGAGTTAATTCATAGTCACTATCCATATTACTCTGAATAACAGCTTGAATTGCATCAAGTGGTATTTCTTTAGACTGTAATATTTCATACCGCTTCTTTGATTGTTCACTTCCCATAAGATATAGAGGACACTCATCAGATAAAAAGAAATTCGTTACTATATTTGATTGTGTAACATAAACTTCATTTTCATAGAATTCAACAACTATACTTCTTCCACTTCTATCACTAATTGCAAGATGGTGCATCATAGAAGCAGATGAGTGAATATCATAGCTATTAATTAGCTCAAGCGCTTCATCAACAGTTGCAGCTTTATCAAGTAGCAATCGAATTAAAGTAGTTATCGTTAAATCCGCTTTTCCCTTATCTTGGTCTATTAATATTGGTGTATCAACTACTAAATCAGAGACACACAAGCCCTTTTCATTAATACCATCTAAAGGAACATATATACTTGCAAGGCTCAAAAGGGAAGAGACAAAGCTAGAAGTAGGGTCAAAGTCATCGCCAAAGCCAAGGAATGATAAATTACATGTCGCAATAGAGGAATATCCATCATCTGGATATGTTTTTGTAATCATTATTGGCGCATCTACCCAATCAAAATTTCTTGCAAATATCTCATCCTTTACAAATACAGAGCACCCGGTGTCAATTGAATCAACATTACTCTTATAAAAGCCACCAGATAAAAACTCTGTTAAATATGACGCAACCTCACTATCGGTTTTAGCACCACCGCAGATTAAAAACTCATCAAATCCGCAGGAGCCTCTATAGGTTAATGAAAATACATTGTCATCTACACACTCTATTGTCTTTATTGCAGAAAGCTGAACCTTAAACTTAAAATAAAGAAAACAAAATATAATTAAGAGTAAGATTAATAATATTGAAACTATAGAAAGTAGGATATTTTTTATCTTCATATCAAATATTATAGTTTTCTTACCTTATTTTGATAGTAAAAACTCACTTATTTTTTAATAAAAAATCAATAATGAAGATTATTTCTTATAATATAGTAAATTATATCAATTATCTAATATTTTAATATTGCGATAACCTGCGGAAAGTACTATTTTTTATGCACTTTCCGCAACTTATCATAATTTTTTAAGCAAAGAAAAAGCCCTCCAAATTGAAGGGCTTTTTGACTATATAAAGTCTATTAGTTCTTAGCTGCCTTGAGGTTAGCTTCGAGAGTATCGAGCATCTCAGCAAGCTCTGCTGGAAGATGTGCACCGAACTTTGGATAGTGGTTAGTTCTGATATCTTCAACTTCCTTGAGCCAGCCATCAACATCAACTTTGAGAAGCTCTTTCATATCCTCTTCAGATACATCTGCTGGGCGATCAATTGCATCAACAGTAGGCATGATACCAATTGGAGTATCAACTGTCTTAGCAGTACCTTCACAGCACTCGAAGATCCACTTAAGAACACGGCTGTTATCGCCGTAGCCTGGCCATAACCACTTGCCTTCAGCTGTCTTTCTGAACCAGTTAACATAGAAGATCTTTGGAAGCTTATCAGCATCACCAGCCTTACCAACCTCAATCCAATGCTTGAAGTAGTCACCCATGTTGTAACCACAGAATGGGAGCATTGCGAATGGATCACGGCGGATTGTACCAGCCTTAACGTCGAGAGTAGCAGCTGTTACTTCAGAACCTACGATAGAACCAAGGAATACACCATGATTCCAGTTACGAGCCATGTGTACTAGTGGGATAGTTGAAGGTCTTCTACCACCAAAGAGGATAGCAGATACTGGAACACCCTGTGGATCTTCCCATTCAGGAGCGATACATGGGCACTGATTAGCTGGAGCTGTGAAACGTGAATTTGGATGAGCTGCAGGAGCCTGTTCCTTATTGCTCTTATCCTGAATCCATTCATTACCATGCCAATCTGTGAGTGGGCCTGGAGCATCATAACCAATACCTTCCCACCAAACATCCTTATCAGCTGTTAAAGCTACGTTTGTGAAGATTGTATTCTTGCTAGCTGCAATTAATGCATTCTTATTTGACTTAGCTGATGTTCCTGGAGCTACACCGAAGAAGCCTGCTTCTGGGTTGATAGCATAAAGTCTACCATCTGCACCATACTTCATCCATGCGATATCATCACCAACTGTCTCAACCTTCCAGCCTTCGATTGTTGGGATAAGCATTGCTAAGTTAGTCTTACCACAAGCTGATGGGAATGCTGCTGTTACGAAGCGGCTCTTACCTTCTGGGTTAGTAACCTTTAAGATGAGCATGTGCTCAGCAAGCCAACCCTCATCACGAGCAAGTACAGAAGCTATTCTGAGAGCGAGACACTTCTTACCAAGGAGAGCGTTTCCACCGTAGCCAGAACCGAATGACCAGATTTCTCTTGTCTCTGGGAACTGTGCAATGTACTTATTTTCCATTGGAGCGCATGGCCACTTACCACCATCTGTCTCACCAGCTGCAAGAGGCTTACCTACTGAGTGGAGACATGGAACAAAGTAACCATCTGTTCCGAGTAAGTCTAGAACCTTAACACCTACACGTGTCATGATCATCATGTTGATAACTACATATGGGCTATCAGTGATCTCAACACCGAGCTTTGAAATTGGAGAACCAAGAGGACCCATGCTGAATGGGATAACATACATTGTTCTACCCTTCATACATCCACTGTAGAGACCTGTGAGTGTCTTCTTGAGTTCAACTGGATCAATCCAGTTATTTGTAGGACCAGCTTCATCCTTAGTCTTAGCTGCAATAAATGTTCTCTTTTCTACACGAGCAACATCAGAAGGATCTGAGTTGAAAAGAACGCTGTGTGGCTTTTTCTCTTCGTTAAGGCGAACGCAGAGACCTTTTTCTACACATTCGTTAACAAGTTCATCATACTGTGCTGCAGAACCATCTGCGAGTACAATTGCATCAGGGGTTGTAAGAGCTGCAATCTCATTGACCCACTGAACGAGTTTTACATGCTTAACATCGTTGATTGTCATGAATTTCTCCTTATTGACTATTTCTGAAAGGTCCTTTTACAGAGACCTTTACTACTTACTATTCTTAATCACAACAATAAATAAAAACATCGCTTTTGACAAGGAAAAACGATATTTTTTTATTTAATTATTATATTTACATTAAATTATTATTATTCCTTGTATAACAAGACATATATAAATCTACAGGTACATCATTTGGTACGTCTAAAAGTAAATCTGCAATTTTTTTAAACTTATCTGATATCTTAGATTTCTTTACAGTATTTGTATCAACTAATTCCCTTAAGAGCTTTCTACTCTCCTCGAGCTGGATAGAAACATTTTTAAATCTATTAGCAAGGTCCTGAATCATTTTTACACCTCCATTTGGATGTGCAAATAAAAACTCCTCTAAGTTATCCTTTCTAATCTCTAAAACTCTACTATCCTCAAGAGCAACAGCTGTACCATTTCTAGGCTCTCCCTCTAGAAGGCCCATTTCACCTAGAGAAGCACCCTTCTCACATACTGTTGCAAGGCAGAGCTCATGATCCTTCCCATAGTTATAGTAGAGTCCCATCTTACCTGTATAAAGTAGAAACATTGTATCGCACTCCTGTCCCTGCACGTACAGAATATCACCCTTCTTTAAATCTATAAGTCTATTATTCTTATCAAAAGTTCTTTCCATCATAAAGCTCCTTTAACAAATTTTAGCATATGCTTTTGTTACAGTTAATCCTTCAGGATGTTTTTTTGTAAAACAAAAGGCGGCCTTTCGACCGCCAAGAATAAAATAATATTGATTATCTATTGAGGAATCTAGATACAAAGGCTTCAGCATTTTGAATTGAACCACCAGCTGCGCCCTTAACAATATTATTAACAAGGAGGCAAAAGCCAATTTTTCCATTCTTCTTCTTTAAACGTCCAGTATAAACTACCATACCCTTTGGATTACCCCAGAAAGCGTACTTTGGTTGTGGGAAGGTTGATTCAGGTGAATAAACGATAGGCTGCTTTGGTGTTGAAGGAAGGTCCTGACATTCCTTGAACTCATTCCAAGCCTTAACAATTTCATCACACTCAACATCCTGCTCAAAATCAAGCCATACAGTCTCTAGGTGACCAAACATAACAGGAACTCTAACTGTATATGCATATACATCTGGATTAATTGAAAGAATCTTCTTAACTTCTTTTTCAATCTTTTCCTCTTCACCCTTAATAAAAGGAATACAGTTATCTGTAATATCGAATGAGGAAAGACCTGGATAGCCCGCACCAGATACACTCTGGTAGCTATTAATTGTAATAGTTTTGATGCCAAACTTTCTAAGAGGAGCGAGAGCCATAGCAAGACCTGTTGTAACACAGTTTGCATTTGTTACGCAGAAACCAGTCTGAGGATAGCCCTGAGTTCTGATTAAATCTAACTGCTCAACATTAGTATCTGGAATTAAGATAGGAACATCCTGGTCATAACGCATTGCGGCTGCATTACTAAATACATAGAAGCCTCTAGCTCTTAATTGTGGCTCTGCTTCCATTGCAACTGCTGCAGGAAGTGCGGAGAAAACAATCTTAACACCTGCTTCCTTCATTGCGTCAAAATTAAATTCCTTTACGTCGATGTCTTTAATAGCTTCAGGCATCTCAAATGGCATAACCCAGTGAACGGTTGATGCATACTTCTGTCCAACTCTTGCGGCAGAAGCTGTACAATAAGCAAGCTCAAACCATGGATGATCAGATAGCATCCACATAAATACCTGTCCAACGGCACCTGTAGCACCCATGACAGCGACTTTGATTTTATTCTCCATAATAAAAATCCCACCTTTCAGGAAATATTTTTCTCAATTTGCAACGGAAGATTAAAATAAATTTGCTATCTTATGCAATACTTTTTTAAAAAATTTGTTATAAATATTACATAACGTTATTATAGTAACAAATCATTATTTCTGAGCATCAATCTGTAATCATATGGAGTAATACCAGTTAAGATCTTAAAGCGCTGAGAAAAGTAGGAAGAAGATGAAAAGCCAAGGTTTAGTGCAATATCTGTTATTCTGTTTTCTGTAGAGGCCAAAAGATTTTTAGCAACTCTAACTCTAACCTCCTCCAAATAAGCCATAGGCCCCTTTGAGAACTCCTTTTTAAATATTCTAACAAAATAGTACTTCGATATATTGAACATCTTGGCTAATTCATCAAGATTAAAGTCCTCCATGTAGTGAGAATCAATATAATCTTTTACTAAATTAAGCTTTGCTTTTGCATTATGCTCACTTTTTTTAACCTCTACATTCGCCTTCTTAGCTCTGAGTAGCATCGTTAACAATATATAGAAATAGCCTTTAACTATTAGCTCATAATTGGAATTTTTCTTTCTAAGCTCCCCATACATATTCTTTATTAAATTACGAACTCTATCATTCTCACTTCCAAAGTTTATTATCGGTCCTTCATAGTCCTCATAGCTTACAGCTAAGCCTGAAATACCCAATGCATAGTACTCTAATTTATCTGTTTCAGAGGAGGTTTCAGTATGAAGATTATTAGGGGGTAATAATATGCAATCACGCTCACTAATTTGTATTTTTTCGCCATTAACTACTAATTCACCTTTACCCTTTTCGATATACAGAAGTTCACAAAAAAGATGTGAATGAATAATACTAGGCCAGTCATTTTCATCTCTACTATGTGATATATAAAGTAGATTTACCTTACTGCTACTACCATCAAGGTTTACATCAAAGTGATAATTGCTCATATCTAAATAATGATATATTTCTTTATTTTGAGCAATAAAAATAAATATATAAGCAATATCTACATATCTGAATGGTTTTATTAGCCAATATAGTGAAGTTATCGGGGATCAACCGAGGAGGTACTAAATGAAAAAATTATTAGCAGTTGCGCTTATTGCGCTCATGGCTCTAACAGCTGTTTTTGCAAATGGTGCTAAGGAATCTGCACCTGCAGAAAAGACTAACACCTTGACAGTTTGGGCATGGGACCCTAACTTCAACATTCCTGCACTACTTGAGGCTGAAAAAATCTATCAGGAAACACATCCAGATTTCAAACTCAATATTGTTGAAAACCCATCAAAGGATATCGAAGTAAAGTTTGTAACAGCAGACCAGGCTGGTGACTACTCTACTCTCCCAGATATCTTCCTTATGCAGGATAACTCATACCAGAAGTTTATTGCTAACTATCCTGGTATCTTCACAACTCTTGATAACTCTGGTATCAACTTTAATGACTTTGCTGCAGGTAAGAGTGCAATGTCAACAGCTAATGGAAAGCACTATGGTGTTCCATTTGATAACGGTGCTGTAATTATGCCTATTAGAACAGATATCATTGCAAAGGCAGGCTTAACAGTTGCAGACTTTGATGGTATCACATGGTCACAGTTCTTTGAAAACGCTACTAAGGTTAAGAAGGCAACAGGTATCGATATGCTTACAACCTCAGGCGGAAGTGAAATCGTATTAATGATTCTACAGAGTGCTGGTGCTTCTCCATATGTAAATGGAAAGGTTAACATTGCAAATAACGCAGTACTTGAAGAAGCAATTAATATCTATGCTCGCTTAATCAAAGAAGGCTTAATGACTGACTACACAGACTGGGATCAGTACATTGCATCATTTAACACTGGTAAGGCAGCAGGCTTAATTCAGGGTAACTGGATTATCTCATCAATCACAGCAGCTCAAGATCAGAGTGGTAATTGGGCAGTAGTTCCACTTCCAAAGCTTGATGGAGTTGCAGGTGCTACTAACTTCTCTAACAGTGGTGGTGCTTCATGGGCAGTATCCTCTGCTTGTAAGAATAAGGAGCTTGCATTTGACTTCTTAAA
The DNA here is from genome assembly GCF_009695635.1 of Bullifex porci. Classification (GTDB taxonomy): domain Bacteria; phylum Spirochaetota; class Spirochaetia; order Sphaerochaetales; family Sphaerochaetaceae; genus Bullifex; species Bullifex porci. The sequence goes on from NZ_VUNN01000027.1 coordinate 8,895, forward strand.
GACAACTCTTGGCTCTAACACAGATCTTTATGATACACTCCTTGTAAACAATGGTGTTATCACAACATATCTCCCAGCTGCAAAGAGTAGCAAATATCAGGACCCAGTTGAGTTTTTTGGTGGTCAGAAGGTTTACTCAGATATCGTATCTTATGCTAACGGCGTTCCTAATTGTGATTTCGGTTCATACTACAACGATATTCGTTCTGCAATCACAGATGCAATTACAAACGTTGTACAGAAGGGAGCTGATGTTAAGGCTGAAATGAAGAAGGCTCAGGAAGCTGTTGAATTCGCTATCGGAGGTTAATACCTTTCCTTAAGGGCAGGCGAATAAAGCCTGCCCATTTTTTCCCTAGAGGTGCCCAATGACAAAAAAACTTACGTTGGAAAAGAGACAGAACCTAATTGGTTGGGCTATATTATTACCAGCTACTCTATTAATATTTATCTTCTGTTTTTATCCTATGCTTCAAGCAATCCTTCTATCCTTTAAAAGAGGAAATAACGCATCAGAGCGTTGGGTAGGATTCCAAAACTATACAAGATTATTTAAAGATAAGGTGTTCTTAGAATGCCTATTTAATACAGTATTTTATTTTGTAATACAAGTTCCTATCATGCTTGTATTAGCACTAATCCTTGCACAAATGTTAAATAATCCAAAGATAAAGGGAAAGGGAATATTTAGAACTATGATCTTCCTTCCTTGTGCAACCTCACTTGTATCATATTCAATGATCTTCAAGTCTCTCTTTGCAAGTAATGGATTTATTAATACCATGCTCTCTTGGATTAACATTGCACCTATTGATTGGTTTAATAAAACCTGGCCTGCTAGATTTGTTGTTATCATCGCTCTTGTTTGGAGATGGACAGGGTACAACATGGTATTTTACATTGCAGGATTACAAAATATCGAGGCTTCAATCTATGAGGCAGCAACAATTGATGGCTGTGGTGCCTATAAAAAGTTTACAAAGATTACAGTACCTCTTTTAAAGCCAACAATTCTCCTAACAGCAATTATGTCTACATCAGGTACATTACAGCTCTTTGATGAATCTGTAAACCTTACTGCAGGTGGACCAGGTAAGGCAACAATGACACTTGCACACTACATATATAGTACAACATTCGAAAATACTCCAAACTTCAACTATGCAGCAGCAATTTCAGTATTCATACTAGTATGTATTAGCATACTCTCATTTATTCAGATGAAGGTAGGTGATAAACGTGATTAAAAATAAAGGTCTAATAGCTTCATATATAGTATTAGGAATATTTAGCTTCCTATCAGTATTTCCTCTTTATTACATGTTTTGTGGTGCCACAAACCCAAGTATCGATATAATTAGAGGAAAGTTAATTCCAGGAACATATCTTCTTGAGAACTTAAAGACATTACTTGACAACCAAAATCTACTATTAGCGCTTTGGAACTCTGTAAAAAACAGTGTAATTGTAACTGTACTTACTCTGCTTGTTTGTTCTCTTGCAGGCTATGGCTTTGAAATTTTCCATGATAAATATAAGGATAGATTAATGTCTGTATTACTAATTGCAATGATGCTTCCTTTCGTTGCAACTATCGTACCTCTTTTCAAAATGTTTTCTAAAATGCATTTGATTAACAGTACTGCAGCACTTATCCTTCCAACAATTTCAACACCTTTTATGATAATGCTCTTTAGACAGTCAGCAAGGTCCTTCCCTCATGATATTATAGAAGCATCACGTCTTGAAGGCTTAGGAGAAATTAGAATCTTCTTTACAATGTTTATTCCAGTAATGCGCTCAACCTATGGTGCAGCTGCAACTGTAACATTTATGAATGCTTGGAATAGCTACCTTTGGCCAAAGATCATTTTCCAATCAAATGATTCCATTACAATGCCAATGCTAGTAGCAAACCTAAAGGGTGGTTACTTCGTAGATTATGGAATGCTAATGCTAGGAGTATTAATCTGTACACTTCCAACTGCTATTATCTTCTTAGCCCTCCAAAAGAGCTTTGCAAATGGTATTACAGGTGCTGTTAAATGACTTTAACTAATATCGATAAGGCCCATTTAAAATTTGCAGCGACTCTTGGCTATATTGATAGCGATGATTTTGCTCACCTTAAACAAAGGTGGGCAAGATATAACGAGCAAGAGCATGAGTTTGGACCGGAGTATTTAAGCTTAGAAGCTTATCTTGAAATGGAAAAAACTTCCTTTATGCTTTTTTATGCTAGGAATAATGCTAAGGCTATAACAGATGAGGAAATAATCAAATATTATAATTCAAACCTAGATTTATTTACACGTGCAGATGGAGATAGCTTTGAATTACCTGAGTTAGTAGAAATAATAAAAAAGCGAATTAGAGAAGAGGAATATTTAGATAATGTCAAAAGAATATTACTTCAGTACGAAGAGCAATAATGCTTATAATTCACTATTAGATTTAAAGACTATCACTCTAGAGTGTGGTGATAAAATACTTCTCGAGAGAGGATCTGTATTTAATAGTGAATACATCCATTTAAAGGATTTATCTAATATTACTATCTCAAGCTATGGAGATGGAGATAGACCAATTATCAATGCTAAAGGCACAGGGCTTTGGTATCAGGACTATGGTTGTGAGCTTGATAGCCCTACTCATCGCTACTGTGGAACTATTTCTTCAACTATTCATTTAGAGGATTGCTCTAATATAACGATTAAAGAGCTTGAAATAATTAATGATAAGGTGGGCGATGAATATTACTGTGCAACAGGTGTTTCAGCAGTTGCAAGAAATATTGGAGTAATGAGCAATATTACTCTTGATAATCTTTACATCCACGATGTATATGGGAATATCTATGATAAGCATTTAAACAATGGAGGAATTTACTTTACCTGTTCAAAACCAAGTAAGAGTGCTTTCTCACGTTTTGAGAATATACTTATCTCAAAGTGCTTTGTTTATAAAACCTCACGCTGGGGAATAGCTATCGGATATACCTATGCTCATGAAAATTTTAAGGGTACAAAATACAATGAGTCTGCCTTCAAGATTTATGGGCATAAAAATATAAGAATTGAAAATTGCTATGTAAAGCAAGCAGCAGGAGATGCTATTACTGTAATGTACGCAGATAATCCTATTGTAAAAAATAATTTAAGTGATGAAGCCGCTTGCAAAATAAATGATAGATACTATATAAAACCACATAATAGAGGTGGTAAGGTAGGTGCTGGAATTTGGCCTTGGAAGTGTTTAAATGGTGAATTTAGGAATAATTTAACAAGATCAACAAGATTAAACCAAGATGGCATGGCATATGATGCAGACTCAGGCTGGTCTACATTATATGAGCATAACTTCAGCTCATTAAATGAAGGTGGGACAGTAATGTTCTGTCTTGAGGAGGCTATTGATTCTTCCTTTATTAACAATGTAATCGATGATGATTTAGGAGGAATCTTTAGTATGGCAAAAAACCCTAATGGAATAATTAAGGATAATAAAATAAATAAAAAAGTAGCTACACCCCTTTTTAGAAAAAGGATGGATGATGGAAACGTCACGCTAATAAATAATATTATAAGAGAGGTAAAGTAATGGAATTAACAGGAAGAGTCACGATCCCAACTGATTTAGATATAGTACCAGAGACAATTGAGATACTAAAAAAATGGGGTGCAGATGCAATTCGAGATTGTGATGGAACAGAGTTTCCTGAAGAGCTCAAAGGTCAAAATGCCAAGATATATAAAACGTATTATACGACAAGAAAGGATAATGAATGGGCCAAAGCACACCCAGAGGAAATACAACAGGTCTATGTAATGACTCCATTTTATACAGCTACAGAAGAGAGCTTATCAATTCCATTAATGTATGGTCTTTACCCTGCTATGCTAAAGCCAAATGGTAAGGATAATAAAAGATGGTGGGAGGTAATTGATAGAACTACAGGCGAAGTTATTTCTGATTGGAGCTATCAGGAGGAAGGCTATAAAGTTACAATAAAAGCAAAACCATTTCATGCATATACTGTCTCATTTTTAGCTTTTATCATGTGGGACCCTGTTCATATGTATAACGCAGTAACAAATGGTTGGACTATAGAGCCTCAAATGACATTTGACGTTAGACAGCCTGCAACTCATGAATTCTCCCTTAAACGCTTAAGAAGCTTTATCGAAGAGCACGACTATGTCGATGTAATTCGATTTACAACCTTCTTCCATCAATTCACACTACTCTTTGATGAAAAAGCAAGAGAGAAATATGTAGATTGGTATGGGTATTCAGCTTCTGTCTCACCTTATATTTTAGAGAAATTTGAAAAAGAGGTTGGCTATAGATTTAGACCTGAATATATCATCGACCAGGGCTATTACAACGGACAATACAGAGTACCTAGTAAAGAGTATAGAGACTTCATTAAATTCCAAAACAAAGAGGTATGTGCACTAATTAAAGAATTTACCGATATTTGTCATGAATATGGTAAAGAGGCTATGATGTTCTTAGGGGACCATTGGATCGGCACAGAACCATTTTTAGATGAGTTTAAAGCTTCTGGTGTAGATGCAATTGTTGGATCAGTTGGAAATGGTTCAACCTTAAGACTAATAAGTGATATTAAGGGAGTAAAATATACAGAAGGAAGACTACTTCCATATTTCTTCCCAGATACCTTCTATGAGGGTGGAGATCCAGTAAAAGAGGCAAAGTACAATTGGGTCACAGCAAGAAGAGCTATTTTAAGAAGCCCTATTGATAGAATTGGATATGGTGGATATTTAAAGCTTGCACTAAAGTTCCCTGAGTTCATTGAATATGTTAATAGTGTTTGTAATGAGTTCAGAGAGCTATATGAAAATGCTAAAGGTACAACAGCTTACTCTTTAAAGAAGGTTGCAGTATTAAACTGCTGGGGTAAAATGCGTTCTTGGGGTGCGCACATGGTTCACCATGCGCTTTATCAGAAGCAAAACTATAGCTATGCAGGTGTAATTGAATCGCTTTCTGGCGCTCCTTTTGATGTTTCATTTATCAGCTTTGAGGATATAAAGAATGATGAAAACTTGTTAAGCTCTTTTGACTGCATAATTAATGTTGGTGACCAAGATACAGCACACACTGGTGGATTATATTGGGAGGATGAAGAGATAATAACAAGAGTAAGAGCCTTTGTAGCTAACGGTGGAGGCTTCATAGGTATTGGAGAGCCAACAGCACACCAATATCAAGGTCATATGATACAGCTCTACGATGTTCTTGGAATTGAAAAGGAAACAGGCTTTACTCTTGGTTATGATAAATATAACTGGGATGAAAATGAACACTTTATAACCTCTGAAACTGGTAAAGCTATTGACTTTGGAGAGGGCAAAAAGAACATATATGCACTTCCAGGGACTAAAATCCTTGTTCAAAGAGATAAAGAGGTTCAAATGGCAGTTAATGAATACTATAAAGGAAGAGGCGTATATATATCGGGCCTTCCATATAGTGCTGTTAATAATAGAATCCTTCATAGAGCAATACTATGGGCAACAAATAGTGAAGACCTTCTTTATACTTGGTTCAGCAGTAACCCAAATGCAGAAGTCCATGCTTATGTTAAGAATGGAAAATATGCTGTTGTTAACAATACTTATGAGCCATTAAGTACTACTATTTATCGTGGAGATGGTTCATCCTTTGACCTCGATATGAAGCCAAATGATATTATTTGGTACCAAATATAATAAGTCTTTAAGCTACAAAATGCTCTGTCATCTTGTAGCTTTATTTTTGAATTTTTCTACTTGATATCTTTATTAAAAAGTGATGTAGTATATGCAGTAAGTTATTACTAACTTTTAGTTTAGGAGGAATTCAATTATGAACGAAAAGGTTGCAAATCTTCTCAATGACCAAATTAACAAGGAATTTTACTCCGCATACCTGTATCTAGATATGGCAAACTTCTACTCAAGAAAGGGCCTTAGTGGCTTTGCTAACTGGTATGAGATTCAGGCAAAAGAGGAGCAGGATCATGCAATGCTTATGTATCAGTATTTACATAACAACGATGTTGTTGTAACACTCGATGCAATTGCAAAGCCAGATAAGGTATTCACAACTATTATGGATCCACTCAAGGCTGGTTTAGAGCATGAGAAGTATGTTACTTCTTTAATCAACAATATCTATGCAGCTGCACAGGAAGTAAATGACTTCCGCACAACTCAGTTCCTTGACTGGTTTATTAAGGAACAGGGTGAAGAGGAGAAGAATTCTACAGATTTAATCACAAAGATGGAGCTCTTTGGTGATGATGCTAGAAGTCTTTACATGCTTAACTCAGAGCTTGCTGCTAGAGTTTATTCTGCCCCATCTCTTGTACTTTAAGACTATAATTAGCCTAACAGAGACTATGTCATAGATGATATAGTCTCTATTTTTTTGCAAAAAAATAAGCTACCAAATGAGCTTTTCATTTAGTAGCCTAAAAACTTATTTCTCTTTTTATCTTCTTTTAGCTGGGATAATAAGATTAAGAATGATACCAACTAAGGTTGAAAGCGCAACAGCACCAAGTGAGAATTCAAGTGAGGAGCCAAGATTAAACTTAAGCATACCACCACCAATACCAATTACTAGGATAATTGAGCTAATTGTGAGGTTTCTCTTATCTTGGTAATCAACACCTGACTCAACAAGAGTTCTAAGACCAGAGGATGCAATTACACCAAAAAGAAGAATTGAAATACCACCAAGTACTGGATTTGGAATTGTCTGAATTAATGCACCAAATTTAGGGAAAAGTGATAATAATACAGCAATTACTGCAGCTCCTCCAGTTACCCATACACTATAAACATTTGTGATAGCTAGTACACCAACATTTTCACCATAGGTTGTATTTGGTGGACCACCCCAAAGAGATGCCCATGTTGTTGCAAGACCATCACCAAGGAGAGTTCTCTTTAATCCTGGATTCTCATAGAAATTCTCACCTACTACCTTTGAGATAACGAGAGTATCACCAAGGTGCTCACAAATTGTTGCAAAGGATACGATTAAGAAGGTAAGAATTGGAACAATTGAGAACTTAGGAAGAGAAAATTTAGGGAAACCAAACCATGCAGCATTCTTTACACCCTCAAATGAAATGATATGGTAAGCTGGGAAGATAAAGCCCATGATTAATGTAAAAATGTATCCAATTACAAGGCCCATCAATATTGGGATTACAGACAAAAAGCCTGTAAAGAAGACATTAAATATTACAGTAGCAGCAAGAGTAACAAGCGCAATAGATAAAAATACTAAGCTATAGTTATTATTATCATACATAGCCATATTCATCGCTGTAGGTGCAAGGTTAAGTCCGATAACTACGATTACAGAGCCAATAACAACTGGTGGAAGAGCTCTATGTATCCACTCGGAACCTGCTTTAGAGATGATGAACGCAATTAAAGCATACATCAAGCCTGAACAGAAGGCACCACCCATAGCATAAGGCCATCCATATTGTGATGAAATCGCAATTAAAGGTGTGATAAATGCAAACGATGAACCGATAAATGCAGGTACCATAGCCTTTGTTAAAAGGATATAGATAAGTGTACCTGTTCCTGCTGTGAAAAGTGCAGTTGTAGGTTCAAGCCCAACCAGAATTGGTACTAGAATTGTAGAACCAAACATAGCAAATACATGCTGGATTGAAAGTGGCACCCACTCTTTTAGTGGTGGCTTATCAGCCGGGCCGTACTTTACAGTAGAATTAATTTTTTTCATAAATACTCCCGGGGCCTCATTCTATCCTATTTCAAAAGCATATTTAATAGCATAAATAGAAAAAAGCTCGCATTTTTATCTGCGAGCATAAAATACAACAAAATGCAACTAATTCTTAAAGCTATGAACAGGAGCTGGAATTCGGCCTCCCCTCTTAATGAAATTTTCACAAGAGAAGCTATTAACCTTCATGATTGGAGCAAAGCCTAAAAGACCACCAAATACAGCCTCCTCTCCAACACCCTTTCCATAAACAGGAATAACTCTAACAGCTGTAGTTTTTTGGTTGATCATACCAATAGCCATCTCATCTGCAATTATTCCACTAATTGTTGACTCGCTAGTATCTCCAGGGATTGCAATCATATCAAGACCAACAGAACAAACACATGTCATAGCCTCTAGCTTCTCTAAGCTTAAGGAGCCCGCCTTAACAGCATTAATCATTCCTTGGTCCTCACTAACTGGGATAAAAGCACCAGAAAGCCCACCAACATAGCTAGATGCCATTATACCGCCCTTCTTAACGCTATCATTTAATAAAGCTAAGGCAGCTGTTGTACCAGGTGCACCTACCCTCTCAAGTCCCATAGATTCCAAAATCTCTGCAATAGAGTCTCCTACTGCAGGAGTTGGAGCAAGAGATAAATCAACAATACCAAACGGTATATTAAGTCTTCTGCTAGCCTCCTGAGCTACGAGCTGACCTAAACGTGTAATTTTAAAAGCAGTCTTTTTAATCTTTTCACAAAGAGTCTCAAAGTCACTATCTTTTACTTCCTCAAGAGCATACTTAATTACACCAGGTCCACTAACACCAACATTTACTACATTATCTGTCTCGGTAACTCCATGGAAGGCACCAGCCATAAATGGGTTATCATCTGGAGCATTGCAAAATACTACAAGCTTAGCACATCCTATAGAATCATTTTCACGAGTAAGATATGCACACTCCTTAATGATTTTACCCATTAGCGCAACAGCATCCATATTGATACCAGTCTTTGTTGAACCAAGGTTAACTGAGGAGCAAATGTGCTCAGTCTCCTTAAGAGCCTGAGGAATAGCTCTAATTAAGAGCTCCTCACTTTTAGTCATACCCTTTGCAGGAAGTGCGGAAAAGCCTCCTAGGAAGTTTACACCAACCTCCTTAGCAGCTCTATCAAGAGTCTTAGCTATAAGCACATAATCCTCGATAGTCTTACATGCTGAAGCACCCACTAAAGCGATAGGAGTAACACTTATTCTCTTATTAACAATTGGAATTGCATACTCTCTTTCGATTTCCTTTCCAGTTTTAACAAGATCTCTAGCAACAGTTGTAATCTTTTTATAGATATTGTCACAAAGAGTATTTAAATCATCACTGATACAATCTAGAAGTGAGATTCCTAATGTAATAGTTCTTACATCAAGATTCTCCTTTTCGATCATAGCATTGGTTTCGATTACTTCATTTATATTGATCATCAGATCCTCTGCATCCTGTTAAAAATATCTTCTCTCTGCAGTTTAACAATGCAGCCTATTTTTTCACCAAGCTCCTCAAGCTCACTTGAAATTGTTAAGAATTCCTTTTTTGACCCATTAGTATCAGCAATCATCATCATATTAAAATATCCATCAACAATTGTTTGGCTTATATCAAGGATATTTACATCGTTCTCAGCAAGATATGTACAAATCTTTGCAATAATACCTACGCAGTCCTTTCCTACTACTGTAATAATACTTTTCTTCATAATTACTACTCCACCCACTATTAAACACTTTCCCTCTATTTTTGCAAAGTCTTAAAACAAAACAAAAAATAGTAAAAATTTCTTATTTTCTTTGAAAAATCATCAATGGAAAATAATACTATGAATAGTTACATTATACAAACCCCTGAGTGGGAATATATTATAAGAGTATTAATAGCTGCCATTTGCGGTAGTATTATTGGATATGAAAGAGAAAAAAGATTGAAAAATGCGGGTATTAGAACTCACATTTTAGTCTCCATGTCAGCAGCCTTAATGATGATAATATCAAAGTACGGCTTCTTCGATATAGTATTAATTAATGAAGGTATTAAATTAGACCCATCACGTGTTGCAGCCTCAGTTGTATCTGCAATCGGTTTCTTGGGTGCTGGAGTAATATTCGTAAGAAAGGAAAATACTATTGGTGTAACTACAGCTGCAGGACTATGGGCAACTGTAGGCTTAGGACTAGCTATAGGAGCCGGAATGTATATTTCAGGAATAGTATTTACCTTCCTTGTTCTATTAGTTCAGCTTTTACTCCACAACAAAAGATTTAAGTTCTCAACTCAAACCACAGGCTCTATTGCATTAAGAATAGATAACTCAAACTTCTCTATTGGTGAAGTAAGTGCAATCTTCAAAGAGAAAAAGCTTGATGTAAGGAACATGAGATTAACACTCAATGATGGAGGCCAGGATGTAACAGCAACTATTATCTTCTCAAAGAAGGATAATATAAATGATGTAATGAAGCAGCTTGAAACTATAGGCCAAATTACATCTATTGAAATAACTACCTTCGGCTAATTTGTCTATTCTATATACACTTTGTGTTGATTTAGTAAAGGTTCAACAGCTGTATATAATTTCACACAAACTACATTTGTCAATTTTTTGCTCCTTATATAAGTTGGTTTTTATAAGGAGCATGAAGCATGAAAAAAATATTAACATTTGTAATGGTCTCTGCACTTTGTGTAACTATGCTTACTGCAGCATCTAGTGCAGAAAAGCTTTACAACGATTTTAAAACAGCAGTAGATAACGGAGATACTACTACTGCGATGAAGAAGTATTCCGAATTAGAAAGTAGAGTAGATAAAGAAAGAAGCTCTGCTATCTCATCAATCGAGAAGGCTGTAAGCAAGAATAATAGTGAGCTCTATTACTCTTCTCTTACTGATTTAAGAAATCTTAATTCATACAAAATTACAAAGGATTTAAATGATAAATTCCTAGCAGCTGCAATTAATAGTGATGACAGCACAGCTACCAAGTGGCTTTATGATAACAGCCAATATTATGAGCCAAAGCTTACCTTTAGCTTCTCTAATTCTAGTAGAGGTATAGTAAGAGAGTACTCGTCAGCTATCTCAACAAAACCTGGAACAGAGATAACTCTCCCAACCTCCTCTGATTTAGGAATTAACACTCTTTTAAATGGTCAGCTAGCAGGCTGGGGAATTACTAAGGATAAGGTTACATATAAGCCTGGTGAAACAATTGCTATGCCAAATACAGATCAAACACTATATGCAATCTTTACAAATGGAGTAACCTTTAAGGATGATGTAAGTGGACTAGATACCTTTATCACAGCTGAAAGCGGTGATGAAATTACAGTCCCAGCCTTAGAAAACGATGGAATGATTTTTGAAGGGTGGTACGATAGTAACTCTGGATTATACATCTCACCAACAGAAGATAGCTGGACAGTAAAAGGAAGCGGAGCCTCCTTCAGTGCACTTTGGAAGGCACTTGATATACAAACTCTATCAACTGGAGCCTATTCAACAACAGCGCTACCAACTCAAACACAAATACCACTTACTGTCACGATAAAAAATAGTGGAAGTGAGAATATTAGTGGAGTAAAGTATGAGCTTTATACAGATGACCCTAATATTACCTTAATTGATAATACTGCATACAGTAGAGTTGTACGAAGTGGAGCGTCAGTTGAATTTGGTGGGATAAAGCTAGTTGCCGCAGCTGGAGCAGCAGGAAAAACGATCCCAATAAATGTAAGGATAACAGATGATAGCAACACAGTTTTCTCAACTACATTTAATGTTACCTTTAAATAAAGCTAAAACCGAGGAATAATCTCCTCGGTTTTTTACTTTCTATATACCTATTTTTATTATCAAAGCTATATTTTTTTTGTTAAACTACCTTTAAAGGAGAAGAAAATATGAAAATAGGTATTCTAACAGCAGGCGGAGATTGTCCTGGACTCAATGCAGTTATTAGAGGTTTTGCAAAATATATTTATAACCAAATCCCAGATGCAGAAATTATTGGTATCCAGGATGGCTATAGAGGCTTGATCAATGGAGAGTTTAATAAGCTTAAGGAATCTGATTTTTCTGGTATTTTAAATATCGGTGGAACTATTCTAGGAACTAGCAGACAGCCTTTCAAGCAGATGAAGGTAGAGGACCAAAATGGTGAGTCAAGACTTGACCAAATGGTAAAGAACTATAAGAAAAATAAGCTTGATCTAGTAGTTACTCTCGGTGGAGCTGGAACACATAAAACTGCTTCTCTTCTCTCTGATGCAGGATGTAATGTTATTGGACTTCCAAAGACTATCGACAATGATATTTGGGGCACAGATGTAACCTTTGGCTTCCATACAGCTCTTGAGATAGACACAGAGTGTATCGATAGAATTCATACTACTGCAGCTAGCCATGGACGCACAATGCTTGTTGAAATCATGGGTAATAAGGTTGGTTGGCTTACACTTTATTCAGGTATCGCTGGTGGTGCAGATATTATTCTTATCCCAGAAATTCCATATGACCCAGATGAGGTTTGTAACATGGTTACAAAGCGTTATGAGAGTGGTAAGGCCTTCACAATCATTGCAATTGCAGAGGGTGCAATGAGTAAGAAGGAAGCTAATATGAAGAAGGCTGAGCGTCTTGAATATAGAAATGGTGAAGCAACAGCAACCAACAGATTAGCAAAATATATTCAAGAGAATGCTGGTGTAGAAACTAGAACAGTTGTACCAGGCCATATCCAGAGAGGTGGTAGCCCTTCTCCATATGATAGACTTTTAAGTACAGAGCTTGGTTCCTTTGCTGGAAAGCTTGTTCAGGAAGGAAACTTCGGAAAAACAGTTGCCATAATTAATAACCAAATTACATATAACCGCCTTGCAGATGTAGCTGGTAAGACAAAATATGTAGATGAAGATAACCAAATGATTAAGATTGGTAAATCAATCGGTATTTCATTTGGAGATGGAAAGAAATTCAAAGGTATTTAATGAAAAAGGTTGCTTTAATTGATTACTCATCCTCATCGGTATCTCTTTTAATTGCAAAGACAGAGGGAAGTGTTATGGAGAGTATACTCCATACACGCACTCCCCTTTCCTTCGCAAGCTCTATCTATCAGGATAGAGAGCTAACAGAGATAGAAATATTAGAGATATTAGATATTACCGATAGCTTTATTATTACCTGTAAGGAAAATGGTGTTAGTAAGCTATATGCTATTGCATCTGCCAATCTTTCAAATATCAAGGGTATAGATAGTATCCTTGATATGGTTACAAAAAAGACAGGACTTGAGATAGCTAAGCTCGATATGGCCACAGAAGCAGAGGCTCGACTATTTGCTAATGAGAGATATCATATTCTCCCTCATAGTGCTCTAATAGATTTCGGGTCTACAACAACAAAAATCTATAGCTTCTCAGATTATATCTCTAACGTTCCATTAGGACCTCTTACTATAAGCCAGGATTATGTAAGTGAGGTTATTCCAACACAGGCAGAGGCAAAAAGCATAAAGGCTGCAATTAAGGAGGCTTTAGATGAAGCAAATCTTCCTGAGGAGGGCTTCTTTGAGAATGCAGTATTAGCAGGTGTTTATGCTTGGGCTATTTATCAGCTTTACTCAGAGTATTATAAGCTTGAGTACAACCATGGAGAGATGATAATCCAATATAAAAAGCTAAAAAAACTTGCAAAATACCTTATTAAATCAGAAGAGCGTTCAATGCTTATACTTAAGAAAGCACCTGAGCTAATGAAGCAGGTTGTACCTGCTGTATTACTAGCAAAGGAGCTCTTGAAACGATTTAATATAAACAATATTGTTATCTCTGATTTGGGTGTCAAGGAAGGGATTTTAAAGAGTATCGTTCTAGGTAAGCGGGAACAAAAAGGAATAGAAATAGAGGGTTAAATATATGAGTGACGCATGTAAGGAGTGCATCAAAGGAATATATATTAATAGAGAATACTCTTGGCTTCAATTTAATAAGAGAGTTCTCGATCAAGCAATGGATCTTACAAATCCTTTATTGGAGAGATGTAAGTTCTTATCTATTTTTACTTCAAACCTAGATGAATTTATTCAAGTTCGTCTAGGTTCTCTCTCAAATGAGGCAAAGGACGCTCCTCATGAGGTGGATAATAAAACACAGCTTACAGCTAAAGAGCAAATTGCTGCTATAAATGAAATCCTACCAGCTCTATATAAGGCTAGCAGTGAGACCTTCCATTTTTTAAGAAATGAGCTTTATAGCAAGGGCTTAAATCTAATAAAGCCAAGTGAGCTTAATGAGAAGCAAAGAGCAAATGCAGAGGAAATTTTCCTATCAAGTATCCTACCTCGTGTTTCTCCAGTAGTATTAGATGCAAAGCATCCAATGTTTAAGCTTGAGAATTTAAAAACCTATTTAATAGTTCGTCTAGAGAGAAAGGGTAGATCGATGTTTGCTATCGCAAAGCTACACGCTCTAACTCCTCGCCTATTTAAATTAGCAGGTGGAAAGAAGGTTCACTTAATTACAAGTGAAGAGCTTCTTTCACTCTTTGCAGATAAGGTTTTCCCTGGCTTTACTATTAAGCAAAAGGCATTAGTTAGAATTACTAGAAATGCTGACTTCGATGCATTCTCAAAGGACGCCGATGATGAGTTTGATTACGACTTTTCTCGCCTAATTCAAACCAAGGTAGAGGGAAGAACTAGAGGCGATATTATCCGTCTAGAAACTAACAGTGAGCTTCCAAGTGAGCTATTAACATTTTTAAAGCAGCATCTTGAGACTAAGAAATGTAGTGTCTATGTAGTACCTGACCACTTCGACTATAAGTTTATGTTCTCCTTAGCTGATTATTTCACATATGAAAACATAACAGATTTAAGGTTCAATGCTCATAGACCAGTGTTCCCACAAATTCTATCAAAGTCTACAGATTTAATTAGTGAAGTTAAGCGAAGAGATATCTTTGTTGCATATCCATATCAAAGTATGGATGTGTTAATTAAGCTTTTAAATCAAGCTGCCGATGATGATAGAGTTTCATCTATAAAAATTACTATCTATCGCTTAGCCCATAATTCTAAGATTATCTCAGCACTCCTACGAGCCCGTGAAAATGGTAAAGAGGTAGTTGCTGTCATGGAGCTTTGTGCCCGCTTTGATGAAGAAAATAATCTTGATAATGCTGAATTACTTCAGGAGGCAGGCTGTACTGTTTTCTATGGAGTTGAGGATTTAAAGGTACATTCAAAGATTATTTCTATAACCTTAGATGAGGGTGATAAGGTTAGCTACATTACCCACATCGGAACAGGTAACTATAATGAAGGTACAGCTAAGCAATATACAGACCTTAATATCATTACAGCAAATGATGAAATAGGTGCTGATGGAGCTGCCTTCTTCAGAAGCATTGCTGTATTGGATATTAACCATGAGTACTCACGCCTATTAGTAGCACCTCATAGCTTAAAAAGAGGTCTCTTAGCCGAGATGGATAAGGAAATCGCAAAAGGCAGTGAGGGTGTAATTAGAGCAAAGATAAACTCCTTAACAGATTTAGAGAGTATCGAGAAGCTTGTTGAAGCAAGTAAAGCAGGCGTAAAGGTATCCTTAGTAGTTAGAGGAATTTGCTGTCTACTTCCTGGTGTAGAAAATGAAAGTGAAAATATTTCTATTATCAGTATTGTAGGACGCTTCTTAGAACACTCAAGAATATATAGCTTTGGTAAGGAAGGTGAGGAAAGAGTATATATTGCTTCTGCAGATTTAATGACTAGAAATCTTGAGAAGCGAATAGAAATTGCAACACCAGTTTTAGACAGTAGTGTTAAAAAGAGAATATTATCACTTTTAGCTTTAATCGAAAGTGATAACGTAAAGGCTCGTAGGTTAACCTCCTCCGGTAGATATGAAAAGATTAGAGCGCTCTCTAAGATGATTAATAGCCAAGAGGAATGCATAAAGATGGCAAATTCTCTTTAATATTTTTTAGGTGTCCAAGCTTCAGGGCACCTTTTTTAAATCTTCAGTGCTATAATATAAAAAGAGGTAATAAGATGGAATTTAAAATATTGTATGGAAAAGAGTCTAAGGAGGACTTAACTCCAGATTATAAAACAGCTACTAAATTTGGATCGTTTAGAATTGGAAAAAATGCTATATACTTCCCTGCTCTCTTTGCAGGAACAAAATATATCCCACTAGATGTAATAAATGGTGCATGGGTAAGAAAAAGTACACTTTCAATTAAAGGATGCTGTGCAGGTCAAATTCCAGTATTTGTGCTACATATCAGCTGCGAAAACGACCAAAGTCATAATATTACAATAGATAGAGAAAAGGATGCAAAGCAGGCCTTAAAGCTTATAAAGGAATATCGCCCAAATATAGCTTCTACTCCAGAGGAATTAGTAGCGACTAAATAGTAGCTTCACTTTATTTTAAGTACTTATTTTGTTATCATCGCTCATATGATTGAATTAGCACTTCCTGCTGGTAGCTTAGAGTCTGCCCTTACAGCATTTAACCACGGTGCTGATGCTGTTTATTTTGGTCTTAAAGAATTTTCTGCAAGAAAAGGTGCAGTAAACTTTTCATTTGAGGATTTATCTAAAATTAGAAGATATTCTCTAGAGAATGGTAAAAAAACATATATAACTCTAAACACATTAATCGATGATGAGTCGATAGATAGAGTATGTAAAATGCTAGATGAAATTTCATTCTATGGAACAGATGGAATGATAATTCAGGATTTAGGTGTTGCTAGCATAATAAGAAAATACTATCCAAATCTTCCATTACATGGCTCCACTCAGCTAGCTGTCCACACAAGTGATGGAGTAAAGGTACTTCAAGATTTAGGCTTTGAGCGTGTAGTTCTCTCAAGAGAATTAACCATTAAGGAAATTGAAAAAATTAGAAAAGAGTGTCCTGATGTCGAACTTAAAGTATTCATACATGGAGCTCTTTGCTATGGCTTTTCAGGTCTATGCTCTGCATCTGCACTCAAGTGTAATCGCTCTGCTAATGGTGGAGAGTGCGCACAAATTTGCCGTTCTTGGTTTAGTGATAAGCAAAGTGGGAAGAAGGGTTATTTTTTCAGCATGCAGGATATGGCTGCAGGAGAAAGATTAATTGAGCTAAATAACATGGGTATCGATAGTGCTAAGGTTGAAGGAAGATTAAAGTCTCCTGAGTATGTAGCAGCTGTAACTGAGTACTATCGTTCAATCCTTGATAAGGGATATTCCACAAAAGAAGAAGAGGATAATGTTAAAACTACCTTCCAAAGAAAAAGTAGTGATGCATATCTATCGTATAAGCCTGATAGAGAATCTCTTGTATCGGTTAATTATCCAGGGCACCTTGGACTATATGTGGGAAAAGTAATTAGTGAAAAAGGAAAGCAAAGAGTTATTGAAGCTGAAGAAAATATCGAAAACCATGATGGTTTACAATATCTAAAAAGTGATCAAAATGGACTTTTAGTAGCAGAGAAGTTTTCAGCATCAATTGTAAAAAAGGATAGCGCCTTCACTACCCTATATATCGATACAGATATGCGTCTTCAGGGCTATAGTATTTATAAAATCTCTGATTCAACAAAAAGAGAAAAAACTCCAAATACTAACCTTCCTCTATATAGAAAGCCAATTGATATTAGAGTCGTACTTGATAAAACAGCTATTACTGCAACTTACAATAATATCTCTCTTAAAAAGGATATTGCCTTAGAAGAAGCTAAGAATAAAAAAGATATTAATGCTATCTTTGAAAAAGCTTTTTCAGAATCTGGTACATCTAAATACACTCTTAAAAGAATTGAGGTTATCAATAATTCAGGACTCGATTATCCATTTATTGTTCCATCATTTTTAAAGGAGTTTAGAAGAAACTTCTATGAGCTTCTTGATAGTGAGAAAATAGAGAGTGTAAAAATTGAGGAGCCTCAAATCATTAAGGAAGGCTTTACACTTCCAAATAGATATCTATTAGATAGCGATTTACCATGGTCTATAGAGGTAAAGAAATTAGATGGTAGAGCTTATATTACTCTTCCACCAATTACATTTGATGAAAAAGCTCTATGGGCTAAGGTAGTTGATAAAATAGCGCCTTACGAACATGTAACAATAGGAATAAACAATATATCTCAAGTAAGCTTTGCTAAAGCACACCCAGAATATGATTACTTTGCAGATATTTACCTATATCTACCAAATAGATTTGCACTTGAATTATTAAATAATGAAATACCTAATTTAATTGGTGGGTATCTTTGGTTTGAAAGAAATAATTATTCTCACACTTGGCCTTTTAAACCAACAATTACAAACTATGAGCCACCATACTTTATCTCTCGAACCTGCTATCGTCATGATGCTCTAGGTCTTCCATGTAAAGGGTGTAAAAGGCATGAGGACTTTAAGATTTCTCAAGCTCCAGATACTTTTACAGTAAAGGTTCGTGATTGCATCACAGTTGTAAGAAGGGGCTGTTAAAAAACTCAAAAGTTCTTTAGCAGCCCTATTTTTATGCAAAAATAAAGCCCGGAGCTAGAAAACCCGGGCAAACATGGTAAAATGTAATCGCCAAATTCATTTACCATGAACAAGTT
>NZ_VUNN01000028.1 GCF_009695635.1 Bullifex porci
CTAGGGTCCCGAAGGACCTTACCGCTCGACTTGCATGCTTAAAACGCGCCGCCAGCGTTCGTTCTGAGCCAGGATCAAACTCTCCGTTATCAAAAGTACGGGAACAAGTTCCCGCTTATTTCTTCTTAACTAGTTTATCCTGTCATACTCGCACGAACCGGCTTTTTTTCATTTTCCGTTCGATTTATTTGAATTGACAGAAGCCTCAGGCTTCTTTCTCTTCTCTCTCTTTCCTATCGCTTATCTATTTCAAAGATCGTCAACCAACTCGTGGTCAACGGATAAGGAATATAACTCTTTCTTTATTTTAATGCAAGTGTTTTTTTAAATATTTTTTACACTTTTTTTATTTTTATATTCCAAAAGAAATTATTTTAATATTTCTTTTATAGCAATTCTGATTGACTTTTTATGTTGTTAGTAATATATAGCATTCTCATGGAAAAAGACATGACAGTGGGCTCCCCACTAAAGCTATTACTTAGTTTTACTATTCCTCTATTTTTAGGAAATCTTTTCCAACAGATTTATTCTATGGTAGACACCATAGTAGTTGGAAGATTTGTCGGTGTTGATGCACTTGCTGCATTAGGGTCTGTTGGTGGCTTTGCCTTTATGGTAGTAGGCTTTTCAATTGGACTTGGAAATGGCTTTGCAGTAATTGTGTCACAAGCCTTTGGAGCCAAGGATGAAAGATTAATGAAGAAGAGCTTTGCAATGAGCTTAATTCTTTCTCTTATTATCGGCGCTTTAATATCAATAGTATTTGCATTATTTTCCAAGATACTATTAAAGCTTGTAAATACACCTTCAAATATATTAGATATGGCAAACGACTATATATTTGTCATATATATAGGCCTATTAACAAATATATATTACAACCTCTTTGCAAGCATATTAAGAGCAGTTGGAGACTCTAAGAGTCCAGTTCTATTTTTAGTAATATCATCTATATTAAATGTTATTTTAGATTTAGCACTGGTATTGATTATTCCTCTGGGTTGTACAGGAGTTGCACTTGCAACTGTAATAAGCCAAGGAATAAGTGCAATTATATGTTACTTCTACATCAATAAGAAGCTTCCAATACTTAGACCAGAAAAAGCACACTTTAAGCTTGATAGCCACCTAATAGCTAAGCTATTAAGAATAGGTCTTCCTGGTGCTATTCAATTTTCTGTTTGTGCAATTGGGGTGATTATTGTTCAAATTGCGATCAATAGCTTTGGCTCAGATATAGTTGCCGCATACTCTGTAGGTAATAAGATTGAAAATATTGTTACTCAATTCTTCCCTGCTTTAGGTATGGCTATCTCAACCTATGCAGCACAAAACCTGGGTGCTGGTAAGTTCGATATGATCAAAAAAGGCTTCAGATCTGGCTTTGCTATAATAGTTTCTTGGGCTTTAATTTCATTATTATTAGCTCACACAATTACAAAGCCTCTCTCATACCTCTTCTTAGATGCGTCAACTACAGACCAAAGTATTATCGAGAATGCTCAATTATATATGAATACTATTTCAGTTTTCTTCATCCCACTAGGTATGATATTTTTATTCAGAACGGGCTCCCAAGGGTTAGGCTCAGGTGCAATTCCAATGATCTCATCAATTACAGAGCTAGTGCTTAGATGTATAGCAGCTTTTACTCTCCCAGTTTTTATGGGATATAGAGGTGTGTGCTTATCATCACCTGTAGCCTGGATTGGGGCTGCTGTAATACTTCCATTTTGCTACATAGCACGAATGAGAAAAATTAAAAAGCACCTTATGCTTACACCTTAATTAGCACTCTAGGCTGAAGAGCTATGCCATCAGCCTCAAAGGTCTCCTTAGAGCCTAACGTTGCTTTAGAGGAAGACCTTAATTGAAGTGCTATTTTATTTCTACTTTCTTCTATATCAGAGCTGCTTGAAGCTAAAATATTGCTTCTAAAGGCAGCTCTTAATTCAGGTGTTATTCCATATAGATGTCTTCTAAAGCCGACAATTGCTCTATCAGAAGGAGCTAGTGGCTTTAGAAGCCTACCAATAATTGAGAGCTTTGCGTTTTCAATATCCTTTTCCTTTATTTCAAATGTATTTATTACACTCTCAATAGTTTCATAGGTCTTTTTTATATTTGGATCATTATAGGTTGCTATAACAATAGAGCCCTCTAGAGAGTCAACGATCATCTCAACGCCATAAGCACCAGAGCACGTTCTTACTGCATCCCATAGTGCTCCTGCTGATAGCATAGCAGATAAAACCTCCTCTGCAGCTTCCTCTTTACTTCCATATATTGAGGAAGGAAGAGCTATAGCATTATATGATACAGGAACAGGTAATGGATAAAATATACAGCTATCCTTCTCTGTTATCTCTCTATCTATTGGAGTTACTATATTACTTTCCTTAAATTTTGATAAAAACTCCTTCACGATATTTATTGAATACTCACTATCACTGCTTTCCAATGTTAAGTGGATAAGATATCTACCTCTTTCCTTAAGGCTTTCAAAGAGACCTCCAAGCTCTTTTGCTGCACTTTCAACCGTCATTTGAGATAAAGCTTGCCAAGCCTTTATTCCCATTACATCCTCACCTAATGAGAGTGATGGAGAAAGAGACGCAGCAGCTGCAGAGGCTGCAAAGGAGGTTGCTGCATATGTTATATTTTCTTGAAAGTCTGTTTTTATATCATTTAACGCACTTTTTACACTTTCAATATTTGAAATATCACACATAGTAAGTAGTCTAAATAGCTCAGTTAAGGCGCTCTTTAGGTTTTCCTTTAGCACCTTCATTCTAATCATCAATGAAGCTCTAGTACTACCATCTTGGTTTTTACCAGTTTCTAAATAGAAATTAAGTGAGCCAGTTAAGAGTCTTAAGGATCTATGTATTAAACTCTTTTCTTCTCCAACTATTCCAGCTACAGTTAGCTCTCTACTTAAAATTGAATAATAGGTAAGATCCTCGCTACTCTTATCAGATAAATCGATAGCACAATCGAAGTAAATTATTCCTCCAGTAAGCTGCTTTTGAACTATTATGCTATCAATAATCTCATCTGCGATTGTATTACCCTTTATTGGCACATCTTGTAGCATTAGTCTTGGGATTTTATTTTTATCATCCTCACTATCAGGCTTTGAGATAAAGGCTTCAAAGAGCTTTTCATCAGCGATAGTCTTTTCATTTACCATTTCAATGGCCATTTTCTCTAATAGCTTCTCATCCTCAGATGCCTTTTTATCATCTGAGATTACAGTAAGAGTTAATCTATGATTATTATTTACTAATTCTCTCTCGATAAATTCATTAAAGATATTTGGATTCTCCTGCCAAGCACTTCTAACCTTTGCAATTGAAACAGAAGGAGCTAAATCCTCAATAATATTCTCTCCCCTTACCCATGAGCGAGAGCAACGCAATAGCATGCGAAAGCCATTAGGAATTCCGCCAGGAATTTCACGAGAAGCAAACTCCTGTCTTCTAATTGCAGCTTCTATTAAATCCTTATCTAAACCCTTTTGAGCAATACTCTTTAATGCTGAAATGATAAAGCTCTTTGCTTCTTCTATTTTCTCACTTTTTACACCTGTTAAGCCAACTAGGAATGGAATTTCAAAGAAATCACCGCTCATTCCACTTTGAGATGAAATATCATCTGCTAGATTTGATTCTAACAGAGCACTGTATAGCGGACACGATGGGCTTCCTAAAAGCGCATCTACTATGACAGACATAAACATTCTATCGAAAGCAGATGTATTTAATAGAGCTGTTAAAATGCTAACTATTACAGTTATTCTGCCATCACCCTCTGCTGAAGAGGAGTAGCAGATTTCTTCTCTTGGCTTTTCCCAGCGTATAGTTTTTTCATAAAGTGGGAGCTTTTCTCTTTTTTCCACACCCTTTAAATATGATGACAGTATCTCAAGCTTTTCATCGACATCAATATTTTGACCATATAGAAATAGGCCACCATTTGATGGGTGATAGTACTTATCATATGAAGCTAAATACTCTTCATAGGTAAGAGTAGCTATACATTTAGCATCTCCTCCGGAAGAGAATGAATACATAGTATTAGGAAATAAATCTCTTAATGAGTGTGATGAAACAACACTCTCATGTGAAAGAGAATCAGGGAGCATTTCATTAAAGACAACTCCATCAAAGGAAGGAGGATTGCTTTTTACTCTAATTCCCTCTGCAAGGAAGGTTTCCTTCCTAAGGAGCGGGCGAAATACTGCATCACTATAGATTAAGAAGATATTATCTAAATCCTTCTTTAATGGAGAAGCAGCTGGGTATAGAGTTTTATCTGGAAATGTTAGTGCATTAAGATATGTATTACAGCTTGAGCGTGATACAACACTAAAAGGGTCTCTTAATGGGTATTTTTCACTTCCTGATAAAATCGTATGCTCTAATATATGAAATACACCATTACTACTTGATGGGTATGTTTTAAATTGATAACAGAAGAAAGCTTCTTCATCCTTTGCATCTATATAATACACTTCAAAGCCAGATGGATGGCGAAAGAGAGTAGCACTCGCATCCATATTAGGTATTACTTGCTTTGAAATAAGCTTAAAATCATCCATAAGCATTAAAATATCAAAGTAAACGATGAAAAACAATTATACAAATGATATTCTCTATATAGAGGTTTATTATGCATGATTTTTCTACTCCTATGTTCCTTGGACATAGAGGCCTTCCATCTAAATATAGAGAAAATACTTTAGCTTCCTTTAAAGCTGCTATTGATAGCAAAGCTGATGGCATTGAATTAGACATTCATATTACTAAGGACAATAAGCTTGCTGTTATTCATGATCACAGCACAAAGAGAACTACTGGTATAGATGAAGTAGTCGAAGAGCTTACTATGGATGAGCTAAGGGCTATCGATAAGGAAATTCCAACATTAGAGGAAGTTTTTGAGCTTTTTAAGGATAAAATAATCTATGATATTGAGCTTAAGGAAAAGCCATTTGTCTTTTCAAAGCTCCCCAATATAGCCCTAGAGGTAATTAAAAGGTACAAGCTAGAAGATAATGTGATGATATCATCCTTTAATCCTTTTCCTTTGAGAGCCTTTAAAAAAGTGTGTAAAAATATTCCAACAGCTATTATCTATGATGCAGTTCCATCTGTTCCACGCATAATGCAGCATGGAGAGGGTAAGCTAATTTGCTCACCTAATTTCCTAAAGCCTGGTATTAATGTAGCAAAGCAACAGCTAAAAGCAAGTAAAAAGCCAATCTCTGTTTGGTGTGTTGATACTAAAAAAGAGGCTGAGGAGTTTATAGCTCTAGGAGCTAAAGTTATAATTTCTAACACAGTAGATGAAATTAGATTATAGTAGCTCTCGGGCTCGAGCACTATATCTCAAGAAATAAATAGAATGAAAATGAGATTATTCTTTAAATAGACCGTGTTCGCTCCAAGAAATTTTTAATTGAAAAAAAATCGTCACTATCAATCTTAGTAGAACTAGTGGCGATTATTACCTTTCCAAGGTAGTAATTCAAAACTAAATTCCTGTAATGGTTTCATAATCAAACATATTTTACATCTTTAGATAAAATCTATGGAGGAAAGATAGTGACATAGAGTTAGGGATTCTTACCATATTCTTCTATGATCAATAGCTATAATGTAGCAATCCTTCTTTATAAATTCACGTCTTTAATCTCATATAATATAATCTTATAGATACCTTGTTATCTGAGATGCCATTAATGTGCCATATGAGGTAAATAGCTCTTGGTTGACCTTTTCCCAATCAGGCCCCCAAGCTACACTTTGAGTGTCATAATCATAATAGAGCATCTCACCACTCTTTAAATCTGCTAAGACTGTATAGCCTTGTGATGAAGTAACGTAATCACCAGTAGAGGTTTTATGTATTGTATTTCTACCTACTCTTGACCATATTAAATATCTTTTATCTGCAAATCTTTCCTGAGCAGAGGCTAATACCTCCTCAAACTCATTACCGTTAATTATTGCATTAACAACCTTTATACCATCCTTTTCAAGGTAGCTTCTAAAGGCATCTGAGGAGTAGGTAGTAGGAAGCTGTTCACCATTTTCATCCCACTCACTAAAGGCTATTACAATACCATCCTTAGCAACTTCGCTTACTATATTGTAATCGAAGGTAATTGTTGTCTCCTCAATCTCCTTTTTTAGCGCCTCAGATGGTAAAGCCTCTGTAGCGATATCAAGGGAGAAGGTTACACTTCCAATATTTGCCATTCGAGGAAATTTCTTATAAAACTCAACCTGCCCCTTTTCATCTGTTATTTCACGATATGAATATTCAAAGTAGCTTCCAGAATGGTCATGGACCATAATCGTAACTAAAATTGGGGCTTCAACTACTCTAGGTGAGAGAGCACCTCTATCTCTTGAGACATTTAAAATACACTTACCACTATTAGGGTCTACATCACTAAGCTTAAATTTAATATTTTTAGCAATTTCAGTTGCACTATCTAAGAACTCTTCCTTAGTGTAGGAAAGAGCTGGCCCCTCATTTAATATTAAAGCAGCACTAACATAGCAATTTAGGGTATCTATATCATTATTATTCTTATAATACTCTATAGCCTCTTCCTTTAAGGCTGTTATGCGACGCGCTCTATCTAATTCTAATTTATATTCCTCAGATCTCTTACTATCAAAGAGAGCCTCATCTGCTACAGCTAAATAGTATAAAGTTCCAGAAACTTCACTATAATCAATAATTTCTAAGCCTAGCTCTGCAATAGTTCCTAACGTTGAAAGCTCTCGATAATAGGTACCTGTTACCTCATACCCTAATTCCTCAGAAATCTGTGCTAATAAATCACGATAAATTAAGTTTGCTCTTTGGTTTTGGTTTTCAGCATTACTGCTACTAACAAAATAGATTAACCCTTTTTTAGTTGGCTTTTGAATAGCCCAGGTTGGAACACCTGTATACGCAGCTTCCATTATAGTTGATAAGCTAGAGCAAGCAGTTAAGAAAATAGAAATTATAATAATAGCTATTATCTTCCTCATCTAATTACTACTCCTAGCTTTAGCTCTGTATTCTCTAGTAGTGCATATTTACTATCCTTATTAAAAGCAATAGTTTTCTCAAAGCCTACAGTAAAGCCAAAGTGCTCATTAAGCATATTACTAAGATATATATCCCAGCCCGCAGAGTAAACTACTTTTTTATTATATCCAATATAAATAAAAGCCTCTGCAACGATGGATGTATTTCTTAATAGAGAAATTGCTCTTGGATAAAATGTCGATAAAGGAAGGCATGTACTAACGCCTACTCCACCTAAATACGATGTAGTATTATATGCATTACTAACAACCTTAAGCTTTATCGCAGGATTAAATGGATATAATAGGCTTTGGTTTTTTAATGTTATATCACCATTAAGTATAAGTTTTGGAGAGAAAATTAAGCCTGTAGCTATGCTTATTACATATGGAGAGGCCTTCTTAAGCTCTAATCCTGTGACTAATTTTTTAGAATAAAGCCCTAATAGAGTAGAGGCTGGATTATTCTTATCAACAACCATTAGGGCCAGCTTTTTGCCATCCTTATTTAAAGCATAATATAGGCTTCCCCGTTTTAAAGGTGCAGTGCTTGAAAAGGTTTTTTGGTAGAAATAATCTATTTTTTCATCACTTTTACTATCAAAGGCTTCATTATATAGCAAAATTGAGTCGATAGCCTCATCGACATAATCTTTTGCTATTGGGGCTCTATACTCTTTATCAAAAAGAGATAGAGTTAAAATAGAATTGGAATATGAGAGAAAATCTACTTCCTCATCATAGCCTAAGTTATCGAGGTATTTTACAAGCTTTCTCTCAAATTCCTGTAGCTCATCATTTTTTTCATCAAAGGACCAATTAACACTCGTCTTAGCAAATAAAGGGAATGTAATTACGGTCACAATTATGAATAAAATAATTTTCTTAATCACTTAGCCCACCACTTCACTATAGATAATAGTAAATTAACAGCTGAATTCATGCTATCGACAGGAACCCACTCCTCAAGAGAGTGAAAGTTATGTCCTCCAGTAAAGATATTTGGACAAGGAACTCCAGTTTCTGCTAAGCGAGCACCATCTGTACCGCCTCTAATAATAGTTTCATAAAGCTCTAGTCCAATAGCCTTTCCAGCTTCCATAATACTTGTAGTAGCCTCAGGGACCTTACTATTTGCATCAGCCATATTTCTATAGCTAATTGTAGTTGAGATCTCAATCTTTGCATGGTATATAGAAGCGATAGCTTCAGCTATTCTTTTACTTTCTTCTATTCTAAATTCAAAATTAGCTTTATCGAAATCACGGATAAAAAGCTCAGCCTTTGCTTCTACACTAGTTCCCTCAATTCCTAATACACAGTAGTAGCCATAACGACCATCTGTTGATTCAGGACTCTCTGACATAGGTAGTGTTGTAATTATCTGAGATAGTACTGTGATAGCATTGACAAGCTTTCCTCTAGCAGAGCCTAAATGCATTGATACACCTGATACCTTTAGCTCAAGAGTTGCAGCATTAAAGCATTCAGCCTCAACCTCACCTTCTCTTCCACCATCAAAGGTATAGCAGCATTTACTCTTTAATAGCTGGTATGGGAACTTTGACATTCCACTTCCTGTTTCCTCATCTGGAGTAAAGTAAATCTCAATATCTCCATGCTCTATTTCTGGGTGAGACACAAGATATTTTACAGCCTCCATTATTTCACTTACTCCTGCCTTATCATCGGCACCAAGTAAGGTTGTACCATCGCTTGTAATAATCTCTTTACCAATGAAGGATGCTAAATCAGGGTTTTCAGCGGCTTTAATTGTTGTTCCACCATTAAGAATAATATCTCCACCCTCATAGATAAATTTATTAGCCTTTACATGGTTTCCATCAACATCATCAGCTGTATCAACATGAGCCATAAAGCCAATTGTTGGGATATTTTCCTTATTAGCCTTTAATACACCTCTTACTACAGCCTCTTGCCCTAGATATGTCTCTAGACCTAGCTCATCTAGTTCACCTTTTAATACATTTAAAAGCTCTATCTGTCCATCTGTGGTTGGTCTTTTCTTTCCAGCAAGAGAAGGATTACTCATTGTGTCAAATTTTGTATAACGCAGAAAACGTTCTGCAACGCTTTTTCTAAAATCTTCCATAAAAGTATTATGGCATAGCGGTTAATTTATTTAAATAGTTTTTAGCAAAAGAAGAGTTCCCCGAGAGGGTTATTCTCGGGGAACAAGGAGAGCGATGGGGGAAGAAGAAAAAGATCATTCAGATTGAGTATTAATTTTCATCATTAATATCTTAGAGGAGTCATTTCCTGTGATAAACATATATACTCCACTATTAGAAATAGCTGCCCTTTGAGGTGTAATTTCTAAATCAGTCTTTGCTACAAAGGTAAGGCTATCATCCTCCATTAAATATTGTGATATTGAGTTATCACCAGTATTTAAGGCATATAGGTATGTACCCTTTTTATCTGTAAACATATAGTTTGTATTTAAGCTAGAGCCATCCTCTGTTCTAGAGACTGTACCAACAACGCTAAGACCACTATTTAAATTACCTTTACAGATAACGAAGCTATCGCCTACAGCAACTGCATACCTTATTGATTCTGTATCAGGGCTATTCATGATAGCTATTGCACTTGCTCCTACAAGTCTTGAGTCCTCAAATGCCTTAGTCTTTAAGGTTCCATTAATAGCCTTTGAGCCAGCTGCCTTACCCTCTGGATTTACATAACCAATGCAGTCTCCATCATCTGAGGATGCAGTAATTGAGTAATCAATAAGGCTACCATAATTAACAGTTCTACCACTTCGTACAAAGTTATCACTACTACCTGGAGTAGTATTAGAATTTGTTAAGTGTCTCAATGATATTGCTGTAACTTCATCACCATAGCCTATAACTCCAAAGGATCCAGTTACCCAGCTTCCTGGATGAACAATGTCATATATTCTATCAAATTTAAGTGCAGCAGTATGAGGGTAGATATTACCTGCACAATTTACTAGGTTAATTAGTGAGCAGGTATTCTTATCATAGGTCCACCTTAATGCAGAGTTATCACTATCAGAAATCATTGCTACAATGTTTCCGGTATTTAATACTCTAATCTTCTTAATTGCCTTGTTTATAGCTACACTATTTTCAAGCTTCAAGGAGTTTCTTACGATAGAACAAATTGATGCAGTTTGATATGTATCAGATACTATCAAGAGCTTTCCATCTGGAAGAAAATCAATATTAGTTCTACCACCAATTTTAATATCTCCATTTTCAATTACACCAGCGAGTACAGGCTGTCCAGTTACACCTAAAACAGCAGCTTCAAAATTAATTTGTGTTGAGCCCGTTGAGCCTAGCATCTTAGTATTTGCAATAATATCTAAGCGATGCATACCTGGAACTGGAGTAATAGAGGTCTTTTTATCAGATGAGATAAATTTACCATCTAGATACCATTGAATAGTAATATCCTCTGCACTAATTCCTTGAGTGTCTAATTCTATATCATACTTTTTCTGAGCAGTTAATACTTGGCCATTTTCAATTCCTGTTATTACACAATTAACAGGTGTTCCAACCTTATTTTCAAGAGTTATGTGACCAGCAATAGCAGGAGCATCATCAAGATTTAGGCTAATAGATCCAGCTGTAGTTTTTGCATCAACAACTCTAACAGCATCAATTGCACCTGAAACCTGTACACTACCATCATATAGTATAGCATTAGAGGTATATGAGCCTGCAGGAATACCCTCTAAGCTTAGAACTGCAGCACCAGATGAAATAGGAGGCTCAATTGTCCTATTTTCGGTGTTATCTACACCCTTAAAGGTAATTACAAGCTTTGGACTCTTTACCAGGCTACTATTCCAGCTATAGGTTAGAGAAACATTACCAGTACCCTTTAGCTCATTTAAAATTACAGTTGCATTAGTATTAGTATCGTTAAGATTAAAGGTTGTACTACCAGAGACTAACACAGTTCCATTATCATTTTTGCCATCTGCCTTAATATTCCACTCTCCAAGGGCAACGCCTTCAAGGATGAAGGTATTTCTCTTAGTTGTGTACTTAAATATTTCATTAGATGGACTTGTACAGGTAAGCTCATAGTTTGTAATACTAAGATTTACATCTGTTGGAGTATAGGTTCTAGATACTTCCTTTTCCATTGTAATTCTCATATCTGCTGTATTCTTCTTTGCTTCACAAGATATAAATAAAGCTAGAGATAATATGAGCACGATAGCTAAAATTGAATTAAGCTTTTGTCTTTTCATTTTGCCTCCAATTGCATTGAATGTGACCATATCTTTATCTCAACATTTGGCTCGATGCAAATTTTTTGGTATGATTTTTTTTAGGAGTCAAAAAATGAAAAAATTACTCTTATTTCTAATGCCAGTAATGCTATTTATTATAGTGTTTATTCCAATTAAAAATAATTTAATATATTGGTCTCTATATATTGTTTTATTTGCTCTCTTTTTCCTTTTCTATAAGCTCGATACAACTGTTAAGCAAAAGGACCTAGAGGACTTTTTAAAGGGTAGGCCCTACTGGAGTATAAAGGCTGGATATATAAAGATTAACAATAAAACTCCTGACATATATAATGGGCTATTAGTCATATGTGATGATAAGCTTATCTTTGTAAAAAGAGGAAGTGGAAAGAAAAGAGTTGAGACTCTTATTGAGAGAGATATTTCTGAGATTAGTACATACACTATAGGTAGGGTTGATGACTACCATGAGGGTATTACCTTCACCTTAAATAACAAGGAAGAGCTACAGTTTTCATCAAAGAGTATAAAAAATGAGGAGGAGGCTCTAAATCGCGCTTTAAAGTGGTCCTAAACCGGTTTTATACCTTCTTTGAAAAAAATATTTAAAAATTAAACACATTTTTTCTTGCAATCAAATTTTAACGGCTGAAAAACACGCATTTTCGCCGTTTCACGCGTTTAAACGCCCATTTTTATAAAAGTTGTAAAAATTAAACACACTCATACCACATAGCAGGATAGTTTTTAAATAACATTAAACCATGAAGAAAATCACCATGTTAATTGTTATTTCATCTTCTATTTTATTGCTACCTGCAGCTTCTATAAATATTGGAGTTGATGCCCTCTCTATAGATAGTCTTATTAACTCTAACTTAGCTATCAGGGGTGAGGTAAGTGCTAGCTATGATGATATTAGAATAAGCTCCTATTTAGGCTTTTACAAAAGCTCTGACAGAGACTCTATAGTTAATGCTGTTACTACCTCTCTTAGCTTTGATTACTATCCCTTTGAAAGGGGTGGCTTCTATTTGGGTGCCAGCTTAATTGATTACACATTTTTATTTGGTTTAGATGCTCCTCAGGAGCCATCTGTTTTCTTAACTGCTATTAGGACTGGTTATACCTTCACATTATTTAAGCACCTCTCCTTAGATTTTAGAGCCTCCCTTTTTGACAGCGCAATTAGCGCTATGGGCATCTCAATTAAGCAGCTTTCACAGTATAGATTCTCACTTATCGTTAGCTATAGGTGGGATTTAGAAAAAAATTCTTACAAGGAGGACGCCTCTAATAAGGAGGCAATCGCTTATGAAAATGAAAATTGAAAAGCTTGTAGCACTAATGCTTCTCATCGTAATGTCATTTTCAACATTAGTAGGATGTACACTCGATGCAGCAGCTGCTGGTAAGGTCTCTGAGAAGGAAATTCAAAGCAGAGTCGCTAGAATCATTGATGAGGAGCTAGAAAATGTACTCCCACTCTTAGAGGAAAATGATGACCTTGAGTTTACTGATTCAACTGGACGATCAATTGATATTCGCTCCTTAAAGGGCTCTGATATCGTTGCTCGAGCAATTGAGGATGGTGGAGAGGAGTATATTAACTTCTCATACAAGGTTTTAACAGCAACTACAACAGATGAAATCGTCAAGAGTGCTAAAGGCTTAGTAAGTGACGAAGATTATCAAATGCTTGTTGAGAAAGCAAAGGAAGAGGAGGAGCATGCAGCTAGAATTTTTGAGGAGCAATCAAGACAAATGACAATGGCTCAGCAAAAGGAGCTATACAAGGATTTAAAGAAGCTTGTTATTAAGGCCGTAGTCCTTCTAACTGCAGGACTTGTTTATGCTTGCATTCCAAAGGTAATGGTTTGGGGTAAGGTATCTGCTGCCTGTGCAGTAGCAGTAGCGGCAGGTGTAGTTGCTTCAGGAATCATGACATTCTTTGAGTATAGGAGATTTGGAATTCCAGGTGATGACCTTCCATCCTTTGAAAGCTGGCTTGAAAGTATCTATAAGGACTCTTACTCAGCTTGGGCTCTTGCTGCCTCTATGATAGCAACAGGAACTGCAGCAAAAAGATCTCCTGTAGTAACGGGACTAATAATAGCCGCCTTCTCTCTTTATGGAGTATTAGAGGGAGTAAGACCAATTGCAAAGAAATATAATTTTGCGATTTAGTTAACAAAGATAAAAAAGAGGTTCAATATGGATGAAATTTCAAAACAAAATGAGGTTTTAAAGCTTGTAGCACTAATAAATAGTAAAATAATATCAATTCAGCAAGCCTTAAGCTTACTTAATATGAATCTGTATGAGTTTATGGATATAGTAAAGAAAAACCATGTAATTATAAACATTTAATAAAAGAAAACACCTCTATCGAAATAACGATAAGAGGTGTTTTGTTAATCTAGTAATAATTATTACCAGGTACGACCAGCCATTTGTCTAAACTGTGCAACTGTTGGTGTATGAGTATTAAGACCACCATCACAGGTTAATACTTGACCATTCATATACTCTGCTTCATCACTTGCAAGGTATACACAAAGGTGACCAATATCCTCTGGATGACCATAGCGCTTACCAAGAATATTAGATAGGAAGATATCTTTGAGAACTCCTGGGATACGTGCTTCATTCTGAGGAGTTACGATTAGACCTGGGCGAACACAGTTACAGCGAACACCACTTGGGCCATACATACATGCTACATACTCTGTAAGCTTATCAACACCAGCCTTAGCACATGCATAAGCAATAGTACCGAGATCACCACCAGCACTTGCCATAGAACCAATATTAATAATGTTACCACCCTTTTCATTCTTTAGAAGATAAGGGAGAACCTCTTTAATCATATTGAAGGTTCCACCTAAATCGGTAGCTACTACAGCATTAAACTGATCGAAGGAAATCTCATCTACACGACCATCCTTCATTCCCATACCTGCAGCATTATTGATTAAAACATCAATACGACCATATTTATTAGCAACATCCTCAATTAATGCATGCATTGAATCGCGGTTTGTTAAATCGAAAGCGTGGAACCAAGCCTCACCACCATCATTAATGATATCATCTACGACCTTCTGACCACGTTCTACGTTTCTACCTGTAATAATAACCTTAGCAGCTTCCTTTGCACAAAGCTTTGCAATACCAATACCAATACCACTAGTAGAACCAGTAATAATTATAACTTTATCCTTTAATCTATCCATAAAAAATAAACCTCCTTATTTCCAATATAGCATTTTTTTATTAAATTAGAGTAAAAAATTTCAAAAAAGTTGCTAATTTATCCTTCATTATTCCTTATATTCTATTTTCTTATTAGACATATATAATAATTTCATCCCAAATAATCATATGAAATTGAATAGCTCCTTGATACAGGCTTTCCCCTATTAATTACCTTCTCAGCATCCTTAAGGTCTCTATATAAACGACTATTTCTAAGAGTAATTCCCCCTAAAGAATCAAGGAATTTAAGAGTACAAAACTCTCCAGATACTCTTATCACAGTAGCCTTTCTGAGACTCAAATTGTTTTCAATAAAATATACTAATTCACCAATATTATAATTCATAGCTAAAGCCTAAGAAGGCTAGCTGAGGATGGTCAATTTTATCAAAACAAAAAAGTAGCTAAAAAAGCTTAAATTTTTAAAAAGTAATACTTAGGTAAGCTTTTTTCACTTTATATAAGAAAAGGACCGATTGCTCGGTCCTTTTGTACTTCAAGAATAAAACTAATTCTTGTAAACAGGTACTTCTTTATAGGAAGTATGTAATAGATGATGTGCCTTCTCAGATAGAGGAGCTTCAAAGAACTCACTATAAATCTTCTGTACAGATGGATTTTGGTGAGAACATCTCTTTGCACAATTCTTATCATCTGTATAAGAACCACTTGTTCTCTTACTTCTAATCTCATCATCTGTACCAAGAGGCTGTCCACCACCAGCAATACAACCACCTCTACATGCCATGATCTCGATGAATTCATAAGGAGCTCTTTCACCTCGAGCTTTAGCATTTCTTATCTCATCAAGAACCTCTTTTGCGTTAGCCATACCATGAACAACACCAAATCTTAAGGTTGCTTTTCCATCGACATCAATAGCACCATGTCTGAACTCACCTCTACCACGAACTGTCATGATATCTGGATCTGATAGATCCTTTCCAGTGATAGCATTGTAAGCTGTTCTTATTGCAGCCTCCATTACACCACCAGTTACACCAAAGATAGTTCCGGCACCTGAGTATTCACCAATAGGACTATCAACCTCAGTCTCGGGAAGAGAAGCAAAATCAATACCACGCTGACGAATAATACGAGCAAGCTCTCTAGTTGTTAAAACTAAATCAACATCATCGTAGCCTGAGGACTTCATGTGCTCATCTCTCTTAATCTCAATCTTTTTAGCTGTACAAGGCATAATTGCAACAGAGTAAACATTAGCTGGGTCGATACCCATCTTCTCTGCCCAATAGGTCTTTGTAATAGCACCCTGCATCATCATAGGTGATTTAGCGGAAGAAAGATTTTCAATTAAATCAGGATAATACTTTGTTACATACTCAATCCAACCTGGACAGCAGGAGGTAAGCTGTGGAAGTACACCACCCTCACTTACTCTCTTAACAAGCTCACTACCCTCTTCCATGATAGTCATATCTGCTCCGAAGTTGGTATCAAATACATAGTCAGCACCTAAGCGCTTAAGAGCTGTATAGATCTTTCCAGTAGTAATTTCACCTGCCTTAAATCCAAATTCCTCACCAAGAGCAACACGTACAGCTGGAGCAATTTGAACTGCAACAACCTTCTCACTCTTTGAAGCCTCATGTAGGAATGTACCACCCTCATCAAGCTCATAGATTGCACCAACTGGACAGTGAGTTGCACACTGACCACACTTGATACATGGGCTATCATTAAGAGGAAGGCTAGCAGCTGGAGTCATGAGAGTTGAGTCACCTCTACCGATAAATTCAAGCGCATAAACACCCTGTAGGCTCTGACAAACCTGTACACAGCGTCCACACTTAATACACTTACTTGGATCAAGAACAATTGTACCTGTTGACTTATCCTTTGGAAGATCAGGAATTCTCTCTTCGAAAGGCTGCTCTCTAATTCCATACTCAACACAAAGCTTTTGTAGCTCACACTTATTGTTTCTAACACATGTTAAGCAGGAAGCTGGATGAGTTGACATAACAAGCTCAAGGATTGTCTTTCTAACCTCAAAAAGCTCATTATCGTGAGTTATAATTTTCATACCCTCGGCTGCAGGTGCAGAGCATGCACGAATAATCTTAGCACTGCCCTCCTGCTTACAGACACAAAGTCCGCAGGAGCCAAAAGGCTTTAAATCTGGATGGTAGCAGAGGGTAGGAATTCTAATCCCTGCTTTTCTTGCTGCCTCAAGGACTGTTGTTCCCTCTTCGACAGTTACTTCAACACCCTGTATAGTAAGATGAATAGCCATTTTTTCCTCCAATATTACTCTATGCTGATAGCGCCAAACTTACATGTCTGCTTACAAACGCCACACTTAATACAAGCACTTGTATTGATAGAGTGAGTCTTTTTAAGTTCTCCTGTGATTGCACCAACAGGACACTTCCTAGAACAAGCTGTACAGCCGATACACTTCTGTGGATTGATAGTATATCTAATGAGCTTTTTACACTTACCTGATGGACATCTCTTTTCCTTGATGTGAGCTTCATACTCCTCAGGGAAATATCTGAGAGTTGAAAGTACTGGGTTTGGAGCAGTCTGACCAAGTGCACAAAGAGAGCCCTTCTGCATAGCAAGAGAAATTTGCTTAAGCTGCTCAATATCCTCAGGAGTACCATTACCGAGTGTAATTTTATCGAGAATATTGTATAAGCTCTTACCACCAATTCTACATGGGAAGCACTTACCACATGATTCATCAACTGTGAAGTTGAGGTAGAATTTTGCAACGTCTACGATACAGTCATCCTCATCCATAACGATCATACCACCAGAACCCATCATAGAACCAATTCTCTGAAGACCGCCGAAATCAATTGGAGTATCGAGGTTCTCTTCAGTAATTACACCACCTGATGGTCCACCGGTTTGTACTGCCTTGAACTTCTTACCATTAGCAATACCACCACCGATATCAAATACAATTTCGCGAAGAGTTGTTCCCATTGGAACCTCAACAAGTCCTGAGTTCTTAACCTTACCAGTTAATGCGAATACCTTAGTACCACGGCTATCTGGAGTACCTATCTTAGCAAACTCAGCACCACCCTTTGCGATAATAACTGGTATATTTGCCCAGGTTTCTACGTTATTAATTACTGTTGGCTTACCCCATAGACCCTTAACTGCTGGGAATGGTGGTCTAGGGAGAGGCATACCACGATGACCCTCAATAGATTGTAATAGAGCTGTTTCCTCACCACAAACAAAGGCACCAGCACCAAGACGAATCTCGATATCATAATCAAAGCCGGAGCCAAGAATATTTTTTCCAAGTAAGCCATATTCACGAGCCTGCTTCATTGCAATTTCTAGACGGTGAATAGCAAGTGGGTATTCAGCTCTAATGTAGATAAAGCCCTGATGAGCACCAATTGCACGGCCACAGATAGTCATTGCTTCAAGAACTGAGTGTGGGTCACCCTCAAGAGTTGAGCGGTCCATGTAAGCACCTGGGTCTCCCTCATCTGCATTACATACAACATACTTTACATCGCCCTCTGCCTGCTTTGTAAAATTCCACTTCATCCAGGTTGGGAAGCCTGCACCACCACGTCCACGAAGACCAGATGCCTTCACTTCATCGATAATCTGCTCTGGAGTTAACTCAAAAAGCGCCTTTTCAAGTGCTACATAACCATCATTTGCAATGTAATCATCGATATTTTCAGGGTCGATAACACCACAGTTACGAAGTACGACACGAAGCTGCTTCTTATAAAAGCCGATATCCTCAACCTCTTCTAGAGGCTTCTTTGGAGCCTTATTATATAATAGACGTGTAACCTCACGACCCTTAATAACATGCTCACTAATAATCTCTTTAGCATCCTCAGGCTTTACCTGAACATAGAAGGAATCTTCAGGGAGGACCTTAACGATAGGACCCTGCTCACAGAATCCAAAGCATCCAGTCTTAATAACCTGAATTTGATCACCTACACCCTGTGCCTTTGCTTCCTCTATAAGATTTTTATAAATCTGATCTGAACGAGATGATTCACAGGCGGTACCACCACAAACAAAGATATAATTCTTAAAACCCATCTCAAACCTCCAGATCGATCTTGTGGCTCTCTAGGATCTTTCCACCAATGATGTGCTCATCAACGATACTTTTAGCCACCTTAGCATCAACATGACCATATGCTACAGAACCTAATGTTGGAGTATGTACCTCTACAATAGGTTCATCCTTACAAGAACCAGCACAGCCAGACTGAGTAACAATAACGTTATCAAGTCCTTTTGCTTCTAGCTCATCCACAATCGAATTTAATACAATCTTTGCTCCAGCCTGGATTCCACATGTTCCCATACAAACTACAACATGTGTATCTCTTCCATGGATAGAGCGCTTTTTTAAACGCTCACTTTCGCTACCACGAAGGCTTCTTAATTCTTCTAATGACAACTTTGCCATTTTGGGACTCCTTTATTACAAATCAAACATTGAGAACCGTTTTTTAAGAGCTGATAAAGCTCTAACACTGCTTAAGGTTCCAAATTCAACCTTCAAAGCATCGGAGCTAATCCTCTCATTTAGGACCTCTGAACAGAACACAAATTCGATAGCTACCTCATAATCAGCATAGGAGAATATAAACGGAAGTACTTCACTTAAAGGACTACTTTCTGCAAGTTTCATACGATAAAAAAGAGTTGTAAAACTATTTTCTCTTTTAATTGAACAAGATAGTGCTTTTTCTTTTAAAAGAAATAAACCATTTCCACGGTTTTTCCCTTTGGTCGACACACCCTTAGAAAAGACATCGCAAGAAAACCCTTCTCCGTCATCCGTAACCGTTATGTCAACAAACTCTTGGTATCTTTTATAATCTATTACTATCCTATTTGCCCCTGCCTCAAGACTGTTAGCTACAGCCTCAAAGAGAAAGTCCGGCTCTCCATGGCTCATTCAAACTTATCCAATATTCCTGCTATTTGGTTCTTTGTTACCTTACCAAATACCTCGCCATCAATTGTCATAACAGGTGCAAGACCACAGCAACCAACACAACGAACAGCTTGTAGAGAAAACTTACCATCCTCTGTAAGGCCATCAATGTCTAAACCCTTCTGTACACCAAGCTCTTCAATAATCATATCACCACCCTTAAGGTAGCATGCAGTACCAAGACAAACCTGGATATTATACTTACCTGGCTTGTTGAGCTTGAAGAAATGGTAGAAGGTTACAACACCCCATATTGTGGCTAGTGGGACATCGAGCAAGCGAGATACCTCATCAGCAGCCTCTCTTGAGATATAACCGATCTCAGACTGTACACGATGGAGTACCATAATAAGATTGCCCGGTTTGTTCTTCCACTCTTCGATAAATGAAAGTAGATCATCAGAAAACAAACTCTGTGACATAACTCCTCCTAAGGTTTTTGTTATTTGTAATTGTACATTACTTTACCCCATTTATTCAAATGTTTAAGCCTACTTTATATTCTTTTAAAGAATAACAGTTAAAGATTGAATCTCATTTATTTGACTATTATTGCAATTTAATATACCATAATTCACATTAAAAGGGAAAAATAATGAATAA
Source organism: Bullifex porci (assembly GCF_009695635.1). GTDB lineage: Bacteria > Spirochaetota > Spirochaetia > Sphaerochaetales > Sphaerochaetaceae > Bullifex > Bullifex porci. The sequence goes on from NZ_VUNN01000028.1 coordinate 20,189, forward strand.
GGACATGATAATTCGCGTTACACGCTACTATAGAGCGCTAAATAGATTACGAGCTATTGGTTTAGAAAAAGTTTTTGCACATAATCTTGCTGATGCCGCAGGAGTATCCCCATCAATCGTTAGAAAGGATTTTTCCTTACTAGGTATTCATGGTCAAAAAAGAGGTGGATATGAAATAAAGGAATTAATAGAAAAAATTGGTTCTATCCTAGGTAAGGGCGATAGTCAAAATGTAATAATTGTAGGTTGTGGAAGAATTGGTAAGGCACTAATGAACTACCAAGGCTTTGAGCCAGATGGAATAAAAATTGTAGCTGGCTTTGACTCAGACCCTGTAATCTACTCAGATCCGGCATCTCCAATTCCAGTATACCCTCTCTCACGCTTAGAGGAGGTAATAAGAGTACACTAGGTAAAGGTTGCTATAATTACAGTTCCTGAGTCTAGTGCACAGGAGTGCTACATGCATCTACTTGAGTATGGAATTACAGGAGTTTTAAACTTCTCTCCAATAACTCTAAAGCCTCAGCGCACAAGCTCAGGTATTATTCCTGTAGTACATAATATAAATATTGGTCTAGAGCTAGAGCAAATATTCTACGAGCTTCAATTTAATAGTTAAAGCTTAATAAATCTAGCCATAGAAAATAGATATTGCTGGCAAAGGGCAGGATAAGGCTCAAAATAGGAAAGCTCCTTTCCTGGATAGTAGGTATTAAGCACCTTCTTAATCCAAACATCAATTGGGAAGGCCTCCATCCTATGGTAACCAAATAAAAGGATACAGGAAGCAACCTTCTTGCCTACACCAGTAATACTCATAAGTCTCTTTTCAGCTTCATCGTAGCTTAAAGCCTCAAGGCCCTTTAGGATATCTGCCTTTTCAATTGCATCCATGATATATCTATCACGAAAGCCCACCTTAAGCTCTCTAAGCTCACTAATAGTAACTCTTTCAAGCTCCTTAGGGGTTGGGAAGGAATAATATCCCTTCTCTACTTCATGACCATAATTAACACAAAGCTTATCATATAACCCCTTAATCCTCTTAATATTATTATTTTGACTTAATATAAAGCTAATTAATGTAATCCAAGGATCCTGACGCAAAATTCTAAGTGTTGGGAAATTCTCTACTGCCTGCTTTAACAATTCATCCTTTTTACTTATTTCAGCTCTTGCAGTAGAATAATCAAAGTCTAAATCGTAATAGGCTTTAAGAAAGCTATCCTGATAAAAATCCTCTTCCTTTTTGACTCTATATACTCTTTCATTTAATACTGCACTAAAGCAATCTGCTTCCTCGCTCCAGCTAAAGCTTTGTCCACCAGTTAAAATCTCTCTAAGTTCATCCATAATTAATCACCAAGAGTCAATTTTAACGCAAAATGGTCAGAAAAGCCACTCTCAGAAGAATTATCATATGCCAAAGGAAAGCCATCCTTACTGACACTTGGCAAATTTAGAATTCTAAAACTATATTTCTTTGTATCGATAATACTCTTTGAAATTAGTATTTTATCATAAAAGTACCACCTACCATTATAATTATAGGTGCCTTCAGAGTTTAGAGGATAATATGAATCCTCCGTAGCATCATAAAATGCATTATCATTAATATTATTAATATCATTACAAACAAATATAGAATCAACACTGTCAGAAAAGCTAAGTAAATCATCATTACTAATAACAGTATTAAAGTCTCCAAGGATAATAACATTCTCATCCTTATTAATAAGCCCCTTAAGGTGTCTTGCCAAAAGCCTTCTTTCCTTCTTATTTTCTTCCTCATCTCCAAGATTACTTTTTGCATGTAAAGAAAATATTCTATATAAGCTTCCATTTTTAAATAGTGTTAGTGACATAAATGGACGTGAGGAGCCACTATCGTGGATTTGAACCTCATTTGGTTTTATTTTACTTATAAAACCAACCGTAGTTGGTATGTTATCAACTCTTGCTAAACCGTAGTAAGCATAACCACGGCGTCTTAAGCTATCATTAAGTAAAGCTTCTAAGACTCTTTCACTTTCAACTTCTTGAAGAAATATAATATCAGCTTCAAACTCTTCACTCTTAAATAGATTGCTATAAAGCTCTACTCTCTTTTGAAAATCTCTTGCAGTATAGCCACTATGAGGCCTAAAGGAGGAGTGCTCATAACCATCATCGATATCATCAAAGAGGTTATACAGGTTATATGTAATAATAGATAGAGAGTTTTTCTCAACCTTTAAATCATTATTACAAGAAAACAAACATAGAGTTATTAAAATAATAAAAATGTACTTCATATAAATAATACACATTATTTTGAAAAAAAATGTAAAATAACACTATGTCCTCTAATTTAGCTATTGTTGAATATCTTATTGACAACATTTCAGAGTGTGGAGATATTGCTTATAAAAAGATGTTTGGTGACTATTGCATCTACATTGATTCAAAGGTGCTAGGCTTTGTTTGTGATGATATTTTCTATGTTAAAAGAACTGATATAGGATTAAAAGCCTATCCAGATATTGAGATGGGATATCCATATGAGGGTGCTTCACTTTATCCAATTTTAGATATAGAAAATAGAGAGCTCTTAATTGATTATATAAATACTATAAAGGAAGCGCTTCCTGAGAAAACAAAAAAGAGGCCGAAGCCTCTTTAATCATAGCTCTGATTTACTATTTATTATCTTTGAAATAAGTCCGTATTCAAGAGCCTCATCACTAAATAGCCAGTGGTCTCGCTCTGTATCCTTAGAAACCTCTTCAACACTCTTTTTAGTTGCATCAGCAATTACTTTATCGAGCTTTGCTCTTAAGCGCTCAATGACATTTGCATGAATTAATACATCGGTAGTTACACCCTGCATCTTAGAAAGAGGCTGGTGGATCAAATAAGAGGAGTTAGGAAGACCTACTCTTCTTTCACTAGGCACAGCTAAAAGCACTAAGGCTGCAGCAGAAGCAACAAGCCCAAGACCAACCATAGTTACAGGAGCTGAGATAAATCTAACTGTATCATAAATAGCAAAGCCACCATCAACATCACCACCAGGTGAGTTGATATAAATTGTAATTGGGTCTGAAGACTCACTATCTAAAACAAGTAGCTGTCTTATTACTTGGTCAGCACTTTCCTTTGTTATCTCACCTGTGAGCATAACGGAACGAGTTTTTAACAATTTATCATTTAATGCAGGATTCTCTGCTATCTCTTTCTTCTTTTCTTCACTCATGTTTTTCAGTATAATCAAAAAATTGATAGTTGAAAAGATAAGAGGTATTTTATGAAGTGTGCAACAGTCTCTGTAATTGGAAGACCAAGTGTAGGTAAATCAACATTAATAAACACAATATGTGAGATGAAGGTATCAATTACAGCACCTACTCCACAAACAACTAGAAATGCCATCAGAGGTATTTATACAGACCAAAGAGGACAGCTTATCTTTACAGATACTCCAGGCTACCACCTAAGCGATAAAACTATCAATAAAAGGATGCAGGATATTACAATCTCTGCTCTCTCAGATAGCGATATCATTCTTTACATAATCGATGCTACAAGAGCTCTAAAGGAGGAAGAGGAAGCAATTAGCTCAATACTCTCAAAGGTAAAGGTTCCAATTGTTTCACTTCTAAATAAGAGCGATGTTTTAACAGATGATCAAAAAAAGGATGCTAAATTCTTTTTAGAGCAAAATGTAAAGAGTGCTGAGGTTCTTGAGTGTAGTGGCTTAAATGATGAGGGTGTAGATGAGGTTCTTATTGCCCTATTTAAGCTTGCTAAGGAGGGAGAGCTATTATATTCAGAGAATGCTTATACAGACCAGCCTCTAGAATTTAGAATCTCTGAAATTATCAGAGAGAAAACTATTAATTTACTAACAGATGAGCTTCCTCATGTAATATATGTTGAGGTTGCCGATATCGAGTATAATGAAGAGGAGCAAAGTGTTTGGGTAAGAGCCTTTATTATAACAGAACGTGATGGCCAAAAGGGCATCATTGTTGGTAAGGGTGGTGAAAACATAAAGAGAATTAGAAAGGAAGCCTTTAAGGAAATTAAGAAAATATTCCCAGGCTCTACTCTCCAATTAGACTTGAGAGTAAAGGCTCAAGCTAAATGGAGAAATAACCAAATAGTATTAGATAAAATCTTTAGGACTCTATAAGATTTCTAATTTTTTGCATTCTTTCATCAAGCTCTGCACTTTGATTTGCACAAATTAATAGCTCCTGCTGAGTTAGAAGATTTATCTCCTCTGATAAATTCTTCTTATATCTAAGTCTATGCTCAAGGTTTGCCCAAAACTCCATAGCAATAGTTCTAAGCTGTACCTCAACTCTCATATACCGCTTTCCACTCTCTAAAAATACAGGGGTTTCAACAATTAAATGTAGGCTTCTATATCCATTTTCCTTAGGATTCTTAATATAATCCTTTTTACTAATAAGCTTGATATCATCCTGCTTTAAAAGGCAATCTGCTAGCATATAAATATCATCAACAAAGGAACAAATAACTCTTACACCAGCAATATCATCGAGCTTAGAAATAGCATCTGAGTCTATTGGAATATTCTTACGTATTAATTTCTCTCTAATACTCTCTGGAGACTTAATCCTAGTCTTTATCATAGAGATAGGATTTCTTTCATGATCTAAAGAAAAACGCTCATCTAAGACCTTAAACTTAGTTTCAACCTCCATCAATGCACATTGATAGCAGGACATCAACGATTTAAGGCGCTGAAGGTATTCGTGAAAGTCCTCTTTAACTCTCTTCATTGACTCATCGTCACTAAATAATTGAGCAAGCTGCTCTGCTATTTTATTATTATCCTTTTCCATTATTTTTTAGCCATAGATTTTAATAGAGCAATTAATTCAAGATCACTTTCTGTTATTCTAATGCTTGTTTTAATCTGTTTATCATCACCTGGCTTTTCAACAGTAACTCTAAATACTGTATCCTTCTCAATAGGAGAGGATGCCATAAAGGAAAGGAACTTAACAAATTGAGGATGGGCAGTTGAAAACTTATCCCATGCACCCTTAAATTTCATAATCTCGGAAATATTCATATATCTATTATAATATTTAAGGGGCTGTTAAAAAACTCAAAAGTTCTTTAGCAGCCCTATTTTTATGCAAAAATAAAGCCCGGAGCTAGAAAACCCGGGCAAACATGGTAAAATGTAATCGCCAAATTCATTTACCATGAACAAG
>NZ_VUNN01000029.1 GCF_009695635.1 Bullifex porci
GTATGACAAATAGATCTTTTTAGAGAATACTCTTGGCCTGTCATAAAATATTTTACATAGATTTCTTTTAATTCAATAATGAGAACGTTAGTCTACACTGACAAAATTTAAATAAATGTATTATTATAAGTTAAATTACTTAATTGAGGGTATCATGAAGAAAATAATAATAGCATTTTTAATTTCTTTTTTGACTATTTCACTCTTTGCAGGTGGTTCTTCTGAGAAGCCAGCTATTGAAATAAAGAATGTAATTACAATGGCTATTCCAGTAGACCCAGATGGATTAGATCCTCAGCTTACAGCATCTGCAAGTACATTCCAAATTACTAGCAATATATATGAATCATTAATTACTGTAGATGAAAATGGTGAGTTTATCCCAGCATTAGCATCGTCTTGGAAGGTTAGTGATGATGGCCTTTCTATTACCTTTACTCTTAGAGATGGTGCTGTTTTCTCAAATGGTAAGGTTTGTGATTCAAGTGCAGTTAAGGCTTCCTTTGAGCGTTTGATGAGCGAAATTAGTGTGAGAAGAGCAGATTATGCCTTCATTACCTCAATTAATACACCAGATAATAAAACAATAGTTTTCAACTTTGATTCCTTAAATGTAGCAGCTCTTTCATCATTTGCTTATCCATGGGCAGCTGTTGTTGATGCTACTAGTGAGAATCTTAGAAATAAACCAGTTGGAACAGGTCCATATGTTTTAACAAGGTGGGTTGCTCAGCAGGATATAGTTTTAGATAGAGCTCCAAGCTACCCATATGAAGTTAAAAACGATGGAGTTAGATTTGTTATAATGCCTGACTTAACTGCTGAAATTACAGCACTTGATGCAGGTGAAGTCGATTTAATTTTAATCACAGGTGATTTAGCATCAGCTGTAGAAAATAAGGGATACAACATTATTTCTGTTGCTGGAAATGGCTTACAGCTAATGGCTATGAACTGTAATAATCCAGCTCTAAGCGATGTTAGAGTAAGACAAGCAATAAACCTCGCAGTTGATAAGGATGAAGTAATTGAGGCTGTTTGGTGGGGCTATGGAGAGAAGATTGGTTCTCACTTCCCAGTAGTATTAAAGGACTATGTTGATTTATCAAACACATACTCATACAACGTAGAAGAGGCTAAGAGATTACTAAAAGAAGCAGGATATGAAAGTGGATTAACTCTTGATATGTATCTACCAAAGAACTATCAAGAGTATGTAAATGCTGGATTAGTTATTGCCGCTTCTCTTGAAAAGGTTGGTATTAAGATTAATATCAACATAGTTGAATGGGCTTACTGGCTTGGTGAAGTATATGTTGGTAGAAACTACGATTTAACAGTAGTTGGACATACTGGAAGACTGGACCCATATGCATTATTAGTTAAATATCTTTCATATGGAAATGAAAACTACTTTAACTATAAAAATAGTGAGGTTGATAGCCTTCTAGAGAAATATCAAAGTGAGCTTGATGATAGTAAGAGAAGTGAGTATGTTAAGAGAATACAAACAATTCTTGCTCAGGAGGTTCCAGCTCTCTACATCCAGGATCCTATTCAGATATTTGTTTCACAGGGTAATGTTCATGGATTTAAGGCTTATCCAATTAACATTTATCAAATGAAGGAAGTATATAGAGAGAAATAAATGCTGAAATATATACTAAAAAGGTTTTTATCATCTTTAGCAGTACTGTTCTTTGTTACATTAATTACATTTTTTGTAATCTCAGTACTGCCTGGAGATCAAGCGATACTCGCATTAGGGCTCGATGCAACGCAGGAAAGCTTAGATGCTCTTCGCTCTTCTCTTGGACTTGATAGACCTTTTTTAGTTCGTTATTTAGAGTGGTTGTTTTCTGCAATTAGATTTGATTTAGGCACTTCATCTGTATATGGTGAAAGAGTTATTAATCTAATTGTTTCAAGACTTCCAGTTACATTTTTCCTAACACTTTTTTCAATAATAATTGCTTCATTAATATCTGCAGCTTTAGGCTTAATTGCTTCATTAAATAAGGGAAGAGTTGCAGATGGAGCAATTAGAACAACAGTCCTCGCAATATCATCTCTTCCATCCTTTTGGATATCACTGCTTTGTCTAGTATTCTTTTGTGGAAAGCTAAAGTGGTTCCCTGTAAATGGATATACAGCTCCTTCAGTTAATGTTTTTGAATTTATAAGAAGTATGGTATTACCATCCTTTATATTAGCATTTGGTGAAATTGCACTTATGACTAGAATGTTCTATTCATCTCTAGTTAGGTCCCTCTCTGATGATTATATGATTGCATGCGAGGTTAAGGGGTTATCACGACTCAGAGCATTAATTCACTATGGAGTTAGAAGTGCAATTATTGCACCAATAACACTAATTGGTAACCAAGCTGCAAAGCTATTTGGTGGCACAGTAATAGTAGAAACTGTCTTTTCACTTCCTGGTATTGGCCGCTTATTACTTGTTTCTGTTGAACAGCATGATATAGCTCTTCTAGAGGGTGTTGTATTATTTATCACAGTTATGGTTGTGCTAATGAACTTCTTAACAGATATAGCAGTAGCCTTAGCAGACCCTCTAATTAGACTTTCAGGAGGAGAAAAGTGAAGAAGCATAAATTTACTCTATACTTTGGTATCCTCTTAATATCGATTATATTAATACTCTTTTTTATTTCCTTTATTTATTTGCCTTATCCTGTAGAGGAGATGAATATTAAAGGAAGATTTCTTCCGCCTTCTAAAGCTCATCTTTTAGGAACTGATCACTTTGGACGAGATATATTTTCAAGAGTATTAGTTTCAACACGTTCAGCACTAGCTGTAAGTGTTTCCTCTGTATTTATTGGCTCTGTTTGTGGTCTTATATTAGGTGCAATTGCAGCGCTATCACCTGTAGCAATAGAGAGTATATTAATGCGTTTTGTAGATGCTTTAATGGCATTTCCTGGAATACTATCTGCTATGATGCTATCTGCAGTGCTAGGAAAGGGTGTTATCAATGCAAGTATTGCAATTGCATTCTTTATGGTTCCTGTTTTTGCACGACTATCATACTCTATGATTTTGGAAAACAGAAAAAAAGGGTATGTAAAGGCGGCACGCAGCTATGGCGCATCAACAATTAGATTAGTTGTTTTCCATATGCTCCCAGATATGATAACACGCCTAATTACTCAGCTTTCTACATCTATTGGAACAGCAATTTTAACTGAATCCTCTCTATCATTTTTAGGCTTAGGCATACAGCCGCCTGGAGCAAGTCTTGGACTTATGCTCTCTGAAGCTAAGGGGTATGTTTTAACATATCCATCACAAGCAATATGGCCTGGTTTAGTCCTTGCCATTGCTGTATTAGGGTTCTGTATGCTTGGAGATGGAATAAACTCACTACTTCATGGAGAGAAGTCCTATGAGTGATATATTAAAGCTAAATAAGATATCGGCTCATGATGATGCAAGAACACTCTTAAAGGATGTTTCTTTAAGCTTAGGAGAAAATGAAACTATAGCCTTTATTGGTGAGTCAGGTTCAGGAAAGACTATAACGCTAAAAGCAATTTTAGGGTTACTTCCAGATGATATTAAGATAAGCCATGGCTCTGTAGAAATCTGCGGAAAGGACATTTATAGCTTAAATAAAAAGGAAAAGAGAAGGTTTTTAGGCTCTCACATCGGATTTGTTGCCCAAAATACAGTTAATTATCTACATCCACTTTTGAGAGTTGGTGTACAAATGACAGATGGGTACATTACATTTAATGGTAAAAAAAGTAAGAGTGAAGCATATGAAAAGGCAGCTAAGCTTTTAACTAGTGTAGGAATTCAGGATCCAGATAGAGTTCTATCCTCTTATCCTTCACAGCTTTCTGGAGGTATGAGACAGAGAGTAAATATTGCAACAGCTTTAATGATGAATCCTTCTATGTTACTTTCTGATGAACCAACAACCGCTCTTGATAAGGTTGTTCAAAAGCAGGTAATAGATTTATATCTCTCACTTTTAAAGGAGAGAGCTCTATCATTAGTGCTTGTAAGCCACGATCTATTCTTTGTAAATAAAATAGCCGATAAGGTAGCTGTATTTTATTCTGGTCAGGTTGTTGAAATTGGTCTTAAGGATGAGGTGCTATCAAATCCACTACATCCATATACTAAGGCTCTATTAGCTCTTTCTCCTTCTATGGATATGGATAAGAGGAAGCCTTTAAACGAGATTAAGGGTTATATTAGTGAGGAAGATAGGTCTAGAGTCGGCTGTCCATTCTTCTCTCGCTGTCCATATTCATCAAAGAGCTGTGAGCAGGAAGTAAAGGAAAGCTTTGTTACACCTACTCATTGTGTTAAGTGTACTCTTATCTCAGGAGGCCAAATATGATACTTGAAGCAACTGCAATTACAAAGGATTTTAAAGTAAAGCAGAAAAAGTTTAGAGCCTTAGATAGAGTATCCTTTGCACTTGATGAAAAAGAGGTGCTTGGAATTGTTGGTGAGTCTGGATCAGGAAAGAGTACTCTTGGTGAGATAGTTGGTGGACTTCAAAAGCCAACCTCAGGAAGTGTCTATTACGATGGTAAGGATATTTCTAATTTAAATGGAGATGATAAGAAGCTATTTAGACGTTCTGTTCAATTTGTATTTCAGTCTCCTAAGGAAACTATGAACCCATACTTTTCAATAAGAACTATCTTAGCTGAGCCTTTAAGAATAAACTATAGAAAGCTTTCAAAAACAGAGATTGAAAGATCTATCTCAGATATGCTAATTAGAGTTGGAATGGACCCTAAAAATACACTTTCCTATAGGCCTTCTCACTTTTCAGGGGGACAGCTTCAAAGAATAGCAATTGCTAGAGCTCTCTTACTTGATCCTAGAATTTTAATTTGTGATGAATGCACATCCTCATTAGATGTATCCTTACAGGCACAAATTTTAAATTTATTAGTTTCATTAAAGAAAGAAATCGGGGTTTCTATGATTTTCATAAGCCATGATATTAGTGTAGTTAGATATATTTCTGACCGTATTATGGTAATGAAGGATGGCCATGTAGTAGAAATTGGTGAAAGTGATGAAATAATTACTAGCCCAAAGGATAGCTATACAAAAACACTTGTAGAGACAGCATATAGGTAGAATGATGAAGGTTACAATATTAGGTACAAATGGTGGATATGTAAGTGCAGGGGAAGCAAATTCATCTATTTTAATAGAGAATAACGATGATAGAGTTATTATTGATATGGGCTCTGGAGTACTTTCTAACCTTGAAAGAGTATGCTCTCTAGATAAGATAAATAATGTTGTAATAACACATGCTCATAGCGATCACTTTAGTGATGCTTTAGTTGCTGTATATGGAAGACTTATCTCAAAGCAGCTAAAGAGAGAGGTTCAAGATCTAGTCTTTCATGGTCCTGATGATTCTTTATTAAAAGAAAAGCTAAAACTAGAAAATGTATCCTCATACAGTGTAATAGATGAGGATACAGTGTTAAATATTGGTTCTCTTAAGCTAACCTTTTATAAAACAATTCATGGTGTTACTTGCTATGCTGTTAAATGTGAAGTAGATGGAAAGAGTGTATTTTATACCTCTGATACATCCTATAGTGAAAAGCTAATAAAAGAGGCTAAGGGCTGTGATTTGCTACTATGTGAATGTTCGATTTTAAAAAAGTATGGATCAGGAAGTAGAATTGGTCACATGAATACAGCTGAGTGTGCTGCTTTTATCAAAGAAACAAAAGCAAGCAAGGTAAGGCTGGTTCACTTACCTTGCTATTTGCATTATTCAATTATAGAAAATGAATGTGGATATGAGTGTGCAAAAAGTCTTGAAGAAATAATCCTTTAACTTTTATTCACATCCTAGGTGTATTAATAATAGGACGTGCTAGGCTATGGGCTAAGCTTACAGTGCTATTACCTTTTCTAGCTTTATCAAGACATCTGTCACATAAAATAGTTGTAGAGTCTTTATCTTCAATAATATTTGTAGCCATTGCTCTGCGGCAAACATTGCATTTATTATATGGAAGCTTATTTCTTGCTTGTAATCTGACACATCGTTTATAAGGAATTCCTCTTTCTATCCTTTTTATCTCAACTGTTAGATTTGTTGGAGAACTAAAGTAATGTGTATATCTAAGCTTAGTAATATCCTTTGCAGCTTCTTTGATAGAAATATCCATTCCTAAGCAATCAGGGGAAGGCTTAGAGCTATATTTTTTTCCATCTATTTCAAATTCACTTGTTAGCTCACTTTCCTTGAACCAAATCTTACGTAAATAAGTATCGATTGCAGATAGCTTAGTGGTTTCATATACTTCAATAACCATCCAATACTCTGTTTTTATTTCATCTCTCAGTAAAATGGTATAAAGCTCACACTCTTCTTTACCTGAATTTGGTTTTTCTAATTTTCTACATCTGCCAAGATGACTTATGATACCTGTTGCATGAATTTCTTTTTCACAGCACATACATACACCAATATTATTTACAGCCATAATACTCCCTCTTCTTCTATTATAACTGACGGATGCTAGGAGTAAAGGATAAATTAAAAAACTTCAATTCTAACTAAAATTATGGTTTAAATATGGACCTTTTGATTTTTACTACATCAGCCTTTAAAAAAGATAAATACTTTATTTTAATATTGCTTAAAAGGGTGATAAAATTCTTACATGAAAAAGAACCTTATCATTACAGCTATTTTAGTTATTGCTTGCTTTTTAGCAATTTTCATTGCTTCTCTAATTCAAAGTGATTGGAATAGAGTTGAAATTGAGACAGGTATCATTGAAATAGATGATGGAAACATAGCTTATAAATTATACACACCAAAGGGTGCAAAGGACGCTCCTGGTGTATTACTGCTTCATGGCTATCAAAATGACCATGAAACTAGTGCTGCATATGCAATAGAGCTTGCAAGAAGAGGTGCTGTTGTACTTGCAATAGATGAATATGGACATGGTGATACTACTATCCCGATGAGAAGTAGAGGATATACAAACCATAAGGTAAGTGTTAACTATGGAAATGATAGTGAGAGTGATAAAACCTATGTCGAGATCAGTGGACCTCTTAGATATAAGGTTTTAATGAACTTCTCTACCTTATCCTTCTTTAATGATAGATATTCTAAAGGTAGTGATGGCTCTGCTGTTGTTGATAGCTCAATGGGTGGTATAGCTGCTTATGCATTCTTATCCTCTCTTGAAGAAGTAGATCCAACTAGACTCGCAATTTCTGGACACAGTATGGGAACCTGGGCATCTTGGTCAACGGCTGCAGCATACTCAGGTGCTGTAAATTCAAATGGTGTGGATATTACACCTAAAGCAACTGTTTTACAGTGTGGTGAGCTATTTAGAAATAGTATTTATGATAGTAAAATAAAGTTTAATAATGTTCTTTTACTACAAGCAAAGTACGATGAATTTAATTACTTTAGAGATTATCAGAACTTTGTAACAGATGATATCTTAGATACTCCAATTCGAACTGAGTTCTTAGGTGTTGATGCAAACCAAAGCGAATGGAATACAACATTTGGCTCATTTGCTGATGGTAGTGCAAGAAGAATAGAGCTTTTAAATACAAACCATAGATTAACAACTCATGACTCTCATGGTATGAGAGCTGCACTTGAGTGGTTTGATAGTGCAATAAATCTTGATTCCTCAATAGCACCAACTAACCAAGTATTTATGATTAAGGAAGCTTTAGTATTTTTAGCTATGCTTTTAGCTATCTTCTCAATGATTTCCTTTATGAACGTTCTAATTTATACTCCTTTCTTTAAAGATGTAGTAACAGGTATTCCTAACCGTCCTAATAAGGATAAAAGTGGTAAGGTATGGTGGAAGAACTGTATTATCACAATGTTAATTGCAGGCTTCACTTACCCATTTTTAACTCAGCTTGGACATGGGTTATTACCTTTAAATGAGAATATCTTTAGAATGACTATTGGAAATGGCTTCTTGAGCTGGTATCTATTCTTAATAGTTGTAATGCTATTTACTACTATTATTCCAATAAAGAGAGCAAAGAAAAAGGGTGTAATTATCGATATGGCAGACTTAGGCTTTGCTTCTGAGAAGAGCCCAAAGCACTTTGATTTCAAGCTACTAGGAAAAGCGTTATTACTAGTTATTTCTATGCTTTTATTGATGTATGTAGAGCTATTTATCGCAGTAAAGGTATTTACTTTAGACTTTAGATTTATATGGCCTTTCTTTAGATTGTTCTCATTTGAAAGATTTATCCAGTTCTTAGTATATATCCCTGTATTTGCAATTTTCTTCCTACTAAACAATAGTAAGATCTTTGCATCAAATAGAAGGCCAGAAGCTAGACTATCAGGTGGTAAAGCATTCTTCTCAAATTGGTATCATAATGCATTATCAATGGTAGGCGGTATCCTAATAATTGTATTAATTGAGTACATCCCATTCTTCCTCGGAATAGGCCCAGGAGCAGATTTGCTATTTACTCCTACCTTTGGAGGTCCTTTTATGTCTCTATTAATCGTATTTGTTCCTCAAGTATTAGTATTCTCTCTCCTTTGTACATATATCTATAAGAAAACTGGAAATGTATTTACAGGTGCTCTGCTAGTTGCATCAATGGCTTGTTGGATTGTTACAGGAGGAAGTGCAATACTATAAATAAACTCTTATAGCAGGCTATTTTGTAAATATCTCTTACGTAAGAAAACTCATTACTAACAATAATGAGTTTTCTTTACAAATAAAGCTGCTTTTCTATTAGTTTTATTTTTGCTGTGCTACAATAGCTTTTGGAGGGATTATGATTATTTACCAAGCAACTAAGAAAGAGTTTATTAACGATTGTAAGCAAAGAAGAATTGCTGATGCTGTTAAGAAAATGTATGAGAAAAATCTTGGAAAGGCTCATAAGGCTGAAGTAATTGCATGGGAAAACTCTCTTACTTGCATGGCTAATGTAATTGATACTCCATTAATTGATGATAACACTACTGTTTGCGCAGAATACAGACTTCCTAACTGTGGTAGTAGAATAGATTTTATTATTGCTGGTGAAAATAGCTTAGGTGAAGATAATGTAGTAATAGTTGAGCTAAAGCAATGGACAAAAGCAGAGGTTGATGAAGATAAGAAGCTAGTAAATACCTTTGTTGGAAATGCTAATAGATATGTTAATCATCCATCATATCAAGCTTGGTCATATGCTATTACGTTAGAAAACTATAATGAAGCTATAGAGAGTGATAATATAAAGCTATTTCCTTGTGCTTATTTACATAACTACACATATTTTGATGGTGATAAAATAAATGATAGCTTTATCTATCCAGAGATTAAAAATGCTCCTATTTTCTTTCGTGATTACGGAGAAAAGCTAAGAAGCTTTATTACAGCTCATGTTGTTAAGCCAGATAAAAAATCTATTATTGAAAGAATTGATAATGGTAGGATTAGGCCCTCTAAATCACTGCAGGATGTGTTTGCAAATATATTGAAAGGTAAAGATGAATTCCATTTACTTGATGAACAAAATGTTTTCTTTCAAAACATAATGGCAGTAGTTAATCGTAGTACTATTTTAAGAAATAAACAGGTATTTATTATTGAGGGTGGACCTGGGACTGGTAAGAGTGTATTAGCAATAAACTTATTAGCTGAAGCAATAAAAAAAGAAAAAACAGCAGCATATGTAACTAAAAATGCTGCTCCTAGAAATGCTTATTTATCTATATTGGCAGGGGACGATAGATTTGAGAAAAAAGAATATAAAGGGATGTTCTTATCCTCAGGGCAGCTTTTGAGTGTTAAGCAAAATACATATGATGTACTATTAGTTGATGAAGCGCATCGTTTAAATGAGAAGTCTGGAATTTTTCATAACCAAGGTGAAAACCAAATAAAAGAAATAATTAATGCATCATTAATTTCTGTATTCTTTATCGACGAGATGCAAAAGATATCATCATACGATATTGGTTCTGTTGCAGAAATAATTTCTTGGGCTGAGAGATTTGGAGCTGATATTCATCAAGGAAAGCTTTTATCACAGTTTAGATGTAATGGTAGTGATGGTTATATGAGCTTTTTAGATGATGTATTAGATATAAAGCATGATTATTACACCTTTGATCCTGAGGATTATGACATTAGAGTAGTTGATGATCCAAAGGCTATGATGAGTGAAATTAAGCGTCTAAATCTTAAGGATAATAAAGCAAGAATGCTTGCGGGCTATTGTTGGCCATGGCTATCTAAAAAAGATAGAGCCTCACAGGATATTGTCATTCCTTCAAAGGATTTTTCTGCTCAATGGAACTTTAGTAATACTGAGACATGGGCTATTGATAAGGATTCTGTTGATCAAATTGGATGTATTCATACTAGTCAAGGCTTAGAGTTTAGCTATGTAGGAGTTATAATTGGTGATGACCTTAGATATGAAAATGGAAGGGTTATTACAGATTACAAAGCTCGTGCTAAATCAGATCAATCACTATCTGGGCTTAAGGGACTTTGTAACAAAGGGAATAAAGAGGCTTTAAAGCAGGTTGATTTTATTATCAGAAATACATATAGAACCTTATTATCAAGAGCGATGAAGGGTTGCTTTGTTTATTGTACAGATAAAGCTCTATCAAATTATCTAAAGCAGAAGATAGAAGATAATAAGAAAAAGGTTAATGAGTTTTATAGCTTGATGGTTTCAAGTCCTGAAGTAAATTACTAGCTTATATACAGCTTAAATCTACTTTCTTATATTTGAATGATGATTTACATAAAAACTAACCTATTATGTCTTATCACATAACTGTAAGGATACTATTTATTGCATAGAGAATGCTTTTTCCCTTTAATTAAGATTTTATGGATGAATTATAAATATATGCTTGATTATCTTATAAAATTATAATATTTAATCCGAAATAGCAATGTTAGATAAACTTATTAAGAATATTAATAGCTCTTCTTAAGACATTTATATCAAGATTAGAGTAGCTGATTATAAAATCATGAGTAACCTTCTTCTTAGATGAGTAATCAGAGAGGGCTGCTATTTTTATTTTTTCTTTTTCAAGAAGCACTTTTATTTCTTCATCTGTATATGCTGTGTTTAAGCGAAGAATATAGTGTAAGCCTAAATCCTTTTGTTAGTACTCTTGCTCATCAGCATCATCTGTAACAAATTTAGCATCACACATTCTCAGTATTAGTTCCTCTGAGATAAGCTTATCAAGGCTATCCATTAGTTTCACTATGAATCATTAATTGTTACATCTTAGAATGCATATCATCACAAGCATAAATAGTGTCGATAAAAAGAAATAGTTATGAAAATAGGCAAGTACACAAAAACTTGCCCCTACAATTAATTCTTATTTGATGATTCTTTTTCTAAAATCTTTATGAATTCAAAAATAGAACTGTATGTTTTTGAATTAGCTTCCTTTTGTTCCATATTAGCTACTGCAACCATTCTTTTATTCCATAACTGCGATTCTTGCACTGAAGTTAATATAGACTTTTTATAATTATCCCAGTTGGGTAAGCCTCTAAGCATTCGCACACAATTTTGACTTGAAAGTTCTGCTTCTGATGGTTTTTTATAATGTGCGATAAACCATATTTCTATACAAGGATTACTAATCAAAAGAATACCGTCACATTGTTTTAAGTTTTCTACAACCTCTGGTAAATCGGCATCATACATAAAAAAGGTCTTAATTGATTCTTCTGAGCCAGTCAAATCTTTCTTATAGCGGTTAACAATTTTTTGTGAAATTTTGCTTCCAATGATCTTAGGAACAATTTTTATAGGAAGCCTATAATATTGTCGTAAAAAGTTTACGTAGTTTTCTTCTGTTTCTCCTTCACAAAGAACTAGAAATTGAGGCCTCATCTTTCTTGGTATTGATTTTCTTTCTCTTGCCATCAGTTCTCCTCAAGAAGATTTTTTATAGTTGCAACAGAAGAGTTAATATATGGAACTGCATCAAATCTACCTTGCAAGTAGCATTTTTCAGCATCCATATTCTCTCTAAAATCTTTAAAATCAAAAAGAGAATAAACTTCTGTAGAACCATCTTCTTTTTTGTTTGTAAAAAGAATTTGATCTCTACGCATCTTTTTTATATTCAAGAGGTTCGTATTATGACTTGTGAATAATAACTGCGCTGACTTAGAAGCATTAATTAAATCTAGAATGAATTGTGCTAGTTCTGTATGAAGGCTTGCATCAAATTCATCAAGAATAAGCGTTTTTCCATTTTTGCAAACATCAAGAAGAATGAGAAGTAGATTAAAAATTTGAATAGTGCCAGCAGATTCTTCACCTTCTAGATTAAAAGTAATATCAGGATTTCTTTTATGTACAGTATAAAAATTAATTATTTCTACAGTCTTAATTGTATTTGGTGAAAGTGGCATTCCTTTTCTTGAAATATTAAAAGTATCAGCAATAAAAGGAGTGCTTTCAACTTTTACATTCATGTCAGTAATATCACTATCTGCCATTTTTAAAGCTTCTATAATTAATTTTTTATTTTCATTGAATAAATCAACTGCGTATTGTCCAGAAAGCTGAGGAAGACCTATAAGTAATTCTGTCCTAAAGTAATTATAAATTTTCTTAGCAATCTCTCTGTCCATCTGACTAGCTCTACTTATAAAGAGTGTTGTTTTTCCTGTGCTTTGAGCTACATCGAGTGGCTTGATAAAAAGGCCTTCACCAAAACTGTATATATCTGATTTTTTTGTACCTGCTGATTCATCTCTTGTAAATATTTTAGCTCTTCTTTTTCCTGGATAATAATAAAGCTCTTCTGTAAGAATTTGATTTCTTGTTAGAGTAAAGGAATATTCATATTCTATTCCATCAGTTATAAAATTTATGAAAAAGGAGCTTGGCTTTTCATAATACCCATCAAACTTGAATGGAATGAATGAAAAAACTACACCTTCATTATTCTGGAAAGAATCTATAACAAGCTGTCTGCAAAAAAATGCAGCTTTTATTATGCTAGATTTTCCTGAAGCATTAGGGCCATAAATTCCTTGCACTTTTAACAGAGTTTCTTCATTTACAGTGAAAATATTATCAGCTAAATTCTTAGCAGCAACAGTCTTGATATTCCCAGCCTTAAAATCAATGCATACTTCTTCTTTGATTGAGAAAAAGTTTGCAAATCTCATTTCTAAAAGCATAAACACTCCATATTTGTAGAATTACTACAAATATAATAGATTTAGGCGGTAAAATCAAGCTTGTATCCAATCTCTAGTGAATTTGAAATAATATCCCATAATATCGTTTATCAAAGATAAGTATTTAGGATACTAAGTGCTCTTCTTAAGACATTAATATCAAGATTGGAGTAGCTGATTATAAAATCATGATTAACCTTCTTTTTAGATGAGTAATCAGAGAGGGCTGCTATTTTTATTTTTTCTTTTTCAAGAAGTGTTTTTATTTCTTCATCTGAATATGATGTATTTAAGCGAAGAATAAAGTGTAAGCCTGAATCATTTTCAATAATTGAGACCTTATTCTTTATTTCACTATTTAAGATTTCATTAATAACACGATTTCTTTGTTTTATGTAAAATAGTCTCATTCTATTAATGTGCTTTTCAAAATATCCTTCCTCTATAAATGCAGAAAGTGTTAGCTGCTCGAAGCTTGGAACAGTTGAGGAATAAAATGAGAGCTTTTCATTAAACAGTGCTGCAAGCTTTTGGGGAAGCACCATATAGCTTATTCTTATCGATGGAGCTAGAGACCTTGAGAAGGTATTTAAATATATTACCTTCTCAGAGCCATCTAATAAAAATAGTGTAGGATGTGGGTTTTTCGATACTCTAAACTCACTATCGTAATCATCCTCTATAATATATCTACCTTCATCTTCTGAAGCCCAAGATAGTATTTCATATCTTCTTTTTAGTGGCATTGTTACACCAGTTGGGAAGTGATGGTTAGGGCTAATATGAAGTATATTAGCATTTGTTTTATTTAATTTATCTACATTAAGTCCTTCACTATCAAGCTCAACTAATGAGAAATCAACATTATTTGCACTATATATTTTTGCAAGCTTATCATATCCAGGGTCCTCAATAGCAAAGTGCTTATCTCTTCCAAGTAATTGAATTACTAGTGAGTAGAGGTACTCTGTACCTGCTCCAATTATTATTTGCTCAGGATTAACAACCATAGATCTAAAGGAGTATAGATGCTTAGCAATAGCACATCTAAGCTCATCCATACCAGCTGCTTGAATAGGAGCAAGGAGCCTTGAGCTATCTTGCCCAATAATTCTTCTCATTAAACGTGACCAAACAGAGAAGGGAAAGTTTGCTACACTAATATTTGTATTAGAGAGATTATCATAATAGGGCTTACTTTCTGATGCTTTATAAATTAATAGAGGCTTTTTAATGTTTTTGTTCCCTGCTACATAGTACCCCTTCTTTTCGATAGCTGTAATATACCCTTCACTAATAAGCTGGTCATATGCATTTTGAATTGTTATGGTACTTAAGCTATAGTTTCTTGCAAGGGTTCTTTTTGAAGGAAGCTTAAAGCCTTTTTCAAGTTTTCCTGAGATAATATCACTTTTTATAGCTTCATAAAGCTGCTGATACATTGGTCCCTTTGATTTATCTAGCTGGTATGTAAGCATCGAAAAACTCCTAATCTGGTAATAATAATATAAAATTTTTCTGAACATTTTTATATAACCAGATTGGTGATAATGTTGTGATATCAGAGGTTAAAAATGGACGCAGTAAAACAATATGAATTAAATAAGGGTTTAGCACAGATGCTTAAGGGTGGTGTAATTATGGATGTTACTACACCTGACCAAGCAAGAATTGCTGAGGACGCTGGTGCTTGTGCTGTTATGGCACTTGAAAGAATTCCTGCAGACATCAGAGCTGCTGGAGGGGTTTCAAGAATGAGTGACCCAAAGATGATTAAATCAATACAGAATGCAGTGTCAATTCCTGTTATGGCTAAGTGCCGAATTGGTCACTTCGTTGAGGCTCAAATTCTAGAAGCTATAGAAATTGATTACATCGATGAGTCAGAGGTATTAAGCCCTGCAGATGATTTATATCACATCAATAAAAGAGATTTTAAGGTTCCTTTTGTTTGTGGAGCAAGAGACCTTGGTGAAGCCTTAAGAAGAATCAATGAGGGTGCTTCTATGATTAGAACAAAGGGTGAGCCTGGAACTGGTGATGTAATTCAAGCTGTAAGACATATGAGAAAGATGAATGCTGAGATCAGGAAGGTAGTTTCTATGAGAGAGGATGAGCTATTTGAGGAGGCTAAGGCTTTAGCTGTTCCTTATGAATTAGTATTATATGTTCATCAAAATGGAAAGCTTCCTGTAGTTAACTTTGCAGCAGGTGGTGTTGCAACTCCTGCAGATGCAGCATTAATGATGCAGCTAGGAGCTGAGGGCGTATTTGTTGGTTCAGGTATTTTTAAATCAGGAAATCCTGCTAAGAGAGCAAGAAGCATAGTTCAAGCTGTTACAAATTATAGAGATGCAAAGCTTATTGCAGAGCTCTCTGAGGATTTAGGTGAGGCTATGGTTGGTATCAATCCTGATGAAATAAAGCTCATCATGGAAGAAAGAGGTAGATAATGGTAGGTGTTCTAGCTCTTCAAGGAGCCTTTAGGGAGCATATTGAAGCTTTAAATACTCTTGGTGCTGAAGCTAAGGAGATCAGAAAGCTTTCTGATTTAGCTAATCTCGATGGTATTATATTGCCAGGTGGAGAAAGCACAGTACAGGGAAAGCTTTTAAGAGAGCTAGATATGCTAAATCCTTTGAGAGATATGATATTATCAGGGCTTCCTGTACTTGCAACCTGTGCAGGGCTAATACTTCTTTCAAAGACAATTGAAAACGATAAAAACAGATATTTAGCAACACTTCCTGTAACAGTAAAGAGGAATGCTTACGGAAGACAGCTTGGATCCTTTATTACCAATGGTAAGGTTGGAGACTTTAATAATTTTGAAATGGTATTTATTAGAGCTCCATATATTACTGAGGTAGATAATAGTGTCGATGTATTATCAAAATATGATGATAAGATAACTGGAGTAAGGTATAAAAACCAAATTGCATTATCATTTCATCCTGAGCTATCAAAGGATACGCGGCTTCACGAGTTGTTCCTCTCTATAACAAAATAGAGTCTTTGTATATAGCCATAGCAAATTGCTATGGTTATTTTTTCTTTATGAAAAGATTTATTTTAATTTCTCTTGTAACTATTTTGTTTTTTTCATGCTCTACTACCACCCCAAGTGGAAAGACAATGAATATCTTACCTCTTGATATCTCAAGACCTGATTTTGAGATAGTAAGCGAGGATAATTACTCAAAGACAATGAGTGAAGAGGTTGAGCCATACCTTAATTCAATTAAAAGAAATGGAACACTCTCCTCTAATCGTGATGGACACAGAATATATTATGAAATATTCGATGTTGAAAATGAAAAAGGTAGTGTAGTTATTCTTCATGGCTTTACAGAGTTTATCAGAAAATATAGTGAGATTATCTTCTACTTTAATAGAGCTGGATATGACGTCTATATGATTGAGCACTATGGACATGGATACTCTGAGAGAAGAGCCGATGTATCAAATGAGCTTTCAAAGGTAGCTGTTGATGATTTTAATGTCTATACAGAGGATGTAAAGCAGTTTGTTGATGAGGTAGTTCTACCACTATCAAGGGATAATAAATTAGTATTATTTGGCCACTCGATGGGTGGTGGAATCGCAACTAGATTTTTAGAAATCTACCCTGATATTTTTGACTTTGCAATTCTATCCTCTCCAATGATTGGTATTAATATGGGAGCTGTACCTCAATGGGCTGCTAAATTCCTATCAGGCTCTGCTAATCTATTTGGCGCTGGAGATGGCTATATCTTTGGACACTATGATTGGGATGCTGTAGAAGCATTTTCTGATCCAGGATGCCCTGCTACAAGCTACCCTAGATACAAATACTTCTTTGATATGAGAACGGAGAATGAATATCATCAAACCTATGGAGCTACTTGGTCATGGCTAAATGCAGCTATAAAAGCTACAGAAAAGATGGTTAAGCAAAGTGAAGCAGAAAAGGTAAAGATTCCAGTTTTACTATTCCAAGCAGAATTTGATAGCTTAGTTAGAAATGATAAGCAATTAGAATTTGCTTCTAAGGCAGAAAGAGTACACGTTGTAATGTGCCCTGATTCTCACCATGAAATATTTAACTCTCCCGATGCGATTGCTAATGCATATTGGGTAACAGTATTTGATTTCCTTGATGGCTTAATTGATTAATTTTTTCATTATTTTTGTTAGTGGTTTGGTAGATAAAACATTTTATAAGACTACAGTTTAATAGTATAATTTTCTTTGAGGTGAAAGAATGAATATAGTTATTTTAGGTGGCGTCGCTGCTGGAACTAAGGTTGCAGCAAAATTGATGCGTCAAAATAGAAATAATAATGTCACTATTTATACTAAGTCTAAGGATATTTCATACGCAGGCTGTGGACTACCATACCACATAAGTGGTCTTATTCCTGATAAGGATAGCTTAGTTGTAAATACTCCTGAAAAGTTTTCAATGCTTACTGGTGTAAATGTTAAAACTGAGATGGAAGCAATTAAAATTGATCCTAATAGAAAGAGTGTATTATTTAAGGATAATACAGAGGTCACCTATGATAAATTAATTATCGCAACTGGAGCTACTCCTATAGTCCCAAATATTGAGGGTGTAGATAGATCTAATGTTTTCACACTTAGAACAGTTGAGGATGCTGTTAATATTAAGCGCTACATCGAAGAGAAGAGTGTTAAGAGTGCTGTTATAGTTGGTGCTTCCTTTATTGGTCTTGAGGTTGCTGAAAATATTAAAGCTAAGGGTGTTAATGTTACAGTTGCTGATTTAGCAGATCAGGTACTTCCAAACCTTTTTGATCCTGATATGGCACAATACATCAAAAAACAACTTATACAAAAGGGTATAAGGGTTGTTAATGGTGCAAAGCTAGAAGAGATTACAGATAGTGGTATTAAGACTACTCGTGGTGATATTACTGGTGAAATTGTAATCCTCGCTCTTGGTGTAAAGCCTGCAACAGATTTCTTACTCGATAGTGGTATTGAGCTTGAAAAAGGTGCAATTGTAGTTGATGACCAGCTAAGAAGCAATCTTGATGATATTTATGCAGCTGGAGACTGTGCTTTAGTTAGAAGTGTATTAACAGGTAAAAGAGCTTATTCTGCAATGGGATCAACAGCTAATATTACAGGAAGAATTCTTGCTAAGGCTTTAACAGGTGAGGATATTAAATATAGAGGCTGTCTTTCTACAGCAGTTCTAAAGCTATTTGATGGCTTAAATGCAGGTAGAACTGGTTTAACAGAGAAGAGTGCAGAGCTTGAGGGCTTTGATGCAATTAGTGTTTCCTTAGTTGTTGATGATAAGGCTCATTACTATCCTGGGAGTGGAAACTTTGTTATTAAGCTTGTTGCAGATAAGTCATCACACAAGGTATTAGGTGTGCAGGTAGTTGGACCTGGAGAAGTTGATAAAATTGTAGATACAGCTGTTACTGCAATATATATGGGCGCTAAATTAGAGGACCTCGATTCATTAGATCTATCATATGCACCACCATTCTCTACTGCGATTAATCCATTAGTACAGGCTAGCTATGTACTTGAAAACAAAATAAATGGTGTTCTCGATAGCTTTACTCCATATGAGTATATGTGTGGAAAGGCAGAGGGATATCAGGTTATTGATGTTAATAATTCTCCAACTATCCCTGGTGCAAAGTTTGTTGCCTTTGATAAGCTAGAGGAAACCTTTAAGGATACTCCTAAGGATGCAAAGCTACTTCTAGTTTGTGCTAGAGGAAGAAAATCTTATCTAGTTCAAAATAGACTTAAGGCTATGGGCTTTACTGCTACTAAATCTCTTGAGGGTGGAGTTAATCTTAATGATGTTAAAATTAAGTTTGCTGGTGCAATCCCTCCACAGGAGGTAAGAAGAGTAAAGGCTCTTGGCTGCTTACAGGATAAGAGATACCCAGATGTATTTAATGTAAGAATTATTACACGTAATGGTAAGATTACAGCTGAAGAGCAAAAGACTATTTGGGAAGCTTGTGAGAAGTTTGGTTCTGGAGAAATTACAATGACTACTCGTCTTACTCTAGAGGTTCAAGGCGTTAAGTATGAAAATATCCAGCCACTTATTGAATTCTTAAATGAGAGAGGGCTTTCAACTGGTGGCACAGGTAGCTTAGTAAGACCTGTAGTATCTTGTAAAGGTACTACCTGTCAGTATGGTCTTGCAGATACCTTCGCTCTATCTGAGAAGCTTCATGAGAAATTCTATGTTGGCTATCATGGTGTAACATTACCACACAAATTTAAGATTGCTGTTGGTGGCTGTCCAAATAACTGTGTTAAGCCAAATCTCAATGACCTTGGTATTGTCGGTCAAAATGTTCCTGTTTTTGATATTCAAAAATGTAAGGGCTGTAAGGTTTGTCAGGTAGTTAACAGCTGTCCAATTAAGGTTGCTAAGGTTGTAGATGGAAAGCTCTCTGTTGATCCAAATGAATGTAATAACTGCTCAAGATGTAAGGGTAGATGTCCATTTAAGGTTGCTGAGGAGTATGTTCCAGGCTACAAGGTATATGTTGGTGGACGCTGGGGCAAGAAGATCGCTCATGGAATCCCTTTAACTAGAGTTATAACAAGTGAAGAGGAGCTAATGGATGTAGTTGAAAAAGCAATCCTTCTTTTCCGTGATGAGGGTAAGAGTGGGGAGCGCTTTGCAGATACAGTAGCAAGACTCGGATTTGACTATGTTAATGATAAACTCCTCAATTCTAAGATTGACAAAGCTGCAATCTTGAATAAGGATGTAAAGGGCGGAGCAACCTGCTAATTAATAAAACACCTAAATATAGCTGCCATACTTGTACATAGGAAAGGGCCTTAAAAGAGATATTGTAGGTAATATAAAGTTGGTGATTTGCTACTTTGGGTGTTTGTATGAAAAAGATAATTATTTTTATTCTTATTGTTTTCCTGCTTTCAGCTTGTAGTAAAAAGGCTGAAAGTCAGGATTACTTTGTTTTTACAGATAATTTATCACGAGAGATAAGTGTTAAATCGTATGATAGAACTGCCGCTTTAATTGGAAGTTTAGCTCAAATATGGATGCTAGCAGGTGGTGATGTTGTTGCATGTCCTGATGATGGCTGGACAGATTTAGAGCTTGATTTATCTGAAGATACAGTTAACCTTGGAAAGATTTCTAAGCTAAATCTAGAGAGCTTGATAGCTGCAAAGCCAGATTTTATTTTAGCAAGTCCTAATAATAACCAGCAGCTTACCTGGAAGGATTCCTTTGATAGCATGAATATCCCTGCTGCTTATTTAGAGGTTTATGACTTTGATGATTACCTCCACGTTTTAGATATCTTTACAGATATGACTGGAAGAAAGGATTTATATCAAAAATATGGAGAAAGTGTAAAAGCAGAGATAGCTGAAATATTAAAACAAAAGCGACAGGATAGTCCTAAGGTACTATGTATGCTTGCATCGAGCGCATATCTTAAAGCAAAAAATAGTGAATCGAGCATTATGGGAGCAATGCTAAGTGAGCTTGGTTGTATCAATTTAGCAGATAGTGAGTCAAGCCTCTTAGAGAATTTAAACATTGAATATATCCTTAAGGAGGATCCTGAATATATCTTTATCACACAAAGAGGTGATGATGAGGAGGGAATGAAAAAATATGTCGCTACCTATTTTGATGAGCACCCTCTCTTTAAGGAGCTATCAGCTGTAAAGAATGGTAATGTCTACTTCATGGATAAAACACTATATAACTTAAAGCCAAACCATAGATGGGCTGAGGCCTATCGAGGGCTTTTAGAGATTCTAAATAAATGAAAAAGCATATTGTATTACTCTCTTTGCTTTTACTTATATTAACTATCCTATTAAGCTTAATGATTGGAAGTGTTGTTATCTCTCCCATTAAGCTATTTGAATCTATTTTTTCTTCAGATAGCTTTGAACGCTACATATTTTTCTATTCAAGACTTCCTAGAACAATAGCTTGTGTCTTTGCAGGAGGTGCTTTAGCAGTAGCTGGTGCAATACTTCAAAGTGTATTAGCAAATAATCTAGCAGCTCCTGGGATAATAGGAGTGAACTCGGGAGCTGGGCTTGCTGTAACACTCTCCTGTGCTATAGGAGTATCCTCTGGCCTTATGATGTCTCTTAGTGCCTTTATTGGTGCTATTATTACATCTCTATTCATAATGGTTATATCTGCAAGACTAAGAGCAAGTAGAACAACAGTATTGCTATGTGGCGTTTCTATGAACTACATTTTAGGAGCCCTAAGTGATACTCTAGTAAATCTTGTTCCAAGTGCGTCAATGAATGGTAGTGATTTCTTTGTGGGAGGCTTTTCCTCTGTCTCTGCAATTAGACTATACCCTGCTACTATAATTATTTTTATAGCTATTGCTTTAGCATGCACATTAACTAATGAATTAGAAATCCTCTCTCTAGGTGATGATGAAGCAATTTCATTAGGAGTAAATGTAAAGCGTCTTAGAGCTCTTTTTATAATACTCTCATCACTATTAGCGGGCTCTGCAGTTAGCTTTGCAGGGTTATTAGGGTTTGTAGGACTCTTAGTACCTAATGCTACAAGAAGAATATTAAAGAGGGATAGAAGATACTACATACTTCTATCAGCAATATTAGGCGGTATTATTGTTACACTTTGTGATATCATAGCCCGCTCCCTCTTTAGGCCATATGAGCTTGCTGTTGGTATTATAATGTCTCTTTTAGGTGGACCAGTATTTTTGTACCTAGTGCTAAAGAGGAGAAGAGCATGATAGCAATTAAAGACCTTTATAGTGGTTATGGAGATGATGATATCCTAAAGGGAGTATCGTTAAATATTTTAAATAATAAATTAACTGTAATAGCTGGTCCTAATGGGTGTGGAAAATCAACACTATTAAAAACTATTTCAGGAATAATAAAGAAAACTAGTGGTTCAATTTTTATTGATGATATTGATTTATCTAATATTTCGCCACTTGATAGAGCTAAGAGGATAGCTTATTTATCACAAAATAGGAGCGTTCCTGATATAGCTGTAAAGAATTTAGTTTTACATGGAAGATTTCCATATTTATCTTATCCAAGAAGATATAGAGCAGAGGATAGAGAAGCTGTTGATATGGCTCTTGAGAGGATGGGGATTGAAGGCTTAAGAGATAAAATGGTTTCTGAACTATCTGGTGGTGAAAGACAAAAGGTATATATTGCTATGGCACTTGCTCAAGGTAGTGATTATCTTCTCTTAGATGAGCCCACAACATTTTTAGATATTTCTCACCAATTTCAGCTACTAGATTTAGCGAAGGAGCTATGTAGTGAGAATAAGAGTGTAGTTATGGTACTTCATAACCTTGAGAGTGCTCTCTCAATTGCAGATAGCTTTATATTAATGGATAAAGGAAGGCTTTTATTTGAGGGTAGTGTTGATGATGTTTATTCCTCAAAACTAATTGATAAGGTATTTAATGTTGAAATTAAGAAGGAGAGTGACCATTGGTGGTGTAAGAAAAAGCTTTAGTTTTTAATTACACTGTCAAAGCCATTACTTTGATATTCATTACCATCCTTATCTGTCCAGAGAGCAACACCATTATATTTATCTAATAGCCTCTGTCCATCCTCTTGGTTCATTAAAAATAGTGCAGTAGAAAGTCCATCTGCAACACCTGAATCTGGAACGATAACAGAAACAGCCTTCCAATATTGTGCTGGCATCAATGTATCTGGATCAATTATATGGTGATATTGAACTCCATCAACCTCGTAGTAGCGTTGATAGTCTCCACTAGTAACTACAGCCCCCTTATCAAGAATAACCTTTTGCTTATAGTTTCCTTCACTCTTTTGAGTATCCTGAAGACCTACTACCCAAGGCGATCCATCTGGCTTAGATTTTGTTGAGGCAACATTTCCACCAACACTAATTAATAAGCTAATATCTATATTTTCAATAGCCTTTTGGGTTGCATACCCCTTAGCAATAGCACCAACATCAAGTCTAATGTTAGGATCCTCAAAGAATACAGTATTATTATCATCATCTACTATGACCTTATCTAAGTCACAATGCTTACTTTCTGCTATTAATTCATCCATATCTGGAAGATATGCATTTAGTGGATCATATAACCCATCCTCTCTAGCCTCATGCCAAAGAGCAAGTACACTTCCAAGTGCTATGTTAACCTTATGGTTACTTTCTTTATATATTTCTTTTGAAAATAGAATTAAATCAATAATTCTTTGATCTACCTTAACAGGTGCAATACCTGCAGTATCATTTACATTTTTAAGGTTCACAATACCATCATATGTATTATAAATATCATAGAGCCTATGATAGGTTAGCATTTCATCATGTATTTGCTTTGTGATGGTATTAAACTCCTCCTCACTTTCTGCATAACCCACTATAGAGGTTACAGTATCAAAAAGTGAGAGATATGTTGCGCTATAACGCTCTAGTGCAATACCGGATGTCTCTTTTTTAGTACATCCGGTAAGTGCAATGATAAATGTTAATAATATTATTATCCATCTACCTTTTTTCAATTCTTACAGTCCTTATTTCGCAAGCTTTGCAATTAGATCTGTGAAGTTAGAAAGAGCAAGAGTTACAGAAGAAACTAAGTCAACATCTGTAGCTACACCCTTTTCGTTTACAGCTGTAGACATTACTGCATCGATAGTCTTACCTGTTGCATAAGCACAGAATGATTCTGCCTGGAGATACCATTCTCTACCGATTGAGCTTGCCTTAGCCATTCCATAAGCTTCCTTAAGCTCATTCTTTGTCTTTACATAAGCTGCATCAGAGGTAACTTCACCCTTTGCATTGAACTTAACTGTTGGCTGTACAGCGTCAACGATCATAGATGTGATGACATCACCATCAACTGTGATAGCTGCAACTGTAGCATATGTCTGAGTCTGTCCATCACCCTTGCTTGTAGCATCCTTACTCTTAGCATTGTTTGTATAATGTGTAAGGTAGAGTGTGTCACCGCTCTTAGCACCTAAGCTCTTTGCGTTATCCATTGCCTTTACGATTGCTTCAATAATATCACTATAACCGATTGTTGCAGAAGATGCTAAGTCAATTTCATTGCGTGATGCAGAAGAAACTGTAACCTGCTTTACTTCATCAGCTGTTAAGCCAACTACATACTTAGCAATTGCAGCTGCCTGTTCATTCAATTCCTTACCAATTTGACAAATTAACCGCCGAGAAAGCCCACGCGCCTTGGCCGTGAGATGAAAGGTGGTAATGCGTAATGCCATAAAATATGCTATAATGATGTCATGCGGACACTGACAGTAAAACTGTACAACAGCGATGACTTCGGATACCTTAGTGATATGATAAATATTGCCGGGATCATATACAACACGGCACTGACAATCATACAGGACCACTATACCGAAACTGGGAAGCTTTTGGATAAATACGAACTCCAGAAACAGCTCCGTGATCTTCGCAACGAGGATGAAAACCACCACTGGCGTTATGTGGGAAGTCAGGCGGTACAGGAGATAACCGACAGGATATACAGAGCGTACCGGCTGTTTTTCACTAACAGGGAGAAGGGAGTCAAATGTTCGCCACCCCGTCGTCGCAAGGTCAAAAAGTACAAAAGCGTCACCTACAAACAGGCGGGATACAGATTCCTTACTGGCGGACGTATCAGCATAAACGGACACATCTACAGATACTGGGACTCCTATGAGTAAACGTGTTTTCAGCTGATATTTAAGTTTTTTTCCGATTGTATGAAAATTCTTCTAAAAGGACGAAAACAACATGTATAATCACTATCCAGAGCAAACAAGACGTAATGTAGTAGCAGCTCATAG
>NZ_VUNN01000003.1 GCF_009695635.1 Bullifex porci
GATCTACAACAGTGTTTTCTAAGATATTATCTGTTTTAGAAGTACTCTTAACAGAACCATCACACTTAGGACACTCATAAACATCAGTAATCCTTCTAACAATTGAATAAGAAGTAGTCTTAACAATAGTATCATGAACTCTTTCTCCAACCTTTACTTTAACAGTACCACAAGATTCACAAACAGGAGCTTCTTGCTGTTTATGAATAACAGTAACTGGCATATCTGCAGGAAGGTTGAGCATAGAGTATTGGCTCTTATGTTTAACATACTTTCTTTTAGCTTTATCGCTTAAAGGATCAGTATTAGCAGCACTATCTTCTGGCAAATCGTCAGAGTTATCATTAAGGGCTCCATCCTCAACATTAAACTCTGCTTCATTAAATAGTAATAGTTGGTCTGAAGAAATGGCTTCGCTAGTTCTTCTATATTTTCTAGCTAACTGAGCTTTAAGATCAGCATTCTCTTTTTCAAGATTTGACTTATCACTTTCAAGTTTCTTAATAATATTATCTTTATTATTAATAGTCTCTTGTAAGAGCTTAATTTGCATCTCTAAAGCTTGTTCTTTTGATATATTATTTGCCTTTTTCTTCATGTAAATATACTATCATAAAACGCAAATAATTACAACTATTACAAGAAATTATCTCTATTATTTACAACAATTTAATAGATTATTTTTCTCGCCATTTGAGGTAATCTTCTAAATATATCTTCACCTTGAATTATCCTCTTTATATCATCTTTTGTAATAGTTATTGCTTCTTCATTACTGCTTGGCCAAGCAAAGGATCCTTTCTCTAATCGCTTAGTTAATACCCAATATCCATTATCCCATACTAATATCTTTAATGTGTTTCTTGCCTTATTACAAAAGATAAACATTGCTTTTGCTCTTGAATCTAAATTCATCTCTTCATCCACAATGCAAGAGAGAGTTCTAAAGCTCTTTCTTGCATCTGTAAAACCTGGTCTTACATAGTAGCTATAAGAGTCGTATTCAAAGAACATTGCATTCTCCAATAGCTTTTATTAAAGATATTAGATCCGAGTTATTCATTAACTTATTTATCTCGACTGTTAATGAGCCTTTCTTAATAACTAAAGAGCCTTCAGTATATTTAGGTTCTTCATTAACAACTTTTACAAAGCTACTTGTTTTCTTCTCTACTTTAGCTGGTAGTAAAGTATTTATATTTAGATGACTAAGTAGAGTTTCATCTGCTGGTGCTACATCAGCATAATTTTTGGATTTTTCCCAAGTATGAATAGATGAGCGAGGAATATTTAAGGCTCTAGAAAGGTTTGTTACAGTAATACCAGCTCTATGAGCTGCTACTACATTACGTCTTGTTTGCTCTGGATAGTGATTATACATGTTGTTTTCGTCCTTTTAGAAGAATTTTCATACAATCGGAAAAAAACTTAAATATCAGCTGAAAACACGTTTACCGTCCGTCAGGAAGGAATCTGTATCCCGCCTGTTTGTAGGTGACGCTTTTGTACTTTTTGACCTTGCGACGACGGGGTGGCGAACATTTGACTCCCTTCTCCCTGTTAGTGAAAAACAGCCGGTATGCCCTGTATATCCTGTCGGTTATCTCCTGTACTACCTGACTTCCCACATATCGCCAGTGGCGGTTTTCATCCGCGTTGCGAAGACCACGGAGCTGTTTTTGGAGTTCGTATTTATCCAAAAGCTTCCCTGTCGCATCGTAGTGGTCCTGTATGATTGTCAGTGCCGTGTTGTATATGATCCCGGCGATATTTATCATATCACTAAGGTATCCGAAGTCATCGCTACCATACAGTTTTACTGTCAGTGTCCGCATGACATCATTATAGCACATTTTATGGCATTACGCATTATCGCCTTTCATCTCACGGCCAAGGCGCGTGAGCTTTCTCGGCGGTTAATTTGTAACCTTAATTGGCTTTGAATTTAAAAAGACTTCATGGGATGCAATATCTAAGGACAAGGTTTCTTTTCCTAAAACCCAAGAAACAACGCCCTGTCTTATTTCAGACTTAACCATACGTCTTAGATGCGCATTAATCCTTAAAGAAAGCTCCTTAAAGGATAAAGGCTTAACTACATAATCATCACATCCCAATTCAAAAGCTAATATTCTCTCACTCTCACTACCATCTTGACCAATAACAATTATTGGCATTGGATTTTTTGCTCTAATTTGTTTTAAAAACATTAATCCATCTCCATCAGGGAAGCTCCTTGCAATAAGTAAGAGATCAGGAAAGAATGACCTTAAGGTGTCCTTCAAAGAAGAAAGGTCACTAAACTCACTTACTGTATATCCTGATAAAGTTAGATAAGAGGAAGATAGGGAAACAAATTTTTGATCACTATCAGCGATAAATATCCTGCTCATGGCAATTTTTCTAGCAAATTGGAGAAAATAATAAAAGTAATAGCTAAAAAATTACAGAAAGATTACCTATAACTACTTATTAATTACATAAATATGTGGCTAAATCTTCACAATCTTCACTGTTTCTGTGCTATATTATTCAGCAATGAAGAAGCTTGATTATCTATTAATTCCACTAATTATTCTCCTATCTCTTTGGCCACTAATTTCAACAAGTCAGGAGAAGAGCTCTGTTGTAAAAATTGAAGCGAATGGAAAGATTTATAATTATGATATTACAAAGGATAGAATCATAGAGGTAGAGGGACCACTGGGAATAACTCAGGTTGAAATCAAGCAAAGAAGAGTTAGGATACTATATTCTCCATGTCCAAACCATACCTGTATGAGATCAAGTATTTCTAGATATCCAGAGAGTTTAGTTTGTCTTCCAAATGAAGTAATAGTCCAAATTGAGGGCGAAGGAGAGACAGATGCACTCACCTTCTGATAGAACACGCTTTTTAGCATATTTAATCGCACTTTCACTATTTTTCTCTGTTGCAGAAAATATGCTAATTCACCCCCTACCATTCCTACGCTATGGCTTTGCTATGATACCAATGCTATATGCTCTCGATAAACTAAGCTTTAAGGAATATATGCTTCTTTCTCTAGGTAAGTGGCTAGCAAGTACATTAAGCCAAGGAACTATGCTTTCTCCATTTAGTGTTATTGCACTATCATCATCTGTAATATGTGCAATTGTAATGTACATACTTTTTAAAGCATTTAATAGGTATATATCCCTATATACTATTTCATTAGTATCTGCAATTGTATCTACATTTACACAGCTATTTGTAGCTTCCCTATTCTTAGGCTCTGCACTTTTAAGATTATCAATTGTAATGCTACCTCTTTCAGAGCTAACAAGTATAATTACAGCATTCTTAGCAAAGCATCTAAAGCTAAATAGTGAGCCACCAATTATAAATAATAGTGATGAAAGACACGATAACCCAGCAACAGTTATTTTACACATCATATGTGCTCTATTAGTTTTCTTTGTCAAAGAGCCACTATTTTTATTATTAATTTTTTCTATTTCAATAGTTCTTTCATTAGTACAAAAAAGAAAGGTACTCTGGATAAACTATTCTATTACATTAATTGCTATAATTATTTGTAATTTATTCTCTCAAAATGGAGAGGTACTATTT
This sequence comes from Bullifex porci, assembly GCF_009695635.1. Lineage (GTDB taxonomy): Bacteria > Spirochaetota > Spirochaetia > Sphaerochaetales > Sphaerochaetaceae > Bullifex > Bullifex porci. The sequence continues at coordinate 3,596 of NZ_VUNN01000003.1, forward strand.
TCTTTTGTAACTAAGGGCGCTTTAGAGGAAGGTATTGTTAAGGGCTTACAGCTAATTTCATTAGTTGCAATCTCTCAAAGCTTTGCAGCCTTAAAGCTTAAGGGCTCAAGCTTTTTATCAGATGTATTCTCTTATAATGCTGCATTTATAAGTAATTTCTCAAATACAGATGAGAAGCTATTTAAAAGAATTGAAATGGCTCTATGCCTAGAAGAAGGCATGGTAGTAAAGCTCAAGGAAAGAAAAAGGAGTAAATATCTAATCCCTATTTTAGTGCTTCTTTTAGCTATTGAAATCCTCGAAATATTGTTGTGACCCCTTTCAGAATTATTTTATAAGCTTAGAAATTAATATACCAATTATTCTTAATAATGTGATAATAAGAATATTATTTTAATATAACAAACGTTTTCATAAACATTTTTCTCATTAATATATGAAAAATAATATACTTTAAAAAATTTTAATTAGTTGTATTGACTATTGTTTTTTACCCATATATATAATTATTTATCGATTAAAAAAACTAATAGGAGAAACAGTTTTATGGCAACCATTACTGAAGCCTTTCCTGGACAGAATGAACTACAGGAATTAATTGAAAGAGTAAAGAGAGCACAGACTATTTATGCTTCCTACTCTCAAGAACAGGTTGATAACATCTTCCGCGCAGCTGCAATTGCAGCAAACAATGCGAGAATCACATTAGCTCAAGATGCTGTCCAAGAGACAGGAATGGGTATAATTGAGGATAAGGTTATCAAGAACCACTTCGCAGCTGAATATATCTTCCATAAATATAAGGACGATAAAACCTGTGATATCATCGAAGAGGACCTTGGCTTCGGTTATGAAAAGATTGCAGAGCCTAAGGGTGTTATTTGCGGTATCATCCCTACAACTAACCCAACTAGTACAGCAATCTTCAAGGCTTTAATCTCATTAAAGACTAGAAATGCCATTATCTTCTCACCACATCCAAGAGCAAAGAAATGTACCTGTGATGCAGCTAGAATCGTACGTGATGCAGCAGTTGCAGCTGGTGCTCCAGAGGATATCGTTGCATGGATCGAAGAGCCTTCAATGGAAAAGACAGATTACCTAATGAAGAATCCATTAGTTAACTTAATCTTAGCAACTGGTGGTCCTGGAATGGTTAAGTCTGCTTATTCCTCAGGTAAGCCAGCAATTGGTGTAGGTGCAGGTAATACTCCAGCTCTTATCGATAAGAGTGCTAATATCAAGATGGCTGTTGCATCTATTTTAATGTCAAAGACCTTTGATAATGGTGTTGTATGTGCATCTGAGCAATCAATTATCTGTCACAAGGATATTTATGACCAGGTAAAGGCTGAGCTCAAGAAGGAAGGAGCACACTTCTTAACTAAGGCAGAGGCTGAGAAGCTCTCCCCTATTATCCTTGATCCTCAGAGAGGTACAGTAAATCCAAAGATTGTTGGCCAGCCAGCTTATGTAATTGCTCAAATTGCAGGCTTTGAGGTTCCAAAGACAACTAAGGTTCTCATTGGAGAGGTTACAAAGATCGCAGTTGATGAACCATTTGCTCATGAAAAGCTTTCACCAGTACTTGGTATGTATAAGTGTAATAACTTTGGTGAAGGTGCTGATATGGCAGCTCGCCTTATTGCTATGGGTGGTTTTGGTCATACATCAGTTCTTTACATCGATGAAAACGAAAAGGAAAAGGTTGATTCCTACGGTAGAACAGTAAAAACAAGTAGAATCTTAATCAACATGCCAGCAAGCCAGGGTGCTATTGGTGATATCTATAACTTCCGCTTAGAGCCAAGCTTAACTCTTGGTTGTGGTTCTTGGGGTAACAACTCTATTTCAGAGAACGTTGGACCTAAACACCTTCTTAACATTAAGACACTCGCAGCAAGGAGAGAAAACATGCTCTGGTTCAGATTACCACCTAAAATCTACTTTAAATATGGTTGTCTCCCTGTAGCTTTACAGGAGCTCAAGGGCAAGAAGAGAGCATTCATCGTAACAGATAGCTTCCTCTTTAATTCAGGTATGATTGACAAGATTACAGATCAGCTTGATTCACTTGGTATCGAAACAGAGGTATTCCACCAGGTTAAGCCAGATCCAACACTTGGAACAATCAACACAGCTATGCAGCTTGTAAATGCATATAACCCAGATATCATTATCGCTGTAGGTGGTGGTTCTCCTATGGATGCTGCTAAGATTATTTGGCTTTTATATGAGCATCCAGAAGTATCCTTCGAGGGTCTTGCATTAAGATTTATGGATATCAGAAAGAGAATCTACTCATTCCCTAACATGGGTAAGAAGGCACAGATGGTTTGTATCCCAACGACCTCTGGTACAGGCTCTGAGGTTACTCCATTCGCAATCATCACAGATGAAAATACAGGAATGAAGTGGGCTATCGCTGACTATGCATTAACACCTTCAATGGCAATCGTTGACTCTGAGCTTGCTATGGGACAGCCTAAGGGCTTAACAGCTTCTTGTGGTGTTGACGTATTAACACACGCTTTAGAGGCTCTCGTTTCATCAATGAGTACAGATTACACAAACGGTCTTTCAATTGAGGCAGCAAGACTTATCTTTAAGTACCTCCCAGTTGCTTATAGAGATGGCAGCGATAAGAAGGCAAGAGAAAAGGTACACAATGCTTCAACAATGGCAGGTATGGCATTCTCTAATGCATTCTTAGGTGTTTGTCACTCAATGGCTCACAAGCTTGGTGCTAGATTCCACGTTCCACATGGTATGGCAAATGCACTTCTACTTAGTAACGTTATACGTTTCAACAGAAATGATAACCCTACAAAGCAGGCAGCATTCCCTCAGTATGAGTTCCCATCAGTAACAAGCAGATATGCACGTGTAGCAGATTACATTGCAATGAATGTAAATGATACTCCAAATGGTAACTACATTGAGATTAAGCCAGGTATGACTATGGATCAGAAGGTTGACGCTCTTATCGATGGTATTGAAAAGCTTAAGAAGGATCTTGGAATCCCTGCTTCAATTAAGGATTGGGGTGTTGATGAGAAGGAATTCTTAGAGGCTGTTGATGAGCTTTCAGTAAAAGCATTTGATGACCAGTGTACAGGTTCTAACCCAAGATACCCACTCATTAGTCAAATTAAGCAGCTTTACCTTGATTCCTACTACGGAAGAGCTTGGAAGGAAGAAAAATAATTTTATAGGGCCTGAGGTAACTCAGGCCTTTAATATATCTAATATAGATTTATCATCAAAAAGCTTATGAGCTAAAAAGCTTTTTAATTCCTCAACTGAGAACTCCCCTTTTAGCTCATACTCATAAATTGTCATAGGAGTATCACTACAAGCCCAAAGGAGTAAAAAATTTCTACATTTCTGAATCACATAGCCTTCACTATTATAGCTAAACTCCGATTCACCGACATTAACTAATTCACTATAAATTTTATCAACCATAACTTCTTTGTCAGCTTATCACTTTGCTAAGTGGAATAAAATGTATTTTTTCTGTAAATTATAGGAAACGGAGAATTATTATGATCGAACCATTAGTACTTAAGGGATTTAGAGACAGTCTTCCAAAGACAGAGATCCCAAGAAGAAAGATAATGAGAATGCTAGAGGATGTATTTACATCCTATGGCTTTGTACCAATAGATACACCTGCACTCGAATACACAAATGTATTGCTTGGAAAAGGTGGTGGCGAAACAGATAAGCAAATCTTCCACTTCCAGGATAATGGTAAGAGAGAGGTTGCTATGCGCTTTGATCTTACTGTCCCATTTGCTCGCTTTTTAGCTACAAACTTTTCTTCTCTTCCAATTCCTTTTAAGCGCTACCACATGAGTAAGGTATGGCGTGGAGAAAACCCTCAAAAGGGTCGATATAGAGAGTTTATCCAGTGCGACTTCGATATGGTAGGTGCTGATAACGCTCTATCAGATTATGAAATTCTTTCATTGATGGATGCTTCCTTTAAAGCATTAAGCATTGAAGGCTATACCTTCCATGTATCACACAGAGGGTTATTTAATACCTTCTTGGAGCACAATGGTATCTTAGATAAGAGTGTTGATATCCTACGCTTAGTCGATAAGCTTAGAAAGATTGGAGAAGAGGAAGTTACAAAACAGTTAATTGAGCTAACTGAAAGTGAAGAAAAGGCAAAGAAGATTATCTCATATATCTCAAGAGCTGAGGATGAAAATTTCTTAGATTGTGTAAACCGTCTTGAAGCTTTAGCTGGTGGAGAGTGTGAGTCTTCAAATAGACTTAGAGAGATTTATGCACTCTTACAAGCTCAAGGAATTGAAAAGCACTTTATCTTAGATCCTTCTATCACAAGAGGCTTAGATTACTACACAGGTATTGTATATGAAACCTTCCTCGACGAGCTTCCATCTATTGGTTCTGTATGCTCAGGTGGTAGATATAATAACTTAACCTCACTATATAGTAAGGAATGCTTACAGGGTGTTGGCTCATCTATCGGTCTTGATAGACTTCTAGCTGCACTTGAAGAGCTTAAGCACCCTCTACTTAAAGAGGTTGCAAATGCAGATGTTATTATCTACATGAAGGAAGGACAAGAGAAGAAGGCAGTAGAGTGTGCTTCCATCTTAAGAGGTGAAGGAATAAAGACAGATATTTATCTCTTACCTGGAAAGAAGATGAAGGCCTTCTATGATTACGCAGCTAAATGTGGTACACGCTTTGTTGTTATGTTCGATGATGATTGTAAGGAAAGCTTAAAGGATTTAATCACAAGAGATACAACAGCTGCAGACATTAATACAATTGCTAAGATAATAAAGGAGCACAATAGTTGATTAACTACCAACAGCTACCGGTTTATAAGCATAAAAAAGATATTCTTGATGCTCTAGAAAAGAACCAAGTAATTGTAATAGAAAGTCCTACCGGTAGTGGTAAGACTACTCAGCTTCCTATCATATTGATGGAGGCTGGGTATGATTTATCAGGCATGATTGGTATTACTCAGCCAAGAAGAATTGCTACTCTATCAATTTGTGAATACATTAAAAGTCAGCTTAAACTAGAGGGTAATCTATGTGCATATACTATGCGCTTTGCCGATACTAGTGATGAAACTACTAGAATTAAGATAATGACAGATGGAATTCTGCTACAGGAATTAAAGAGTGACCCACTACTCTCTCGCTACTCTGTTATTATGGTCGATGAAGCGCATGAAAGAAGTCTTAATATCGACTTTATTTTAGGCTTATTAAAGCAAATTACAGAAAAAAGAAAGGATTTAAAGGTAATAATTAGCTCTGCAACAATTAATACTCAAAAGTTTTCTACATTTTTTGATGGTGCAAAAATAATCTCTATCGATGCTAAATTATTCCCTATAGAAATTAAGTATATAAATCCATTTAAAGATAATAAGAGTGCTCTTGAAAAGCTTCAGCAAATTATAGATCCAAGAGAGCTAGAGGAGAAAGCAAATAGTCTTACTATATTAAATATAGTAGAGGATAATGTAAAAAATAAACGTGGAGATATCTTAATCTTCTGTAGTGGAGAGTATGAAATAAAGACATATGAGACAGCATTAAGAAATGCTCCAATATGGTCCTCTCTACAGGTTTATCCTCTATATGGAAGACTCTCTAAGGAGGAACAGGAGAGAGTATTTATCCCTACTGCAGAGGGAAAAACAAAGGTTGTAATAGCAACTAATATTGCAGAAACTAGTATTACTATAGATGGTATTACCACAGTAATTGATTTAGGTGTTGCTAAGGTTAACTTCTACAACCAAAAGGACTTTACATCTGCTCTAGTTCCACTCCCAATTAGCCGATCAAGTGCCCAGCAAAGAGCTGGTAGAGCTGGTAGAACTCAAGAGGGAACATGCTATAGGCTATATAGTGAAAAGAGCTTAGAGCAACGACCTGAATTCAACCAAGAGGAAATATTACGCTCTGATCTAGCTGAGGTTGCTCTTAGAATGAGTGATCTTGGTATTTACGATTATGAGAACTTCCTATTTATTACTAAGCCACAGCTAGCAGCACTTCACTCTGCTGAGGAAACTCTAAAGCTTATTAATGCAATAGACGATAATAGACATCTAACCTCTATAGGTGAGATGATGGTTCAATTTCCTCTCCTACCTAGACACTCTAGAGTAATTGTAGAGGCAATAAGGAACTTCCCTTCTGTACTTAAGGAAGTATTAATTGCTACAGCCTTTTTATCAACAAAGGGACCATTTCTATACCCAAGAGGATATGAGATGGTTGCAAGAAAGCGCCAGGAGCGCTTCCAAAGTGCTAAATATGGAGACTTCTTTGGGTATTTAAAGCTCTTTAATGAATATAGCGCTCAGCTTGAGGCAGGAAAGAAGGATGCAGCAGCCTTCTTAAAGAAATACTACCTTGATGAGCAAACAATGAATGAAATTATTCACATCGAAGAGCAACTTGAAGAGATAGTATCTTCAATGCAAATTCCTATTACTAGTGGTGGTAGTGTTAGTGAATATTTAACATGCTTAGCATCTGGCTTAATTCAATATGTTTGCTATCAATATTCAAGAGGTGTATATCGCTCCTTAACAGCTAATCAAATATATATACATCCATCCTCATCCTGGTTTGCAGCTCCTCCAAAGTTTTTACTAGCAGGTGAAATCGTAAAGACATCTAGAATGTTTGCACGTACCGTTTCCCCTCTTGATAGCAATACCTTAAACCTCCTTGATAAGAGCTTAATTGAGGCACTCGTCAAAAATAAAAAGGAAAAGAAGAAGGAAGAGGAGGAGAAAAAGGTTCAGGGCGACTTTATTAGAATCTTTGATAGAGATTATCCTCTTACAACAAAGAAAAAGAAAACAAGTGCTATTATTCCTCTTTTCGATCTTCCATACCTTGTTAAGAAGGGCTTTGAGCGTGGTAAGGTTAGAAAGATTAATGTCTTCTTAAAGGAGAATAACGCTTTTACTACAAAGGCTGTAAAGCTAAAGGATTTAGTCCAAGAAGGTGCAATCGTTAAGACCGATAAGACATTATCAACATACTCTAATAAGAACTTCGATTTAGAAAAGAATTATAAAGAGGTTGAAAAGGAATTAGATAATCTATTTTGTCCATATGTAAATAACCAGATTCTGTTTGTTGGCTTAAAGTATATAGATAATAATAAAAAATTCTGCTTTAAGCTCTATAGTACAATTACTGGTATGATCGATGATACGTACTATGCACTATCAGAGATGAATATTAGGACAAAGGAAAATACAAAGCTTAAAAAGAAGGTTACCTCTCTTTTAAAGCAAATTGATGAAATTGTTGACTATAGCGCTGAATAAAAAAATAACCATAAAGTCTCATAATGGCTTTATGGTTATTAGCTCTTTATTTTATTCTAGGACTTGCAATAACTATTCTTTGAACAAGCTTCATATCAAGTGGCTTTAATACAGGCTTTCCAAAGCCCTCTATTAGAACAAATTTTACATTACCACTCATTCTCTTTTTATCCTTTCCAATTGCTTCTTGGAAATCAAGCCACTCGCCACGCCCTACTCTATAGGACATATCAAAAGGATACATTTCAAATAAGCTACTTACTTTTTTATAGAATGCTTCATCTATTAAGCCAAGCTCATAGCTTGCCTCAAAGGCTCTTCCACATCCCCAAGCTACAGCCTTTCCGTGGCTAATACCTGAAAAATGAGTAATTGATTCAAGTGCATGAGCAAATGTATGACCTAAGTTTAAAGCACTACGAATACCCTTCTTCTCCTCAGGATCTCTTTCAATGTAGTTATTCTTTACAGCGATAGATAGCTTAACCATCTCAGTAACTGTAGCTCTATCACGATTAAGAACCTTATCCTTATTATTAACTAGGAAATTGTAAAGGTCCTCATTATCACTTAAGATAGCATGCTTTAATACTTCCCCCAGTCCTGAGATATACTCACTTTCTGATAGTGTTCTTAATACATCACTTGATATTAAAACATCCTGTGCTGGATTAAAGGTTCCAATTAAATTTTTAGCCCCAGCATAGTCTATTGCTGTCTTTCCACCTACAGAGGCATCAACCATACAAAGTAAGGTGGTAGGAACTAAGATAAGCTTAGTACCCCTCATATAAAGAGAGGAAGCTAATGCTGTCATATCACAAACAACTCCACCGCCAAATGCAATAAAATAGGAATCTCTAGCAAGGTGAAAATCTAGAGCGGCAGAGATTATTCTTTCTATACTCTTCCAATTCTTACTCTTTTCACCACTCTCTAATACTATTCTATTAGGTGGAAGATTCTTAAATAGAGGAGCTGTATTAGTATCAAAGACCCAAAGGGCGTTTAGTCCATAGCTTGATAATTTAGATGATAAATCTTTAATACTATCGGCGAAAAAAACATCTGTTGTTTTTCCGCCCTGTAATGTGACTGTAAAAACCTTTTCCATGTATTTATTTTACAAACAATGATACAACTAATAAATAGCCTACTTGAAAAAAAAGTATGCATTCTGAGAAAATAGAGTTATGTTAGATTCATATTATTTTGATAACGCTGCTACTACAAAGATAAGTAGCGACGCACTCAATAGTTATATAGAAACAAGCTTAAATTATCCAGGAAACCCTTCTTCTAAGCATACACTTGGATTAGAAGCTAAAAAGGAGCTTGAAAGAGCAAGGGTAGGCTTTTCAAATATTTTACATACAAAGCCTGAGCAGCTATTCTTCACTAGTGGAGCTAGCGAAGCAATTAGTATTGTTATCTCATCCCTTCTTTGGCTTAAGAGACCAGGAAGAGTTATATTTTCAGCTATAGAGCATGAAGCAGTTCTTTCCTTTGCTCCAATACTAAAGGAAAAGGGCTTTGATGTTGTTATATTAAAAGCTAAGGGTGGATATGTCACTCCAGAGGAGCTTGAAGGTGCTTTAACTCCAGAGACTAAGCTAGTTGCAATTCAAGCTGTTAATAATGTAGTTGGCACTATAAATGATATAAAAGCACTTGTTAAGGTTGTAAGAAGGAAGGAGGAGGAGTTTAAAAGAAAGATTTTCTTTTTCTCAGACTCTGTTCAAGCACTTGGAAAAATTGATCTAAACCTTACAGATTTAGATATCGATGGAGCTTCATTTTCATCACATAAAATACATGGTCCAAGAGGTATAGGACTTCTATATTTAAAGCGTGGTGTAATACAAGCCTTAGCTAAAGCAGGTGGTCAAGAAAAGGGAGTTAGAGGTGGAACTGAAAATCTTCCTGCAATAGTTTCATTCTATACTGCTCTAAAAGAGTTTAAACCAAGGAGTAATATCCTAGATTTAAATTTAAAATTAAGAGAGATATTTATTAACAACAATATAAAGGTACTCTCCCCTGCTAATAACATAACAGGCTATGTACTTACTATCACTACTCCACTTCCTTCAGAAGTATTAACTAGAATGCTTAGTGATGAGGGCTTTGCTGTGTCCTCTGGCTCTGCTTGTTCAAATAACGCTAAAGGAAAGAGTGAAAATGTTATTTTAGCCTTAGGCTACACTCCGCAGGATGCAAAAGGAACTATTAGAATATCATTTTCACCAGAAAGTGATGAAAAAATTGCTCTAGAGCTTGCACAAACAATTATAAAAAAGGTAAATGAATTTAAATGAAGAAATTATATTTAATAAAGCTTGGTGAGATATCACTTAAGGGTCAAAATAGAGCATTATTCGAAAATAGATTAAGACATAATATTAAGGATAAGCTAAGACCATATCACTCAAACGTTGTAAAGCAAAAGGGTAGAATCTTTTTCTACATAGATGAGGAGTGTCCAGATGAGGTAATTGATAAGGCTTTATCAACAACATTTGGTATCATCGCATATGCAGAGGCTGTAGTTTGCGAAAAGAATATGGAGGTAATCAGAAGTAAGGCTGAATATCTCTTAAAGAAAGCAGGCTTAAGCGGCAAGGAAACATTTAAGGTCCATGCTAGAAGAGAGGATAAGGGCTTTGCACTTTCAAGCTATGATATTGCATGTGATCTTGCAGATTTAATTCATAATATCTACCCAGATATGAGAGTTGACCTTACAAATCCAGATTTTGTTCTCAATGTAGAAATTCGTAGTGAAGCTTATCTATATACAAGCCAAAAGAAGGGCATCGGCGGACTTCCAGCTGGAACGGCAGGAAAGGGTATTTTACTACTCTCTGGTGGTATCGACTCCCCTGTTGCAGGCTTTGAGATGGCAAAGAGAGGTGTTAATCTCGATTGTCTCTATTTCCACGCTTATCCATATACTAGTGATGAAGCGTTAGAAAAGGTAAAAACCTTAGCAAAGCTAATTAGCCCTTACTTGGGCGGAACAAGACTCTTTGTTGTTCCATTTACTCAGCAACAGCTCTGGATTAGAGATCATGCATATGAGGATGAGACAACATTAATGTTTAGAGCCTGCATGATGCAGGTTGCTGAAAGACTTTGTAAGCAGAGAGGCTATAACGCTATTATCACAGGTGAAGCATTAAGCCAGGTTGCTTCACAAACTCTTCCTGCTATGGCCTTTACCGATAGCATGACAGAATATCTAGTACTTAGACCATTAGTTGGTATGGATAAGGAAGAGATAATTACAATTAGTAAAAAAATAGGAACCTATGAAACCTCAATACTTCCATTTGAAGATTGCTGTGTAATATTCTCTCCAAAGCACCCTGTAACTAATCCAGATAAAAAGCTAATGACTAAGCATTTTGAAAAGCTTGAAATGGATAAAATGCTTGATCAAGCAGTAGAAGAAACTCAAATCTTTGCCTACAACGCTAAAGGCGAAGAGATAGAAAATAATTAAGATATAAATGCACAGAGTAAAAAAGCTTTGTGCAATTTTTTTCGTTTGTAATCTTAGGTAATTATTTTTCAAATTGTAAATCAAACATTTTAAGCAAAAAATATAACAAAATAAACATAAATATTTGAGAAAATACAACAGATAGGTTATATTAGAAGAACAAAATCTTATTAATAGGTGGTAAGACATGAAAAAGAATTTTATGTTCGTATGCATTGCACTTCTTTTAGCAATGACTCTTGTCGTATCTTGTGAAAACAAGACCCCTGTTGTTGAAAAGTTTACAGTTACTTTTGACACCGACGGGGGGAGACTGTCCTAAAAGTCTGAGAAACTAAAATTAAAATTCAGCTTAGTAAAGCTATTAAAAATAGTCTAAAACAACTCTTAAAACCTCTTAAAAATCTTATTTAATTTATTATAATACAAGTATTTATCTTGATTAAAAGTGCTTAATTTGATATCATATTATGCATGGAATATGTAATAGGAACAAACAGAAATCAACTAGAATTTACATCATTAGACATGATGGTAAGTGAGGATTCTCCTGTTAGAGTAATAGATTCTTTTGTTGAAAAGACGTTAAAAGGTAAAATTTCATTAAAATATAGCGAACGCCCAGCTATGGGAAGACCATCATATAATCCATTAACACTAGTAAAGCTATATTTATATGGATATATGTCTGGAGTAAAGTCATCAAGAAAGCTAGCACGATTAGTAAAAGTTAATATAGAGGCAATGTGGCTGGTAGAAGGCTTAAAGCCAGACTTTAGAACAATATCTGATTTCAGAAAGAATAATATTGAAGCAATAGTAGCTGTATTTGTAAAGTTTAGAGAGTTTTGTTCAACGGATCTTGTTAAAGCAACAGGTAAGAATGTATTTAGTGGTTATAAAGCAATAGATGGAACAAAGATAAGAGCTGTTCAAGCTAAGGATGGAGTTTATACAGCAAACAAAATAGATGACAGGATCGCTAATGATAATAGTAGAATAGCTGAAATAAAAAACTATCTTAGTGAATTAGATGCAAATGATTATATAGAAAATAATGAAGAACTTAAGATTAAGAAAGATGAATTAGAAAAAGCCTTAAAGGCATACGAGGATAGAAAAGAAAAGCATGAAACTATACGCAAAGTTGTCGAAGAGACAGGAGAGCAGTATGCAGAAAATGATTGTGAATCAAGATTAATGAAAAACCACTATGGTGGATATAATCCATCATATAATGTTCAAACAGCTGTAGATAGTGAAAGCCATATGATAGAGAATGTGGACGTAACAAACCAGTGCACTGATCATGGTTTAATAGAGCAAACAGCTCTTGGATGTGGAAAAGAAGATGGTGAAATAGTAGAAATTGTTGCTGATAATGGCTATGAACAACCAGAAGATATGGCAGCATGTTTAGAAAATGGTATAAAGCCAAATGTATTTCTCTCAAAAGTTGAAAATGAAGAAGGCTACAAAGTCCATAAGAAGGAAATTGAATTAAGCTTTGACTACGAAGAAAAAGAAATAACTGAAGAGGAAAAGAATTCTTCAAAAAGAGAAGATATAAAGAAATGTTTACATGCTGGAGTTGTTCCTAATTGCTATAAAAAATGTCTTGAAGTTGAGAAAGATGAAGAAGGAAATGTATTAGTAAAGACTTCTAAAGTTTATGATGTTAGTAAAGAAGACCCTATGGGAATTGATAATCTAACAGATGAGCAAAAGATAGAATTAGCAACTAAAGGATACTTTGTTAGAGATATAAAGGCTGATAGAGTTTATTGTCCTGCTGGTACGATACTAAGACACAAAGCTGTTAAAGCAAATGGTGCAATTAGATATGTAAACAAACTAGCATGTTCTAAATGCCCTTTTAAAGAGAAGTGCTTTAAAGCATCGAAGACAACTAGATGGAAAGAAATAGATTTTTCTAAAGACTGTAGAATTAAAAAGGCTAACTTTAGAACTGATGGTAAAGATGAAGATATAGCTGAGATTCCAAAAGCTATAACAACCAGGACACAAGTTAGAGTTAAAAAGAAAGTAATTTTTAGGTTTAAACCAGATAGAGAGAAATTGGATAACCGTAAATGTCTTTCAGAGCATCCTTTTGGAACTATTAAAAGATATATGAATGGAGATCATTTCCTATTAAAAGGTATTAGAAAAGTAAAGGCAGAGATATGTCTTACTGCTCTTGGTTATAACTTTAAAAGGTTAATTTCAATATTTCCAACAACAACTCTAATGACCGCATTAGGTAAATAATGCGGGAAATAGAGGGAAACCGCTATTTTTATTAATGATACTTTTAAGGCTTAAAAATTAGGCCTCATTTTTTACACAACAAACTATAAAATTATAAAAAAGAGCTCTCAGAAGCCCTCTATGATGCTCTGAGAGGCAAATATAGGAGTAAAAAATGGCTAATAAATGGACTTTTAGGACGCTCTGGGGGGGGGCAGGTAGAAGCCCAATCTGTTGAAAAAGGTAATACTGCGGTAGAACCTAAAGATCCAGTTAAAAATGGATATGTTTTTAAGGGGTGGACACTTAATAACGAGTCCTACAATTTCAATACTCCTGTAACAGCTAACATCACACTTAAAGCTAAATGGACCCCTTCTTTAATTAACCAAGTCACAGTTACATTCGATTCTAATGGTGGTACAAAAGTTGACACCTTAGCAATTGAAAAAGGTAGCATAATTAATGCTCCTGAAGATCCAACTAGAACAGGTGCTACATTTAAGGGTTGGACACTTAATAATCAAACATTCACCTTTGAAGAACCAATAACATCTGATATTACTCTTGTTGCATCTTGGGAATGGACTGGTATAAAGGTATCAAATGAATCAGAACTACGTGAAGCAGTTTTAACTGAAGGTGCAAATATTCTCCTTGAAAAAGACTTAGTTCTTTCAGATTATCTTCCTCTTACAAAACCAGTAACTATTGATGGAAATGGGAAAAAAGTAGTGGTTATGTTCCCAGGTCAAGATTGTGCTGATTCTGGTTTATTAATTCAATCAGCTGGTGTAACACTTAGAAATCTTGTTCTTGAAAGTGGAGAAACAGCTAAAGCTCAGATGGCTTTAATATATATCTTTAAGGTAAATGGAACAGAAGAGGCACCAATAATAATTGAAAACAATACTCTTATTTGTGAACAAAATACTATTGGTATCCAAACAACTCATGCTGCAGGATCTAATCTAATTATAAAAGATAATGAGATTTATGATTCAAAGTATGGTATGTACTTCAATCAAATCAGTAATTCAATCATTGAAAATAATATTATTGAGAGAACAAAGTACAATGGTATCATAATTGCTGGTGGTAATGAAACATATATTAGCGATAATGTAGTAATACAAAACAATGAATTGAGCAACATTGCAACAGCTAATTTTTCTAATAAGACATATGCAACTGGTATCTATGTTGATTCATTCACTAACGATGTTACAGTAGATGATACTAATAATGTTGATATGTATATTTCTTCTAATCCATCAATTCATTTTGAGAATGATGGTGTCTTAGTAGTTAATGAAAATGAACTAAAATCTGCTATTGAAGCAGGAAAGAGTGTTGTTCTTTGTGAAAATGTAACACTGTCTGAAACAGTAAATATTAATAACGGTCAAGATATTGTTATTAATCTTAATGGCAATGATATAACTACAAGTAAATATTTTAAAATCTCAGCTAATGGTGAGGATATTAATGGTGGTAATGTCAAAGTTACAGGATCAGGAACTATAGATGGACAAAATGGTTTTACATTCTTAATATACGGTAATGGCAATAATTCTGAAACAAAAGAATGTAAATTAACAATTGATAAGGACGTTATTGTAAAAGGCACATATGCAATATCATTATATGATACCAACAATAAATCTTATGATGTTAGCATTGATATTTATGGACAATTAGAAGGCTACCAGCCTATTTATATTAATGGAAACATAAATAATACTGATCGTTGTCCTATATTAAAAATAAATGATGGTGCTAAAATCATTTGTAATGAAAATAGTGGTATTTATATCGCAGGATACTCCAATACTATCATTGGTGATGCTGAAATAACAAGTAAAGGAAATGCTATCAATATTGCAGCAGGAAAACTTGAAATCAATGGTGCTGATATTACAGGTGGCGATGGTTATGGAACAGATGCTGGCTCCGGTGGTTCAATTAGTACTGTAAAATCTTCTGCAGTTTTCGTAAAACAACATACAACTAATTTACCAGTAGAAGTAACCATTAATTCAGGAACTCTCAGTGCTTATATTCCTTTCTATCAGCATAAAGGAGAATTAGAAGATAACGCTAATCCAGAAGACGTAAGAATTGTAATTGATGGCGGTAATTTTATTAGTAATAATAAAGAAGGAAGCATTTCAATAAAGTCTGATGATAAGACAGGTTTTATTACAGGTGGTTCTTTCAGTACTGACCCATTCGAATACTTAGCAGTTGGTTCTTTTGCAGAAAGGAATTCAGATGGTACATTCACAGTCACACAAAAAGATTACGTTGAAATTACAGAAGAAAATAAAGCTGAGCATTATGATGAATATCGTAATTTAGGAACAATTGCATATGCCTCAAATATAATGGCTATGCTTAACGAAGCAGCAGGATATTATGAAGGAGTAGGCTTCAAGAGTACAGAAGATGGCGGCGTATATTATTCTTTTAAAAATGCAAGAATTACACTATCTAGAAACGCTTTAGAAACCAAATTAAATGTTGAATTTCCTGAAGAAGACTATCCTGACAGCTTCCAAGTAACACTTAATGGAACAGTTTATGTACATACAGAGGAAAATGTTGCTTTAGATGAAATGATTTTTGATTTCACTGATGGCTATACCATTAATGAGGTACGTCATACAGGATATTTTAGAATGAAACAAACAACTTCTAATCCTCCAAAATCCATAGTTCTTCTTGATGACAAATTGTTATACGGCATAGAAGTCTTTATTCCATCTAATAATCCTTCTAACCCATAATCTTTTGAATTTAAATCTTAAATCTAATTCCCCCAGTATTTAAGATTTTCCTCTCCTCTAGTGCTTCTTTGCACTAGGGGAGTTTTAAATCAATACAGAAATTTTATTTTCTTAACACATACCTTACAGTTTGTTACATATTAACTAATTACTATTATAAAATAGTTAATATTCATAATTGACTTTTTTCGATACAAATAGCATTTTTCATTATATGTTGCATTTAGGAATTGATGTTGGCTCTACAACTATAAAAGTCGTTCTATTAGACGAAGATAAAAAAATACTTTATTCCGATTACCAGAGACACCTTTCCTTAATAAAGGAAAAGAGTGCAGAAATGCTAGAAAAGGTAAAGCCTTTTACAAAGGATGAAAAAGTCACTATATCAATCTCTGGATCAGCAGGTATGGGTGTTGCAACTGAGTGTAATATAAACTTTGTACAGGAAGTATATGCAACTAGAGTTGCAGCTAAGGAATATGAGCCAGATACAGATACAATAATAGAATTAGGAGGAGAGGATGCTAAAATTCTCTTCTTAACAAATGGACTTGAGGTAAGAATGAATGGTACCTGTGCAGGTGGTACAGGAGCATTCATTGACCAAATGGCTACCCTACTAGGAATTGGTAGAGATGAGGTTGATTACTACTCAAAGAAATCAAAGCAGATATATACTATTGCATCTCGTTGTGGTGTATTTGCAAAGTCAGATATCCAGCCTCTTATTAACCAGGGTGCAAAGGTAGAGGATATAGCATCCTCTATTTTATTAGCTGTAGTAAACCAAACTATTGCAGGCCTAGCACAGGGAAGAAAGATAAAGGGAAAGGTCCTCTACTTAGGAGGTCCCCTAACCTTCTTATCTCGTTTAAGATACTTCTTTGACCAGGAGTTAAAGCTTACTGGAATTTGTCCTGAAAATTCTCTTTATTACGTTGCCTTAGGAGCAGCTCTATCACCATCAGCCACACAGCTTTCAATATCAGAATGTATTTCATTAATTCAAAGCTACAGTGGTAAAGGGAATTTTAACCAGCTATCTCCACTCTTTAATAGTGATGCTGATTACAAAAGCTTTGTAGAGAGACATAATAAGGCTACTGTTGAGGCTATGAATCCTAAAAGCTATGTTGGAGATGCATACCTTGGAATTGATTCAGGCTCTACAACAATTAAAATGTGTTTAATTAGTATCGATGGAAAGCTTTTACTAACTAGGTATTCATCAAATAATGGAGACCCAGTACAGGCAGTTACATCGTTTTTAAAAACACTTTATACAGAGTTTCCATATATACATATTAGAGCAGCAGCATCTACTGGATATGGTGAGGATTTATTAAAGACAGCATTCAAGCTTGATTACTCATTAGTTGAAACTCAAGCTCACTTCCTAGGCGCTAAGTTCTTCCGTCCTGATGTTGACTTTATCATCGATATCGGTGGCCAAGATATTAAGTGCTTTAAAATAAGAGATGGTGCAATTGATGATATCTTCTTAAATGAGGCATGCTCCTCTGGCTGTGGCTCATTTTTACAAACCTTTGCACAGGCAATGGGTAAGAGTGTTTCAGAGTTTGCAGGCTTAGCTATAAAATCACACTCACCAGTTGAGCTTGGCTCAAGATGTACAGTATTTATGAATTCATCTGTAAAGCAGGCTCAAAAGGATGGCTCCCCTATTGAGGATATCTCAGCAGGACTTGCTATCAGTGTAGTAAAGAATGCAATTTATAAGGTAATAAGAGCACCAGGCGCCGATGCACTTGGAAAGAATATAGTTTGCCAAGGTGGAACCTTCTTAAATGATGCAGTACTTAGAGCCTTTGAGCTTGAGATGGGGCGTGATGTAATTAGACCTAATATTGCTGGACTAATGGGTGCCTTTGGAGCAGCACTATATGCTCAAAAGAGAGCAATTAAGGAAGACCTTAAGAGTAGCTCTATATTAACTGAAGAGGAGCTCGATGAGTTCTCTCATAAGGTAACAAATATAAATTGTAATGGATGCACTAACCATTGCTTATTAACTGTAAATAGCTTTAGAGAGCGTAAGATGATTAGTGGTAACCGTTGTGAGCGTCCAACTCTTAAAAAGGATTCTAAAGCCTTAGAGGAGCTAAATCTTTATAAATATAAGCAGGAGCTACTCTACTCATATTTAGATAGAGAAAGTAAGAATAAGGATGCGAAGTCAATCGGTCTTCCTTTAGCTTTAGGTATGTATGAGCTTCTACCATTTTACTACACTCTATTTGATGAGCTAGGCTTTAATGTAGTTGTAAGTGGAAAATCATCAAGAAGTGTATATGTTAAGGGACAAGGAAGTATCCCAAGTGATACAGTATGCTTCCCTGCAAAGCTTATGCATGGACATATCGAGCTTCTTAAGGAAAAGAATGTCGATATGATATTTATTCCTTGCTCATCATATAATGTAGATGAGGAAAAGGGTAATAACCATTATAACTGTCCTGTAGTTGCATACTATGGAGAGGTTATAAAAGCAAACCAAGAGCTAGGAAATACTAAGCTCTTAATTCCATATCTTTCTGTAGATAATAAAAAGCACTTTATTAAGCGTATTAGCGAAACCTTTGGTTTAAATAAAGGTGCTGTAAAGAAGGCTACAGAAAAAGCTTTTTCAGCTCTTGAGGATTACCACAAAAAGGTATGCACAAAGGCTGAGGAGCTAATTACTAAGGCTCGAAATGAGCATAGAAGGATTATTGTTCTTGCTGGTAGACCATACCATGTTGATGAAGAAACAAACCATGGCATAGATCGTTTATTAACAGGACTTGGCTGCTGTGTAATTACAGAGGATTCAATTAGCAATAGAGTTCCAAAGGATAATGTTAATGTACTAAACCAATGGACCTATCATGCTAGACTATATGATGCAGCACGCTATGTTGCAACTCAAGATGATATGGACCTAGTTCAGTTTGTATCATTTGGCTGTGGTCTTGATGCAGTAACAACAGATGAGGTTAGAGAAATCTTGAGAAAGCAGGATAAGATTTATACACAAATTAAGATAGACGAAATAACAAATGTAGGTGCTGTAAAAATAAGAATACGCTCACTCTTGGCAGCTTTGGAGGATAGAAAATGAGTGTACCATTTACAAAAGAGATGAAGAAGGATTACACCATTTTAATCCCTAATATGTCTAATATCCATTTTAATATCATGAAAGCGCCATTAGCTCTTCATGGATATAAATGTATCCTACTAAATAATAACTCTCACAATGTAATAGAGGAGGGATTAAGGTATGTTCATAACGATATGTGCTACCCTGCTCTATTAGTTATTGGTCAAATGATAGATGCAATAAAAAGTGGAATCGTAGACCCAAATAAATGTGCTTTAGTAATTACTCAAACTGGAGGAGGCTGTAGAGCAAGTAACTACTACTTTCTCTTGATCAAAGCCTTAGAGAAGGCAGGATACCCACAAATCCCTGTAATAAGCTTAAACTTTCAGGGGATGAATAGTAATCCTGGCTTTAAAATTACAGCTAGTATCCTTATTCAAGCATTTACTGGTCTCATTTATGGCGATATGCTCATGATGCTTTCTCATCAGGTAAGGCCATATGAGGTAAATAAGGGTGATACAGATAAGCTAATTGAAAAATGGACAAATAAGCTTACAAGCTACTATGAGAAAAATAGAGGCTACTTTGGTCATAATTTAAAAAATAATTTAAATAAAATGAGTGATGATTTCAAAGCAATACCAGTTACAAAGGAAGAAAAGGTCAAGGTTGGTGTTGTTGGAGAAATCTACATGAAGTATGCAATGCTAGGAAATAATAACCTAGAAGCCTTTCTTGAGTCTGAAGGGTGTGAGGTAATGCTACCTCCTATGCTAGGCTTCTTCTTATATGGCTTTAGCAATGGAATTAAAGATAATGAGTATTATGGCAGAAAGCCTATATATGCATTCTTTATGAAGCACATTGCACTACCATATCTACATACCTATGAGAAGGTTATGGAAAATGCCTTAGAGAGAAATGGCTTTAAGGCTCCTGCTTCTATAAAGGAGCTTCAAAAATATAGTGAAGGCATTATCGATCTTGGGTGTAAGATGGGTGAAGGCTGGCTACTAACAGCTGAAATGGTAGAGCTAATTAAGAAGGGATATTCTAATATAGTTTGTACTCAGCCATTTGGCTGTCTTCCAAACCACATAGTAGCTAAGGGTATGATTAGACCTCTAAAGGAGCAATATCCTCTTAGTAATATTGTCCCTATCGATTACGATCCTTCAGCAACAAAGGTAAACCAAGAGAACAGAATTAAGCTAATGCTTGCTGTTGCTAAAGAAAATCTTAATAAGAAATAATTTACTTGACTTTAGTTATTTTATAAACAAATAATTATTCTGTAGTTTTGTAGACCATTCCGGGTTTGCACCTCCTTAGGCTGGTGGATGAGATGCCAGCCTTTTTAATATAGGAGGCTTTTCAATTAAGAATCGTAAAAAAAAGCTCTTTGAGGAAAATCCCAAAGAGCTATATTTTTACATTGTTACATGCATCTTTTCTTTTATTTGGCGAATGTTCTCATTTCCAATTTCATTTGCCTTCTTAGTACCTTCAGCAACTATTTCCTTAATTAAGGAAGGATTTGCTTCATACTTACTTCTTCTCTCTCTCATTGGATCAAGAAGCGCATTAAGCTTTTCATTTAATAGCTTCTTACATGCAACACATCCCATCTGTGCGTTTTTACACATTGAGCAAACATTCTCAACCTCTCCAGCATTGAAGGCCTTGTGGTAGTGATAAACAGCACAAACATCTGGGTTTCCAGGAGTCTTAACACTAATTCTATTAGTATCTGTTTTAGCGTTTCTAACCTTATTCCATACCTCTTCTGGAGTATCAGAAAGGTAGAGAGCATTTCCTAAGCTCTTACCCATCTTACTATTACCATCTAAGCCAGCAAGTCTTGGAACTTGAGAGAGTTTGTAATCAGGAACAGTAATTGATGTACCATAGAGCTCATTAAACTTTCTAACTAGCTTTCTAGAGAACTCTAGGTGAGGAACCTGGTCCTCTCCTACTGGAACTAAATCGGCATTACAGAAGGTAATATCTGCAGTTTGTGATACAGGATATCCTAAAAATCCATATGTAAGCTTAGAGAAATCATAGCTGAAATCACCATCATTTTCTCCAAAGCCATAGTTTCTTGATTCACTCTTAATTGTTGGGTTAATCAAGAGGTGGTTAACTGTTGTGAGCATTGAATAAAAAATTGTAAGCTCTGCAATAGCTGGTACCATTGACTGCTGAATAAAGGTTACCTTCTCAGGATCAAGTCCAGCAGCAATATTATCCATTGCTACATTATAAATACTCTCATTAATTAACTCAGGTCTTTCAAAGTGAGTTGTTAGTGCCTGTACATCAGCAATCAAAATAAAGGTTTCATAATCATTTTGAAGAGCAACTCTTGTTTGTAAAGATCCAACATAGTGTCCAATATGGAGCTTTCCTGTAGGTCTATCTCCTGTTAATATCCTTTTCATATTCTTTCCTTTTTTAGTGTTTGCAATGATCACAATTGCATGATCCAGAATGAGGATTATCTGTACAATAATATCCTGAGCCGTGATATACAACAGCTACATCAGAATATATCTTATTAATTGATTTCTTTGCACCACAATATGGACAATCCTCTAAAGGTGCATCACTAAATGATCTCTGCAATTCAAATTCTTTATGACAATTCTTGCATCTATAATTATAGATCGGCATTTTAAATTAAACTCCCGCTAGCAGCTTTAATCTGTAGCTCAAAAGCAGCAAGCTCACTCTCACTCATAACTCGATCACGAATCATTACCTTATCATCTTCGGTATAATATTGCAAAGCAAGAGCCTTGAAATCTGGCTTTTCACCTAATCTCTTTAGCTCAGCAACTACTTGGTTCCTAAGTAGAGTATTTAGTGTCTTTGCTAAGCTTGGACTCTTCATTGTAATATCAGCATAGAGGTAGAAGACACCTTCATTCTCTATTACATATATAACTGCATCACTCATCTGGATGATAACAGAATAAGGTAAATCAAAGCCAAGAGAAATCATTGTCTGAGGAGATCTTACATATAAGCCCATTACACTTTCACCTAATAGCTTTGCCTTTTCATCACTAATCTTGATAACTCTATTTTTAATAGTACTATCATAGAGCTCTGCATAGCTATCATTAGAGAAAAGTATAACGCCATTGGTAGGAGAACCAAGCTCTATAGTTCTACCCTCATTTGAATAGAACTTTACTCCATCCTCCTTAAACTTTGAGAACTCCTTTGAAAAGCCGAGTCCAGTGTTAATCATGAACTTGCTATAATCCCCTTCTATTGCACCAGAGATATCCATAGATGCAATATCAGCAGGATAAGGATCATCCTCTAAATACTCATCCTTTGAAAGAGAGACAGAAATACGTGAGCTCTTTTCTAGGATACTATTTAGAAGAGAATCATTGACACCCAAAATAGAGGGTCTTACCTCTCTAGCCTTTTGAGTATCAACGGTTACAACAATTTCAGAATCCTCCCCCATAGCTTGGAAATAATATCCATCTGTAAATTCATGTGTGTGTTTACATGAAGCGAGTAATAAAACTACAACAACAAAGAGGAGGATCCATTTTTTCATACTTTTTCTACCTTTACCTTTGCTTTTTCTTCTCCAACTTCAGCCTCAATACCATCGTTATCTGCGATGATAATCTCATCAGAAAGAGTTTCATTTGCAATATAAGCCTTAAAATTCTCAAATGCCTTATTAGCAACCTCAGATGAGAATACTGTAAGTCTGATGTGGTCAGAAACAGCTAAATTAATTTCCTTACGTCTTGTTTGAACTGCTCTAACTAGATCTCTTGAAAGTCCTTCCTCTAAGAGCTCTTGAGTTATTTCAGTATCAAAACCAACTGTCAAAGCACCTTCGTTAACGACCTTAACGTTTTCCTTCTCGCTTCTCTGAACAAGGATATCATCCTTAGTGATATCAATCTCGCCAGCACTGAAAGCAACCTTCTCAGCCTTACCATCAAGGATTTCAGCAATCTTATTTGATGTGAAGCCCTGAATGATAGCTGCAACTTCCTTCATATTCTTTCCAAGCTTAGATCCAAGTACCTTGAAATTAGCTTTACAAGAGTATGTTACAAGCTCACCCTCATCGCTTTGGAGTAATACCTTCTTAACGTTAAGCTCTTCACGAATGATATCACTATCTTTTTCTAGGATAGCTCTATCCTCATCATCTCTATCAACAATGAAGTAAACAGAAAGAGGCTGTCTAACCTTGAGGTTAGAGTTTGCTCTTAAGGAACGTCCCATTGCAACAGCCTTCATTACAAGATTCATTTCCTTCTCGAGCTTACCATCTCTCTCGTTCTCGTTGTAAACAGGGAAAGAGCAAAGATGAATTGACTCTGGCATATCATCACTTCTTAAATTCTGATAAATCTCTTCGGTTACAAAAGGAATGACAGGACATGATACCTTTATAAATGTCATGAGTACCTTATAGAGTGTATCATATGCACTCTTCTTATCGCTATCACTCTCACTCTTCCAGAATCTTCTTCTTGATCTTCTGATGTACCAGTTATTTAAATCATCAACAAAGGCAACAATAGCTTGACATACAGCTTGAACATCATATGCATCAAAGGCCTTAGTAACTGCATCAACAAGGTGGTTGCTCTCTGAGATAATCCACTTATCAAGAGGATTAGCAAGCTCATCATATGGTGTCTCTGATGGTGTATATCCATCGATGTTAGCATATGTAACAAAGAAGGAATAAGCATTCCAAAGAGGTAGTAATAAAGTCTTAATTACTTCCTTAACACCCTCTTCACTAAACTTTAAGTCATCAGCCTTAACAACTGTTGAATTTAAAAGCGCAAAGCGAAGAGCATCAGCACCATAGGATTTAACGATCTCCATTGGGTCTGTGTAGTTATGTAAGCTCTTACTCATCTTCTTACCATCAGCAGTTAATACAATACCTGAGCAGATACAGTTCTTAAATGCAGGCTTATCGAAGATACCAGCTGCGATAACAGTAAGTGAATAGAACCAGCCTCTAGTTTGGTCAAGACCTTCATTAATGAAGTCAGCAGGGAAATGAGCTTCGAATCTTTCCTTGTTCTCAAATGGATAGTGCATCTGAGCATATGGCATTGAGCCTGACTCAAACCAACAGTCGAGAACGTCAGGAATTCTTCTCATTGTTCCCTTTCCATCTGGGCTTGGCCATGTGATGTTATCAACAAAGTGCTTATGGAGGTCTGTTACCTTTACTCCACTCTTCTCTTCAAGCTCTGCACATGAACCAATTACTTCAATGTAATCAGAACCATCACACTTCCAAACAGGAATTGGGTTACCCCAGAATCTATTACGGCTAATAGCCCATTCTCTAGCACCCTCAAGCCACTTACCAAAGCGTCCATGCTTGATATGGTCAGGAACCCAAGTAATCTGCTCATTAGCAGCAAGCATCTTTTCCTTAATCTTTGGTACATCAACAAACCAACAGCTCATTGCTCTATAAATTAAAGGAGCACCTGTTCTCCAGCAGAATGGATATGAGTGGAGGTAGTTTTCTCTCTTTACGAGCTTACCATGGTCCTTTAACCACTGAATAATTGGTTTATCTGCATCCTTAACAAATACACCCTCCCAATCTGGAACCTCAGAAGTAAACTTACACTCTTCATCAATTGGACAGATTGTAGGAATTCCAGTACCCTTAAGTACCTGGTAGTCCTCTTCACCAAAGCCAGGAGCTGTATGTACGATACCACAGCCATCCTCTGTTGTTACGTGGTCACCACAAACAACAACAAAGGCACCCTGCTTCTTGAGGTCTGCAAAGTAAGGGAATAGAGGTTCATATGTCATGCCCTTTAGCTCAGAGCCCTTAACCTCTTTAACGATTTTATAATCCTTTGCATCCTTGTAATACTTACCAATTAGGTTCTTTGCAAGGTAGTAATAGTCATGGCTCTCAACATCCTCAAGCTTAACATAGTCAATATCTGGACCTACACAAAGCGCAAGGTTTGATGGAAGTGTCCATGGAGTTGTTGTCCATGCTAAGAAATATGAATTTTCTTCACCATCTACTGCGAAGCGGATAGTAACAGCTGGATCTGTTACATCCTTATAGCCGCCAAGGTTAACCTCCATATTTGAAAGAGGACAAGCCAAAGCAGGAGAATATGGAAGGATGTTAAAGCCTTCATAGATAAGTCCCTTGTCATATAGGGTCTTGAATACCCACCAAATGGACTCCATATAGTCCTTATCCATGGTTCTATATCCATTTTCAAAGTCAACCCAACGACCCATTCTATTTACGGCATATTCCCACTCTTTAGTATATTTCAAAACAGATGAACGACACTTTTCATTGAAGCGGTCAACACCATATTCAACTATAGCATTATGACCTGAAATTCCAAGCTCTTTCTGAATTAAGCTCTCAACTGGGAGTCCATGGCAGTCCCATCCAAAGCCTCTAACTACTCTCTTACCCTTCATAGTCTGGTAGCGAGGAATTGCATCTTTTATTGTACCTGGAACAAAGTGACCAAAGTGAGGAAGACCTGTAGCAAAAGGAGGTCCATCATAAAATACATATTCATTGTCAGCCGGTCTACCCTCAACCGACTTCTTAAAGATATCATTTTGCTTCCAAAAGCTGAGAACACCCTCTTCCATTGAAGCAAAATCAACTTTATTGTTTACGCTCTTAAACATTATGAAATCTCCTAAAAGATATTGCAATTATGTTATTATATACTCATATTTTGTTCAATATGACATAGAGAAACTATAATCGTGTGTTTGCATATTTATGAGTTTTTTCATACACTTATTTTTGATGACAAAATACCCTTTTAATAGCGACATGTTAGCACTCGGAAAGAAGTTTAATGAAGCAGGCTTCTCACTATATCTTGTAGGAGGAGCAGTTCGTGATTTTCTCCTTAAAAAGGAAAATGATGATGCTGATTTCACAACAGATGCAACACCAGATGAAGTAATAAAGCTTTTTCCAAAAGCAACAATTCCAACTGGGATCAAGCATGGAACTGTTACAGTTATCTTTAATAAGCAATCATATGAAATAACAACTTTTAGAACAGAGGGTAAGTATTCAGATAGCCGTCATCCAGATAATATATCCTTTGTACGCTCTCTTGAGGAAGATTTATCTAGAAGAGACTTTACTGTAAATGCATTTGCTGCTTCTACAAAGGATGGAGCTATTATAGATTTGCACAATGGCCTTGAGGATTTAAAAAATAAAGTTATAAGGGCTATAGGATGTGCTAAGCAACGTTTTGATGAAGATGCATTAAGAATGCTAAGAGCAATACGTTTTGCATCAAAGCTTGGGTTTAAAATTGAAGATACTACCTTCGATGCTATAAAAAAGGACTCATCAAGAATAACTATTATTTCAAAGGAAAGAATCAGAGAAGAAATATTTAAAATAATTGATAGCCCTAACCCTTCTTATGGCTTTAAGCTCTTAAGAGAATCAGGGTTGCTAAAGTATATTATTCCATGCTTAGACCAAGCATATGGCTTTGAGCAATTAGGAAATCATAAGGAAGATGTTTTTTTTCATACCCTTTCTGCGCTTGAGGCTGCTAAAAGCTTAGGTTATCCATTTATAGTTAAGCTAGCTATATTATTTCATGATCTTGGAAAAATAGAGGCTCGTAGAGGTAGCGCTCAAGAAGGCTACACCTTCTATGGTCATGAATTAATCTCTGCAAATATTGCAAGAAAAAATCTAACAGAGCTTAAGTGCTCAAATGAAGAAATTGAGAGAACAACCAATTTAGTAAAAAATCATATGTTCTCATATACTCCAAATTGGACAGATAGTGCTGTTAGAAGATTTATATTACGTGTAGGGATAAATGATATTCCATATCTCTTTGACTTGAGAAAAGCAGATGCTCTATCAATGGATGAAAAAGCAGATTTTACACTCTTAAATGAATTTGAAAATAGAATTCAAAAAGAACTAGAAACTCAAAATGCGCTTACTCTAAAAGACTTAAAGCTTAATGGAAACGACATTAAAAGCTTATTTAATGTTCAAGGTAAAACTATCGGAAATGTTCTCTCATACTTACTCGAAGAGGTTATTGAGGATCCTTCGCTAAATGATAGGGATAAGCTCATTAATCTTACTAAATTATTTCTATCAAAATTGTCTTAAACCTCAAATTTGTGAAAAATTAAAAATTTTTTTGTATTACTAGTAGGAGGTAATAAAAAAAGAGAAAGTAAATTCTCGTTATACTTTCTCGCCAAATACTACATTTTCAAAAAGGATTATAATTTTGATCATAAGAACAAAATATACAAAAGAAGAAAGGGAAATTGTGCAGGAATTAAGGCCAATTGATGACACCTTATTTCGAACAATGGCTAAGGGTAATATTATTCTTGTAGAGCATATCGTCAGATTATCTTTAAATAGAGATGATATAAAAATCTTAAGTGTAAATACTCAAGATGATATTCACCTCTTTAAAGATAGTCACTCTGTCATACTAGACTGCCTTGCAGTTGATAGTGAGGGTAATTTATATAACATAGAGGTACAAGCAACTAACACGGGTAATTTGAGAAAGCGAGCAAGGTATATATCATCGGCAATAGATGTTAAATATACTTTGGAAGCTGGAGAAAAGGACTATAATAAAATAAAGGACCAAATTGTTATATTCTTGATGGAGGATGATATCTTTGATAAAGGTAAGCAGTTATATGAATTTAAGAGGTATGATGACCAATCGAAGTTGTCACTTGATGATGGCAGTCGTATAATTTATATAAATGCAAAGAATAAAGGCAGAGAAGAATTAGACAATTTAATGCAAAGCCTTATATCAAGTGATTATAAGACAATGAAAGACGATGTAATTAGGGAGTGTACTATGTATTATAAGACAAGTGAAATTGGTGAAGACGAAGTTTGTGAAGCTATGCGTGAGTATGTTGCAAGGAATGTTGAAAAATCCTTTAAATCAGGCAGGGCTGAAGCTTTATTAGACTTAGTTAAAAAAGGCAATATTACCTTAGACTGTGCAATTGAGAACTCAAAATTACCTAAAGAAGAGTTCTTATCTATCGCTAAATCATTAGGGTATAATATTTAAGAACAAAAAAGAGCAGTAGTTATAAGCTATTGCTCTTTAATCACAAAGTCCAAGCTGCTTAAGAGCTAAATGAGCAGCATTTTGTTCTGCCATTTTCTTATTACTTCCTTCTGCCATACCATAGCACTTTTGTCCCAAGAAAACCTTAACAAAGAATTTCTGTTCATGATTAGGACCTTCAACATGGTCCAAGAAATACTCTGGTACTTTATTTTTTTTCTTTTGAAAGTAAATTTGTAATATGCTCTTATAATCTTTATTATTATTTCTACCTTCTAAAACCTTCTCTACCTGCCCAACAATAAAGGAAAGAATAAAGCTCTTTGCACATTCAAAGCCCTTATCAAGGTAAATAGCAGCAATTATTGCTTCCATACAATCGGCAAGGATTGCTTTCTTTTTTCTACCTTGATGCATCTCCTCACCCTTACTAAGTAGTAGATAATCAGAAACACCAAGCTTTAAAGCAACCTCATTTAAGCTATCCTCAGAAACAACAGATGCTTTAATGCGAGAAAAATCACCTTCCTTAAGAACTGGAAGATTTTCGAAAAGATACTCAGCAGTTACCATACCAAGTATACTATCACCAAGAAATTCTAGACGCTCATTATTATCAACATCACCTATTACCTCATTTGCATATGAGGTATGGGTAAAGGCAAGATTGAGCAACCTTATCTCAGTAAAATGGATACCAATTGTATCTTGAAAAACTGAAAGCTCCTCAATACGCTTTTGATTAAGCTGAGGAGCCTTTAGGTAGTACTTTTCCACAATCAGCCGAGCTGTTCGCTTAAGAATTTGACAGCATCGCCTACTGTCTCGAACTCAGTAGCCATATCATCAGGAATGGTAACGCCTAACTCCTCTTCAATAGCATATACAAGCTCATATGTATCAAGGCTGTCAGCGCCAAGATCCTTTCTGAAAGATGCAGAAGGAACAACCTTTGCAGGATCGACAGAAAGCTTCTCAGCAACGAGATCTCTTACTTTTGCAAGAACTTGATCTTGTGTCATTTTAATTCTCCTTATTCAGCATCCTTCTCGATGACCTGCTTACCATTGTAGTAACCACACTTTGGGCATACCTGGTGTGATGGAACAAGGTTTCCACATGTCTGGCAAGGGGAAAGAGTTGGAGCTGCGAGCTTCATGTTAGCAGCCTTGCGTGATGCTGCCTTAGATTTTGATGTTTTATACTTTGGAGTTGCCATTTATTTTAACCTCTCTAGTTTATTTCCGTGATAAGACACTTTTACGATATTACCAATATCAATAATATTCGTCAATACCGAGCCAATTTCTTATTGTAGAAAATAATCTGCTAACAATACTATTATTAACAGATTATTCTTCTGTGTCAAGAAAAACTAATTGCTCAGTTCCCTTCGTTATCGATAAAGCCCATCATATCATTAATTGATGCCCCTGGAGCAACCATTGGAAGAACCTTATCATCGATAGGAATCTCACAATCAACAACTACACCCTCATTAAGTTCGAATGCAGATTTCAAGATTGCTTCAGCATCATCATCGGCCTTTAATCTCATACCCTTAACGCCATAAGCATTAGCAAGCATAACCCAATCAAGTGGAGTATCAAGAGTAGTCTCACTATAGTGCTTTTGGAAGAATAGGTTTTGCCACTGTCTAACCATACCTAAGCAATGGTTATTAAAGACTAGGATAACTACTGGGAGCTTATATCTTGCAATAGTGGCTAGCTCATTGCAGTTCATTCTAAAGGAACCATCACCTGCAACATTTACTACCCTTGCTTCAGGATTAGCAATTTGAGCACCAATTGCAGCACCTGTACCAAAGCCCATGGTACCTAAGCCACCAGAAGTAAGGAAATGTCTTGGCTTGTTGTGCTTTAAGTATTGAGCTGCCCACATTTGGTGCTGACCAACCTCGGTAGCAACAAATGCATCCTTCTCAGTAGAAAGAACATCATCAAGAGCCTTTAAAATCTCTCTAGGTCTTTTAGACTCTAAGGTTACCTTCATAGGGAAGCGTCTCTTTGCATCCTGAACTCTATCCATCCAATCCTTATGCTCTCTCTTTTCAAGGCGAGAGTTAAGAATTGTTAATATCTCCTTTATATCACCAACAACATGACTATCAGAGATAATGTTTTTGTCAAACTCTGCTGGATCAATATCGAGCTGAAGGATACGCGCTTGAGTTGCAAAGGTAGAGCCCTTACTAATAACTCTATCAGAGAAACGAGCACCAATGACTATTAATAGGTCACAGGAGTTGACCATTAAATTACTAACCTTAGTTCCATGCATTCCAACCATACCAGTAAAACGTGGATTAAAGCTTGGAACAGCTCCTAATGCCATTAGAGAAGAACATACTGGAGCATCAATTCTATCGATAAATTCAACTAATTCAGCTGAAGCATCAGATCTAATAACGCCACCACCAATGTAGCACATAGGTCTCTCTGATAATGAAATTAAATTAATAGCCTTTTCAATATCATCATCTCTTAATCTAGAGGTGCTTCTCTTTACTGGCTCGATCTCAACTCTTTCATACTCAATTAAATCCTGCTGAATATTCTTTGGGATATCAACTAAGACAGGACCTGGTCTACCCTCTTTAGCAATTTTGAAAGCCTCTCTCAAAGTTGCTGCAAGCTCATTTTTATCCTTTACTATGTAGTTATGCTTAGTAATAGGCATAGTAACACCTGTAATATCAACCTCCTGGAAGCTATCGCGACCAAGAAGAGTTACAGGAACATTACCTGTAATAGCAACTACTGGAGATGAGTCCATATATGCTGTAGCTAATCCTGTAACAAGATTAGTAGCACCAGGACCAGAGGTTGCAATACATACACCAACCTTTCCAGAGGATCTAGCATATCCATCAGCAGCGTGGCTAGCACCCTGCTCATGGGCTGTAAGGATATGTTTAATTCTATCCCTATTCATATACAATGCATCATAGAGAGGGATTACCTGACCACCTGGATAACCAAATACACGGTCAACTCCCTGTTCAATAAGACATTCTATTATTAATTGTGCACCTGTTATTTGCAATTTAATTCTCCTTAAAGATAGCACCCATATTGGCAGATGTAACTCTCTGAGCATAGCGTGCTAAGTATCCACTATTAATCTTAGGCTGATGTGGCTTTAAATTCTTTCTTCTTTCCTCTAATACTTCATCACTTACTAAGAGCTCAAGAACTCCATTGTTAATATCGATGTGTATTTCATCACCACTTTCAACTAAGGCAATAGTACCACCTAGAGCAGCCTCTGGAGATACATGTCCAATTGAAGCACCACGAGTAGCACCTGAGAATCTACCATCTGTAATCAATGCTACTTCCTTATCAAGTCCCATACCTGCAATAGCTGAGGTTGGGGAGAGCATCTCTCTCATACCTGGACCACCCTTTGGTCCTTCATATCTAATAACAACTACATCTCCTGAGACAATCTTACCGGAGAAGATTGCTGCAATAGCTTCCTCTTCACTGTTATATACCTTTGCCTTACCTGTATGCTCTAGCATCTCTGGAGCTACTGCTGATCTCTTAACAACAGCACCATCTGGAGCAAGGTTTCCACGAAGGACTGCAATACCACCAGTTGCAGAATATGGGTTATCAATAGGTCTAATAACCTCATTATCCCAGTTATGAGCCTTATCAAAGCTATCTGAAATTGGATGACAGGTTACAGTCATCAAATCTCTCTTAAGAAGATTCTTCTTATCAAGCTCCTTCATTACAGCCATAACACCACCAGCAAGATTTAAATCCTCAATATGGTCCTTACCAGCTGGAGCTAGGTGACAAAGATTTGGAACCTGTGCAGAGATCTCATTAGCTTTGAAAATATCAATCTTAAAGCCCGCTTCATGAGCTAATGCTGGCAGGTGAAGCATAGTATTTGTTGAGCAGCCAAGAGCCATATCAACCTTTAAAGCATTTTCAAATGCATCTGGAGTCATGATATCGCGAATTCTAATATTCTTCTCTAGAAGCTCCATAATCTTATAGCCACTTTCCTTGGCAAGTCTCTCTCTTGCTGAATATACACAAGGTATAGTTCCATTTCCAGGAAGCGCAGCACCAATAGCCTCACAAAGACAGTTCATACTATTTGCAGTGTACATACCTGAGCATGAGCCACATGAAGGACATACACTATTTTCCCACTGAAGAAGCTCCTCATCATTCATCTTTCCAGCTGCATGCTTACCTACTGCTTCAAACATGCTAGAAAGACTCATTCCTCTCTTGTCCCCTCCTGGAAGGTGACCAGCTAGCATTGCACCACCAGATACAACGATAGTAGGAAGATTTAATCTTAGGGCAGCCATAAGCATACCAGGTACAATTTTATCGCAGTTTGGAACAAGTACTAAGGCATCAAAAGGATGAGCTGTAGCCATAACCTCAATTGAATCAGCAATTAGCTCACGGGAAGCAAGAGAGTACTTCATACCGGTGTGTCCCATTGCAATACCATCACAAACACCAATAACAGGGAAGGTTACAGGATTACCACCAGCTTCTCTAACTCCAGCCTTTACAGCATCAACAATACGATTAAGCTGTACATGTCCTGGGATTATCTCATTATAACCAGAGACGATACCAATCATTGGCATATTAATTTCTTTATCTGTCCATCCGAGAGCCTTCATAAGGCTTCTATGAGGAGCTCTTTCTGGCCCCTGTGTCATTACATCACTTCTTTTCATTTAATTCTCTCCACTATAGCGTCACCCATTCCAACAGTACCGACCTTAATCATTCCATCTGTATAGATATCTGGAGTTCTGTAGCCATCCTCAAGTGCTTGATAAACAGCAGCTTCAACACTATCTGCTTCCTTAGCTAAGCTGAAGGTATATCTGAGCATCATAGCTATAGACAAAATAGTTGCAATTGGATTAGCAATATCTAAGCCCGCAATATCTGGTGCAGAGCCATGTATTGGTTCATACATACCAAAGCTATCCTCTCTCAAGGATGCAGATGGAAGCATACCAATAGAACCAGTAATCATACTTGCTTCATCAGATAAAATATCACCAAACATATTCTCAGTTAAAATAACATCAAATTGATGTGGGTTTCTAACTAGCTGCATTGAAGCGTTATCAACATAAAGATGGTCTAAGCTACAATCTGGATAATCCTTCTTAACCTCTTCAGTAGTTGCTCTCCAAAGTCTACTTGTCTCAAGAACATTTGCTTTATCGACACTAGTTACCTTTCCATTTCTCTTTTGAGCAATTTCAAAGGCCTTTCTTGCAATTCTTTCGATCTCAGGCCTTGTGTAGCTCATGATATCATAAGCTTCATTTCCATCTTCGCTTTTACCCTTTTTACCAAAGTAAATACCACCAGTTAGCTCTCTAACAACCATGATATCTAAGCCATCACCAATGATATCTGAACGAAGAGGACAAGCACTTTTTAGCTGCTTATATAAAATAGCTGGTCTAAGATTACAAAAGAGTCCTAAGCCACTTCTAAGTCCTAAAAGAGCCTTTTCAGGTCTATTAGAGGACTCAACCTTATCCCATTTAGGACCTCCTACAGCACCAAGAAGAACTGCATCGCTCTTTTTACATACCTCTAGAGTCTCAGGAGGAAGAGATACTCCCACCTTATCAATAGCAGCTCCACCTGCAAGAACAGTCTCGTAGCTTACACTATGGTTATTTAGCTGACAAACCTTATCTAAAACTCTAATTGCCTGTGCAACAATATCTGGTCCAATTCCATCACCTGGAACTACAGCAATTTTTAAATTCATTAATTATTCTCCTTTGCCATATATGGAGCTAGCCCGCCTGCAGATATCAAGCTCTGCATAAATGGAGGGAATGGTTCAGCCTGATACTCCTCATTTTTAGTAAGGTTCTTAATTACTCCACTATCGAAATCAACCTCTACCTCATCACCTGCTTCAATATTGTCGCAAGCCTCTTCACACTCTAGGATAGCAAGACCAATATTAATTGAATTTCTATAGAAGATACGAGCAAAGGAACGAGCAATTACACATCCAATACCACTTGTTTTAATAGCTAATGGAGCGTGCTCACGGCTAGAGCCACATCCAAAGTTTTTATCAGCTACGATGATATCACCCTTTTTAACCTTCTTAACGAAATCCTTATCAATATCCTCCATGCAGTGAGAAGCAAGCTCCTCAGCATTGCTAGTATTTAAATAGCGTGCAGGAATGATTACATCTGTATCAACATTATCCTTATATCTGAATACCTTTCCTTTAGTCTTCATAATCACTCCTCCTTATAGTGCATTTGGATCTGTAATATAACCAGTTACAGCACTTGCTGCAGCTACATGTGGAGAAGCAAGGTAAACCTCACTCTCTACATGACCCATTCTTCCAACAAAGTTTCTATTTGTAGTTGAAATAGCTCTTTCTCCGGCAGCTAAGATACCCATATAGCCACCAAGACATGGTCCACAGGTAGGAGTAGAAATTACACAGCCAGCATCAAGGAAAATATCAAAAAGACCTTCATGCATTGCTTCACGATATATCTTTTGAGTTGCAGGAATAATGATAGCACGAACAGACTTATCAATATGTCTTCCCTTCAAGATTTCAGCAGCAGCTCTTAAATCTGAAATTCTACCATTAGTACAAGAACCAATAACAACCTGGTCAATCTTTACTTTAGGCATATTACTAAAGGTTTTTGTATTAGATGGGAGGTGTGGGAAGGATACTGTGCTTTCAAGCTTAGACAAATCAATTTCAATTACTTCGTCATAGCTAGCATCACTATCACTATTAAAGATTACAGGAGTCTTAGCACCAGCTTCCTTTAAATAAGCTAAGGTCTTTTCATCAACTGGGAAGATACCATTCTTTGCACCAGCCTCGATAGCCATATTACAAACTGTAAATCTATCATCCATTGAAAGGGAAGCAACTCCCTCTCCTGTAAATTCCATGCTTTTATAAAGAGCACCATCAACTCCAATTTGTCCAATTATATGTAAGATAAGATCCTTACCAGTTACATATCTATTAAACTTACCCTTTAAAACAAACTTAATTGATGATGGAACCTTGAACCATGCCTTTCCTGTTGCCATTCCACAAGCCATATCTGTAGAACCAACTCCAGTAGAGAAGGCACCAAGGGCACCATAGGTACAGGTGTGGCTATCAGCACCAATTACAACATCTCCTGCTGTAACTAATCCCTTCTCAGGAAGAAGAGCGTGCTCGATTCCAGCCTCACCTACTTCAAAGTAGTTTTTAATATTTTGTTCATTAGCAAAGCATCTTACACATTTGCATTGCTCTGCCGCTTTAATGTCTTTATTAGGAGCAAAGTGATCAGGGATCATTGCAACCTTAGTATTATCAAAGACAGTCTTCTTTCCAAATTTTGGAAATTCCTTAATAGCAACTGGGCTAGTAATATCATTTCCAAGAACCATTGATAAATCAGCCATAATTAATTGACCTGAATGTACACTATCTAATCCGGCTGCTTTGGCTAAGATTTTCTCAGTTATAGTCATTCCCATAACTCACTTCTCCTCAGTTTTATCGGTGTGACCCATGAGCATATCATTTTCAAAGCTCATCTTCATGGCACTTTCACCAGTTCTCATACCACTCGAATTCTCATCGAGCATCTTATTAACAGCATTGAGACAAGCTAAAATACTTGCTTCAATAACATCGGTTGAAACACCTCTACCACGGAACACACCATTGTTATCGCTAATTTTGACTAATACTTCCCCGAGAGCGTCCCTATGTTCCGTTACAGCCTGTAATTGATAATCCTCAAGGCTGAATGGGTGTTTAATAATCTTTTCTACCGTTCTTAATGCGGCATATACAGGACCTGTACCAGCAGCAACCTCTTGATAGAGCTTTTCACCCTTTTTGAGAGTAATACATGCTGTTGCAGTCATATGATTACCACTATTAACAACGAAATTATCAAGTGTCCAAAGCTGACTCTTAACATCCTCTGTAGATTCTACTAAAGCGATAATATCTCTATCAGAGATAGTTTTCTTTCTATCTGTCAGCTTCTTGAACTCTGCAAATAGGCGATCAACATCCTCTTTTGGTAAATCATAACCAAGCTCTACAAGCTTCTTAGTAAAGGCATGCTGACCTGAGTGCTTTCCAAGTACTAAATTGGTTTGGGTTAAGCCAACACTCTCTGGAGTCATAATCTCATAGGTCTTACTATTTGCCATAACACCATGCTGGTGGATACCAGACTCATGTGCAAATGCATTTTGACCAACAATAGCCTTAGATGGATTAATCTTTACACCAGTAGTAGAGGATAATAATCTAGCAGAACGAGTAATCTCTGTAGTAACAATATTATTCTGGTATGGATATAAATCAGGACGAGTATGCATAAGCATTGCAAGCTCCTCCATAGCTGCGTTACCAGCTCTTTCACCAATACCACA
Organism: Bullifex porci; assembly: GCF_009695635.1. Classification (GTDB taxonomy): domain Bacteria; phylum Spirochaetota; class Spirochaetia; order Sphaerochaetales; family Sphaerochaetaceae; genus Bullifex; species Bullifex porci. The sequence continues at coordinate 40,232 of NZ_VUNN01000003.1, forward strand.
AAGAGTACACTCAATCTGTCTTGCACCAGCTACAACACCAGCCATTGAGTTTGATACTGCAAGGCCAAGGTCATTATGACAGTGCATAGAAAGAATAGCTTTATCAACATTTGGAACGTGATTTCTTACATATGAGACCATAAGTGCGATCTCATCAGGAGTAGAATAACCAACTGTATCAGGAAGGTTAACTGTTGTTGCACCCTCCTTAATTGCGAGTTCAACTACACGACACATATAATCAAGATCTGTTCTTGTAGCATCCTCCAAGCTAAACTCAACATTAGAACAAAGAGAAGAAGCATAACGTACATTCTCTTTAATTCTTTCAAGAGCCTCCTCCCTACTCATTTTCAGCTTATATTGTAGGTGAAGATCACTTGTTGCTAAAAAGAGGTGAATTCTAGGGCTTACTGCATGCTTAACAGCATCATAGGCTGCATCAATATCCTTCTTTAAGGCACGAGCTAAGGATGCAACTGTACAGTTTTTTATTGCACCAGCAATTGCAGTAACACTCTCTTTATCACCAGGAGATGAGATGGCAAAGCCAGCCTCAATGATATCTACTCCTAGTGCTTCGAGCTGCTTTGCAATTTTAATTTTCTCTTCCAAGTTCATGGAGTAACCTGGAGCCTGCTCACCATCTCTTAGCGTTGTATCAAAAAAATAGACTCTATCTGCCATCTCTATAACTCCTAATTAAGATTATTTCTTAAGCCAGCTCATGAGGCTTCTGAGGCGAGCACCTGTTGTCTCTAAGAGGCTCTCTGCTTCAATTCTCTTACGAGCATTAAAGTATGGTCTACCTACCATATTCTCTAATAACCAGTTACGAGCAAAGGTTCCTTCCTGGATATCCTTAAGAACTTCCTTCATTGCCTTCTTAGTATCATCTGTGATGATTTTTGGTCCTGTAATATAGTCGCCATATTCAGCTGTATCAGAGATTGAATATCTCATATATGCAAGACCCCCCTGGTTGATGAGGTCAACGATAAGCTTCATTTCGTGACAGCACTCAAAGTATGCCATCTCTGGCTGATAACCAGCTTCAACAAGAGTATCAAATCCAGCCTTAATAAGAGCTGTAACACCACCACAAAGAACAGCCTGCTCACCAAAGAGGTCTGTCTCAGTCTCTTCCTTGAAGGATGTAACAAATACACCTGCTCTACCAGCACCAATACCACAAGCATATGCAAGAGCGATCTGCTCTGAATCACCAGATGGGTCCTGATGAACTGCAATAAGAGATGGAACACCCTTACCTTCCTGGAACTGGCTTCTTACTGTATGACCTGGTCCCTTTGGTGCGATCATAATTACGTTAACATCTGCTGGTGGCTTAATCTGGCCGAAATGAATATTAAAGCCATGAGCGAAAGCAAGATACTTACCCTTTGTTAGACCTGGTTCAATAGCTTCCTTATAGAGCTTTGCCTGTTTCTCATCATTTACTAAGATCATGATGATATCAGCAGCCTTAGCAGCCTCTGCTGCAGTCATTACTTTTAGTCCTGCTTCCTCAGCCTTAGCCCAGCTCTTAGATCCCTGATAAAGACCTACAACAACATCAACACCGCTCTCGTGCAAGTTAAGGGCATGTGCATGTCCCTGGCTGCCGTAACCGATGATAGCAACTGTCTTACCCTTGAGTAAGTCCAGATTTCCGTCCTGTTCATAATACATTTTGCTCATATCATCCTCCATGAGTTTAATTTTCAAATTCAATATCGCTTAAAGCTCTAGAACCACGTTCAAGAGCAGTAGTACCAGTTCTAACAAGCTCTACAATTCCATAAGACTTGATAAGTGAGAAGAATGAATCTAATTTCTCACTTGTTCCAGTTAATTGCATTGTTACAGTATAAGGAGTGACATCAATAATCTTAGCTTTGAAGATGTCCCCGATTTCAACGATGTGAGAACGAGTTTCCTCATCTGCCTTTACCTTAATTAAGACAAGTTCTCTCTGTAAGGATCCACCCTGAGTCATTTCATATACTCTAATTACATCAAATAGCTTTTCTACCTGTCTCTTTATTTGCTCAATAATAATTGCGTCACAAGTAACGACAATAGTAATACGGCTAATGAGTGGATTTTCTGTCTCGCTTACAGAAAGTGAGTCAATATTATAGCCGCGGCGAGAAAACAGACCGACAACACGCATGAGAACACCTGCTTTGTTATTAACAAGTATTGCAAGAGTCGTTCGTCTCTTCATGTTTTCCATCAAGACCTCCTAATAAAAAAAATAACCCGTGATTCTTTTTAACCACGGGCTACAACAAAAAAGAACTAAGCCGGTGGTTTAGTTTCTAAGTAGCACTACAATAATAAGAGAAATAAGAGCGATCAAAGGAAGTGGCTTTTTAATATCTATTGTTTTAAAAACTGTCATCTTTGACCTCCTTTAATCTCTAAGCTTGATAACAAGTATTTACAACTTTTTCTACTCTTAAGTCAATGTGTTATACAAAAAAATGTATTTTTTTTCACCATTTATTCATAAAACAAAACACATTAAAATATATACAAATGTCTAGTTTTAGAAATAAGATTTTATATTATATCAATTTATAAAAATATTATCCTATTAGCATTATATATACGTGACTACATATGATATATCTTATGATAATTTTAAGATAAGCAAGCAAAACGCTTACTTATCTTAAAAAATTAGCTATAAATTAACTATTCTATTATAGGAATCATCTGTGATTTCGATTCCATCCTTTAAGCTTTTTTCTCTAATTTTCATTAAATTCTCACTTGGATACCTAACACTACTAGCACCATCTAATGGAGTACAACCCTTTATAGCCTCCACTATATTTGAAACAGCATTATCACCAATACCCTTCTCTACCTTAATAGCTATAAATATTTGAGATAAATCACGCTCTGCTAGAGGAGTATTACCCTGCTTAGCTATATCAGGGACTGTAAAACCACCTGCTATTGAGTTAACCATCATATCCATTAATATTGATATACTTGAGCCCTTCCAGAACCCCATAGGTAGTACTCTTCCACTTTCGCTAATTGCCTTTGGATCATCTGTCAGATTGCCATCCTTATCATAGCCACCAGGAACTGGAAGCTTTTTTCCTGCTATTATAGCCTTCTCTAGAGCTCCATAAGAAAATTGAGACATAGCTCCATCAAAAAGCACATAGCTATCTTTATATGGGACAGCCATTACTAATGGGTTATTTCCGATAGCTTTATTAGCAGCACCCCAAGGAGCCATATTTGCAATTGTATTTGTCCAGCAAATTGCTGCATAACCCTTTTCTGCAGCTTGAGCACCAAATGCACCGCCTCTCATCCAATGGTTTGTATGAGATAAAGCGATACAGCCAATTCCATAGCTATTAGCAAGCTCAATAGCCCTAGTCATCATATCCTCAGCATTAGTATTACCCATTCCAAGGTTACCATTCCAAACCTCTAAGGCTCCTAGACTTCTTTCTAAGCTTGGGCGATTTGCAGGCTTAACAAATCCACTATCTATCATAGTAATAAGTCTTTCAAATCGATAAACTCCATGTGAGAGAACTCCATCGCGAGAGGATGAAGCCATATTTCTTGCAGCACGTGTAGCTAAATCCTCAGGACAAGAGTGCTTTACTAGCTTTTCCTTCATTAAATTAAATAAATCTTCATAGCTAATTACCATAAAAACCTCCTAGCGTGGCCATCTTAATTCTTTTTTAGGCAATTCAGGAAATTTTTGATGCGGCTCACTTTGATAATAAAAAGAAACAGATGAGTAGTCATCAGACCTTTCAAAAAGTCCACTATGTGATACTCCAATCTGTTGAACTGTAACTTTTAAATCCTTTTTAAAGAAAATAGGGTCATTTAAATGCCAACGATAGAAGGCTCTCATAGGTGGAACATCATCGTTATGATAAGCATTGTATAGTCCTGTATCATGGCGAGAGTAAAATGGATATCCTAAATCAGGATATGAATAATTTGTCTCAATTGTCTTATTGTTTTCATGGCGAGCAAAGCTCCAGGAGCCTCCAAAATAATCTTCAACTCCAGTTCCACATATAGTTGGATATTCCTCATCGCCATCTATATAGAATTTCATCTCACCCTCTCCATACCAGTACCTTGATAGAGTTGAAATACATAGAAAGGTTCCAAGGTATGCACCTTCACCCTTTATATTATCAAGGAGTGTATAATCCTTCTTTAAAACTGTTGGATTTTCTCTTCTCCACTGAGCATGAAAGTAAAGAGTATCATCATCTATAGCATCACCTAGAGTATAATCAATTTGATAAAAGAAGGCTGGAATAGGATTTGCATGTTGGTTTTCAATAGTTATTCTTGCGCTCTTTCTAAAAGGCATCTTAAAGTAGCAGTTATAGCCTCTTAAAGGAACAACCTGTACTAGAGCTGAGTTAACTGGATAGGTTTCTCCAAATCCATTTAAAAAGAAATCACCAAGAGGAACCTCTACAGATGGATATTCTTCATCATCCCAATACATTCTTAAAACAATATCTCGAAGAAGAAATCTATTTTTATCATCTGTTCTATCATCAACTGTAATCCAAATATGTCTTATCATACCTAGTCCTGTAATATTACATAACTCTGTTATCGAATTAGGTAAGATATTTAGTAAGCAAGGAGAACCCTTTCTAGAAGGTCCTAAGACAGAGGATGCCATTCCTCCTCTACCCTTCTCTCCATTTCTATTTTCTGCATTTATCGATCTAGAAATAATAGTATTTCTCTTAAAAATTAAATCATCCATATTAAAATGGTCATTAAATTCAACTCTAATTTCAAGTCTATTTTTAGTTTTTAAGGAAAAAAACCGCTTACTGTGGTATATTCCACTTAAAATGAAAAGTATAAAAGTTGTAGCCGCAGTAATCATCGATAATAAAAAAGTATTTGCAACTCAAAGAGGATATGGAGAGTATAAGGATTGGTGGGAGTTTCCAGGTGGTAAGATTGAAGCAGGTGAAAGCCCAGAAGAAGCTTTAAAGCGTGAAATATTAGAGGAGCTTGATACAAAAATAGAGGTTAGATCTTTAATTAAAGCTGTTGAGTATGATTACCCTAATTTCCATCTTTCTATGCTATGCTATCAAGCTAGGATAATAAGTGGAAGCTTAATATTAAAGGAGCATGAAAATGCTAAATGGCTTAAAAAGGATGAGCTAAAAACAGTTAATTGGCTTCCTGCAGATTTAGAAGTTTTAGAAACTGTGAAGACGTTAATTGTATAATTATTAAAGCAGGGAATGCAGTAATTAGTTATTTAAATGTATTTCAATTTTTACTTCATTTGAAAAGTAAGGAATTGAGTAAAAAGAGATAATACAATCTTTATCAAACATCTTTAATCGCTTTGAAATATTAGCAAGTCCTACCTGCTTATTATCATCTCCAGAAATAGAAGCATTTGCTTTTTCAATATCAATTCCAATACCATTATCAACAACACTGATAATTAGAACATCTTCTTCTTTTTTTATACTTACCTCGATAAAAGGATTAAAAAGCATGGACGAATTTAAGTTATCAAAACCATGTTTTATCGAGTTTTCAACTAAAGGCTGCAATATTGATTTAGGAATTAAAATATCACTACAATCATCTAAAACGTTAACTCTGAATTCAATTACTCCATTTAACCGATAGTTCATTATCTTCATATAATTTTCAACTTGAAGTAGCTCATTAGAAACAGTAATCAAATATTCTCCATGATTTAGTGAATGTCGTAAAAAGAGAGAAAAAGCAGAAACCATATCAGAAGCACTTAAATAATTTCCACTAGCAATTTCCATATTTATCATTTCTAAAGTGTTGTATGTAAAATGAGGATTAATTTGCTCTGTAAGCATTTGAGAAAGATACTTATATTTTTGTTCTTCCTCCTCCTTTATTCTTTGCATTGTATCTGATAGTTCCTTGTACATATCATTCAATCCAGCAATTAATAATCCTGATTCATCACTGTTTTCAGGCTTTACATCAAAATGATACGAACTATCCTTCATCTCCCTCATCATACGGGTAATACGGGAGAATGGTGCTGTTAAACGTAATGCTGTTAAACGAATTAAAATAACACCTATTAAAATTAATATAAAAGTAAGACTAATAACCCAAATAAATAAAATACTCTTCATTGGTGTAAGCTCTGATCTATTTACAGAGATTTCTACCTCTAAGCCTTCAATTGAGCATTCATTTCTAACAACAAGCATATCACCAATATCGAATTCAGGGCCTAAAATTAATTCTCCATTAAAAAATAATCTAGGATTTAAAAAGACTTCCTTTGAAGTACTCTCATATAGTTCATTTTTTAGTAAAGTAGAATTCAATAAGATTACAAGTATCAAATTAACATCTCTATCAGATGTAATCCCAAGATAAGGAGAACTATCTATTTGTTTATAAGGTATTAAAATAGGAATAACTAAACCATCTCTTTTAAATGGAGAGTTACACTCCTTTAACACAGTAATGCCGTCAATATTTTTCAATTTATCAAAAGTAAAGTTACCTAATTCATCTGTTGGAATATCATTAAAGGAATAAATAATTTCATTATTATTTGTTAAGAAAAAGGATGAATAAATAAATGATGAGGATGAATTAATATTCTCAATTGAATCCTGTAAATCAACCCTTTTTTGTAACTCTGATAATTTTGTATTTGTAATTTTAGTAACAAAATCTCCCTTAACTACTGTTTTTAATACTCTCTCGCTAATATTAGACCAAATCTGACTGATATTTCTTTCAGAAACTCTTGCCCATTGAGTTGCAATATCAGTTGCCTCTTTTTCATAAAAAGATGTAAACATCATTAAACTGATAGATGTTAAAATAATAGCAAGGGATAAAAAGATAGTAGCCATTACTATAGATATTTTCTGATGCAATTTTAAATCAGAGTAATTTTTCATACTTTATCTTTCCTAAAATCCGAAGGAGTCTTTCCTGTTTGTCCTCTAAATATTCTATTAAAGGATCTATAATCAGAGTAACCTAGAGAAAGAGCAATCTCTTCAACAGATAGATCACTTTCAATTAATAATCTTTTCCCCTCATCTATCTTTACTCTGTTTGTAAAATCTCTAAAATTCTCACCAGTCTTGTTTTTAAAATATACAGAGAAATAGGAAGCATTCATCCCAAGTTTTTCTGCAATATCTGATGATTTTATTAATTTATCATAACTTGATAGCACCATTTGTCTCGCACGATGAATTATAGGATCATTGCCCATGATTGAATTAGGAATTGAAATATTCATTAAATATTTTAGCTTGCTATTAAGAATATCCTTTAACTCACCTATGCTATCAACCATATTTATATCAGCTGTAGATAAATTTTCTAAATAATTTTTATTGAGCAAGGAGGAATCATATAATCTTTTTGTTACATCATTTAATAAAAAGATACACATTCCTTTAATATAGTTAGGAGGAGGTGTTCCTCCATCAAGTAAAGAGTTTATAAATTTATCAATCCATTTTTCAATTTCTTCTTCATTTCTTGTGAGTAAAATAGATTTAACACTCTCACTATCTATATCGCTTGTAGTCATATTAGGTCTAATGGTAGAAATATCACTTTGAGTAAAAAGTTTATTTCCATTCTTATAAAATGAATATGAAAGAGAGAGTAATGCACTATTATATGACTTTGTTAATAAAAAGAATTGATTAACACTGCACCCAACACTTATTTGTAAGGTATTATCATACTCTAGTAGTATTCTCATTGAGTGAATAGCATATTGCTCTTTTCCAGGCAAAATTACGATAGTATATCCTAAATAAGGAAATGAAGCTAAATAATCTATAGCAGATAAATCAACAGCCTTTGACTTTGCAACAATAATACAAACTGTTTTATCCCCCTCCTTCATATTAGGAATAAAGGCTTTAATCCCCTTAGATGCTTCCTCTTCTGATTTCACTTCACCCCTAATAAGCCGTTCTAAAAACATATTTGATGCGGCTTTTATAGCCTCGTCATCATACCTGTATTTATTATTTTCAACCTTATTATTCATCTCTTTTAAGATTGTTGCTAATAATTCATTTTTTGATATAGGTTTCAATATATATGCACTAACAGATAACTTAATTGCTTGTTGAGCATAAGCAAACTCATCATAACCACTGATTAATATTACAGGAGTATCATACCCTTCTTCTCTAAGATTTTTTAATAGCTCTAATCCTGTTAATCCTGGCATTACAATATCTGAAATAATTAAATCAGGATTATACTGCTTTATTAATTCAAAACCCTCAGCCGCATTTTTAGCTAGAGCTGGAATAAAAACACCTTCAAGATCCTTTTCAATAATATTTTTAATCCCATTTCGAATTGAAGGTTCATCATCTATTATTATAATTGAAAATGTTTTACTACTCATACCTACTCAATACTATAAATAACCATAAACCAAAATAGCAACCTAAAAAAATGTTACATTTACTAAAATAAGAGTCATACAAGGATTAAAAAAATAGACTCAGAATTTTATCAACAACAAAAAAAAAGGAGATATAAATGAAAAAGATTGTATTGATTGCAATGCTTATTGCTTGTACACTTTCTTTAGTTTTTGCATCAGGCTCACAAGAAGCTGCAGCTACTACAAAAACAGAAAAGACAGTAGTTGAAATTTGGACAAATGACAGACATGACGCTGAATATATGTCTAAAGTTGTAGAGGACTTTAATAATAGTAACGATAAAATAGAAATAAAGCTCACAACTATTGTTGAAGACTATCCTAACATGCTCGTAATGTCTTACACATCAGGAAATGCACCAGATTTATTCTATATGAATGCAAGAGGAACAGGTTTTGATTTACAAACTTTTGTTAAGTCTGGCATGCTTGAAGCATATCCTGAATCCCTTTTAAAGGATCCTGAATTTGAAAAGGTAACAGATGCAAGTAAGCACATTGTAGAAGGTATCAATGCTATCGATGGTAAACCTTATGGTATTTACAATGTAATGAGAAGTGGTACTAGAATGATTTATAACGTTGATTTACTTAAGAAATCAGGTTATACAGAGTTCCCAAAGACTCTTGAAGAGCTTGTAGATATGACTATTCAGATTTCAAAAGATGGCAATGGAGAATATTATGGTATTTCAACATGTGCATCTGCTCAATTTGAAAGATGGTTAGAGGGTATTATCAACAAGAGTGGTATTTACCACTATGACTATAAAAACGGTGTATTCAATTTTGATGGCTACAAAGAAGCAATGCTCTTAGCTCAAAGATTCTTCAAAGAGGGCGCAATGTTCCCTGGTTCAAATACCCAAGGCGTTGATGCAATGAGAGCTCAGTTCGCTAATGGTACATTTGCAACTTGGGGTAATGCATCACAAGAAGCAGGTGTATTTACTGACCAATTCCCTATTAAAGATTTTGAATGGGCTGTAACAGAACTTCCTTCACTAGATGGAACAACAAAGGGAACAGTAGATTCTCGTCCACAGAAAGGTCTTTTCATGTTCTCATCATCTAAAAATAAGGATGCAGCTTGGGAAGTAGTAAAATATCTAAATAGTGAAAGTGTTGTAAAGGGTTATGTAGAAAAAGGTTATGCACTTCCTCTCTCAATATACATGCAGAGTGTTGTTGATATGTCAAAAATTGGTCGCTTAGCAGATTTCGCGCCAGTAAGCTATGAAGGCTTATATCCTTCTGTACCTGCAGTTTCTGTTGCTGGAGATAGCTATGCTAAAGCAATTTGGAACTGTATTGTTAGTGGCACAGATGTTGATAAGTGTATTGCAGATCTTAACAAGAGATATAATGAAGCACTTGAGAAGGATATTAAACTTGGCAAAGTAAAAAGAGTTGTAATTGCTAATTACGATCCACTTAATCCTAACGCTGGTGAAATTTCATACTTATCAAAGTAATTTAACTTTAAACCTTCACCCGGGTGGGAATACTCATCCGGGTTATTTTTTCAGGAGATAACTTAAATGATGACACAAGAAGCAAAAAGGCTCAGAAGAAAGGAAGGTATTAGCGCAGGATTAATGCTTTCTCCAAGCTTAATACTGCTACTTATAACTTCAATATATCCATTCTTCTGGTTGTTTAGATATGTTCTATATGATTACAATGGATTTGTTGCATACTTCACCGGCTTAGATAATATAAAAAGAGCTTTTACCGATGTAGTATTTTGGCAAAGTGTATTACACACATTTGAATATGCTATTTGTAAGTTAATTATTGTAATACCTCTCTCTCTTCTTTTAGCTGTAATAATTCACAAAAATATTCCAGGTAGCAAAGGCTTTAAAATGATATTCTTTCTACCTACAGTAATAAGTGCATCAATTTATGCTCTTATCTTTACCTTTATATTTGCAGTATTTAAGGGACCTTTAAACACTGTATTACAATCTATGCATTTGATATCAGCACCAATTGATTGGCTTGGAGATGCTAAATGGGTAATGACATCTGTTATTATCGTTGCTGTTTGGGGTGGTGTTGGTAACTATATGATTTACTTTCTATCAGGACTTTCAAGCGTTTCCTCAGAGGTATATGAAAGCTGTATGATTGATGGAGCAAATGCACGACAAACCTTCTTTAAGATTACTCTTCCTATGCTCTCACCTATTTTAAAAGTTATTCTCTTATTAGCTATCACTACAGCCTTTAAGGATTACCAATCGATAATGGTATTAACAGGAGGAGGACCTAACAACCGTTCTCAGGTAATGTTCTTATACATTTACCAGCTTATCTTTGGTTCAACATCTAGTTTCAATATCCAAATTGGATATGCAACTGTATTAAGTATTATTGCTGCCGTAATTATTGGTGCTGTAACTGTAATCTATAATAAGTTTGCTAAAAAACTTGATGATGTAATGTGAGGAAAAAATGGAAAAATCAAGAGCAATTTTATCTACAAATCAAAAGATAGGAAGAGGAATTATCTCTTTTATTACAGTCCTTTTTTCTCTCTTAATGCTGTATCCTATTATTTATATCATATTAGGTTCATTTAAGGAAAACCAAGAACTATTACTTGGTGGTGCAAAGCTATTTCCTTCAAAGTGGGTAATTGAAAACTATATTCAAGCTTGGCAGACAGCTAACTTCTCTGTTTATACTAAAAACTCAATATTCCTTGGCATTGGAGTTATGCTTCTTACTGTAATTACAGCTACAATGGCAGGCTATGTATTTTCAAGAAAAAAATTTAAAGGAAAAGAGTTTATTTATGGAATATTCTTAGCTTTTATGTTTGTAAATGTTGGCTCTGTAACACTAAGACCTTTATTCGAACTTTCAGTAAAGCTACACCTAAATAAATCCTTGTGGAGTGTAATTTTTATAATTACAGGCACAGGTCAAGCGACCTATATCTTCTTATGTAGAGGATTTGTCAATTCAATTCCAAAGGAGCTTGACGAGGCAGCAAGAATAGATGGATGCACATTCTTCCAAACCTTTTATAAAATTATTTTCCCTCTTCTAAAGCCTATTACATCTACCGTTGCACTATTATCATTTAGAGCAGGATGGAACGAATATATACTTCCTTTAGTCTTTACAATGTCAAATGACAGTATGAGACCTCTTACAGTAGGCGTAAATATGCTCAAAAATAATGGTGATGGAGCAGCTGCGTGGAATATTATGTTTGCTGGTGCAACACTCGCAATTATTCCTATGATTTTAATTTATTTATTATTTAGTAAGTACTTTATGCAGGGCACAACAGCTGGTGCTGTTAAAGGTTAAAAATATGAAATATGTTGATAAATTTAGAATTTCAAATGTTATAGAAAAACAATATGATCCTCAGTTTACAGATGTTGATCAGTTGAGATTTGAAAAACGGGTTAGAGAAAAGGTTGCTATTCGAAACCTTAGCTATCCTACTAATCTAAACCATGAAGAATGGGATTTTTACTATTCACACGGTAATTACTATGTAGATAAATCTACATTCTACTCTGAACTATCTTATGTCTCATTTAATGCTGTAACAAATTTACATTCAAAAAAAGAGAAAAAAATTAATCTTACAATTTGGACTTATGGGGCTGTTACTGTATTTTTTAATGGAGAAAAGGTAGCTAATGATGACATTCCAGTATACAAACCTATAAAGAAACATTGTTTTGTAGTAAATGCAAAAAAAGGTGACAACGAATTATTAATTCTATTCCAAAATTTAGGTGTTAGAGATACTCGTAATCTGTTTGGAATATCATACGAGGAAGATAAAGACATTGAATTTCATGTATTTGGAAACAAAGAGGATGAAATAATAGCAACCTTCCTAGATAATGTTGTCCTTGAAGACCATAAATTAATGCTTCCTTCAAAAAGAGATGATATTCAACTTGGATTTGACATGGCTTCTCCTGACTATGGAAAAGTAAAATACAGATATAGCTGGGAAAAGCTTCATCCTTGCACAGAGGTAGATATTCCAAAAGGGAATCCGTATATCCTCTTAAAAATTAAAAATCTATCAAGAAGATTTGAAATAGCAAGTGAGGTTATTCCAATTTATTCGTCAATAAAGGATAAAGATGGAAACTACAAACGCATGCTTGGAGTGATTGCAGCAGCAGATGGCTTATCACGTGGCGATAAATTCGGATTTTATATCCAAAATATCTTAGCACGTAAGGCTCTAGGAATTGAAGGGAAAAGAGATGAAGAGTATTTCTATGAAACTCTAAATCAAATTGAAAGACGTTTTGACTGCTCAGATTTTCTTATTTCAGGAGTAATACGATATCTAAAAAACTATGAGATCGCCCCTACTCTTTCAGCTAGAATAAAAGAGGTACTTTTAAACTATAGATATTGGATGACTATGGAAGGTAGTGATGCAATGTGCTTTTGGAGTGAAAACCACTCACTGCTATTCTACTCATGTGCAATGCTTGTAGGACAAATGTATCCTGATGATTATTTTCCAAGAGCTAAGATGACAGGAAAGGAATTATCAGAATTTGGCCGTAGGCTTACAAAAGAATGGATGGATGATCTTGAAGAGTATGGCTTCGAGGAATTTTTAAGCACTGTATACATGAATGTCACCTTTGCCTGCCTACTAAATATTATCGATTATGCAGATGAAGAAATCTCAAAAAGAGCTAAGAATATTACAGATTTAATGCTTAGAGAATTAGCACTCCATACATTTAAAGGATGTATTATTGCTCCAATGGGAAGGGTTTATAGAGGTGTTATTAATCCATTTAAACAAGGAGCCCAAGCTCTCATGAACCTTGCTAATCCAGAAAATCCTACTTCATTTGGAGAAGGCTGGCTTAGCTATTATGCAACCTCATCATACCAGCTCCCTTCAGATTTAATCGAGTTAATGAATAATTCTCAAGATAAGGAGTATTCTACAGGTGATGCACTAATCAAGCTATATAAAAAAGATGATTATATCCTTACCTCAGTACAATCACCAAGGAATGATAATTTTGTTCGTTGGCACAATGTTACTCTTGATAAGAATCCAGAGAAATATCTGAATACTCATTTATATACTAAGAGCTTTAATGAACGTTTCCACGGTACTACCTATTTTGAACCTGGTACTTTTGGTTATCAGCAACATATGTGGTCTGTAGCACTTTCAGGAGAGGCCCTTGTCTTTGCAAACTGTCCAGGAGCATCTTCAGACTCATCTTCAATGAGACCTGGATATTGGTATGGAAATGGTATAATGCCTGCTGTAAGACAAGATGGAAATATGCTTGCAAGTATATTTGTACTAAATGATGACTATCCTATTGATTTCACACATTTATATCTTCCTGAATGTAAATTTGAGAAGGTTGAAAAGTATGAGAATTGGATATTCTTAACTTTAGGAGAAGGTAAGATTGCTATTTGGTGTAATACTAAGCTATCTCCATATTCTGACCATTTAGCAAATTGTGAGCTAAGAGCTTATTCACAAAAATCTGCATACTTTGTCTTAGCAGGTGGCAGAGAGATAGATGAAAAATTATTCAAGGAAAATGCAATAAAACTTAACCCTACTTTTATTGAAGATAAAAACATTTTATTTGTTGATGGTAAAGAGTTTATTTCATTTACTCCTTCTAATGATAAAACTCAATATATTTAATGGAGGAATTTATGAATAGAATTGCAAAAAACTTTGAGAAAGAGCTTAAAGAACTTGGAATCTATGAAGAGTTTTCCTCATTAAATTCATATGTTGGAGATATTCATAACCATTGTGGAATTAGTTATGGTTACGGAAAACTCGAGAATGCAATTGCTTTTGCAAAAACACAATTAGATTTCTTCTCTGTAACTGGACATTTTGCTTGGCCTGATATGGAAAATGATAGCAAAATGATGATTCCACCAGATGTTGTAAAATATCATAAGGAAGGCTTTGCAAAGCTTAGACGTAATTGGCCTGAGTACAAGAGGTTGATGAAAGAGTGTGAAAGTGATGGATTTATTCCATTCTTCTCCTATGAGTATCATAGTTTTAAGTATGGAGACTATACTATTTTATGTAAAAATACAGATGAAGACCTTCCAAATCCAGTTGAAGAAGGGGAAGAGGATAATCGATTAACAAATCTTCTAAATGGAGATGAGAAACAAACAGATAGATTCCTTTCAACGCCTCATCATATTGGATATAAAGAAGGATACAGAGGTATTAGTTGGAAATACTTTAATGAAAAAGTATCTCCAGTAGTAGAGATAGTATCAATGCATGGATGTGCAGAAAGCTATGAAGCTCATCCTTTGTATTTACATACTATGGGGCCAAGAAGCGGTAAAAATACATATCAAGGAGGATTAAGTTTAAAACACCACTTCGGTGTAGTTGGATCAACAGACCATCATAATGCGGCTCCAGGAAGCTACGGCTCTGGAAGAACAATAATTTTTCTTCCTAATATTGATAGAGAAAGTATTTGGAATGCTCTTAAAGCAAGACATACTTCCGCCGCAAGTGGGGATCCTATAGAAACATTATTAATTGTAAATAATGCTATAGCAGGGGACATTGCTCCAAAACATAATGGATTTATAAACATAGACGGGTTTGTAGCAGGTTTTGATAAACTCGAAAAGGTTGAAATAATTCAAGATGGCAATGTTATAGCAGGAGAGTATTCCTTTAATGGTGATGACAGCTATGAAGGATTTATCTCATTTAAGTTTGGATGGGGAAAAAAGCATAAGGCGGCTATTTGGGATATTGAACTTGAGGCAGAAAATGGAGAGATAAAGGACTATATTGGAAGGCTTAGAGGAATTGATATGGTTGATCCTCTTGATGTACCTAAAGATAGTGGTTCAACATTACCTCGATTAAGTTTTGATGGTAAAAAAGTAGTTTTACATGTCGTTACAGATGGAAACCCAACAGCGCAAACAGATAGTACTGCAGGTTTAGCTCTTGAAGTAGAAGGTAATAAAAACACTAAAATTATTTGTTCAGTGAAAGTCCTTTGGAATAATGAGATTATTAATAAATGTTATGAATTTAAGCTGTCAGAGTTAAAGGAAACTCAACAGACTCAATATATTAATGGTTTCGTTTCCCCTGCAATAGAAGTAGGCTTACTAAGAACAAATAGAGAATGCTGTTGCCACATAAAAAAATCTATAAAAACAGAAAGCCAAGGCGCTGTATATCTTAGAGCATATGAAAAGAATGGAGATTGTGTATTTACTTCCCCTATTTCTTTTAGATAAAACAAAATGGGTCTAAAACAGAAGCTCTGTTTTAGATCCTATCCTTAAAGAAGTTAAGTAAAGCTTCATCATCACCTGTATAATGGAAGGTCTCTATTCCTAATGCTGCAGCACCTTCGATATTTTCAATATAATCATCTACAAAGGTAGTATTTTCAGGTGTAAAGCCCTCTTTATCCATTATATATAGCCAAAATTCTTTATCAGGCTTTATTAAGTGAATTTCATGAGAAGCATAGCAATTTGTAAAGCTTTTTCTAATATCAAGCTTATCAATAATTGGCCAATGAGGAGCAAATGTATTTGAACCTATAGCTGTCTTATTGCCCTTAGCTTTAAGCTTTCCAGCAATTTCAATCATCACTTCATTCCTAACTGGATGGAAGGTATCTTTAAAGAAATCTCCATTAACCTTATAGCCATAATGTGTAAGAAGATGATCATAATAATCATTAGTTGACATATAGCCTTCCATAAGGGGTCTAGCATATAGCTCGAAATCATCATTGAGCTCCTTCTCGCTTACACCCATTATCTTAGCCATCTCAGGAAGTGTATGGAAATTCTTTATTAACACTCCTCCTAAGTCAAAAATATATAATCTATTCATTAATCCTCCCTTTAAAATAGCTTACCTGTTAGCGTATTATTATATACCCCTTTTTCATATGCTACCACACCCCCAACAATAACAAATTCAACACCTTCATTTTTTGTAAAGCCACCACTTAAGGTAGCTGTTGGAGCTAATGTATTTAAATTTAAAATATTTATATCTGCCCTCATATCCTCTTTTATTATACCAACGTCCTTTAAGCCTAATCGAGAAGCACTCTCACTACTCATTCTTCTTATCGCCTCACTAAAGGTGATAATCCTTTTATCAAGAACTAAATCCTTTAGCAGATGGATAGTTGCTGAAAAGCTCCTTGGATGAGGTATAGGTGTTGAATATAAGGAATCTGTTCCAAAGCACATTAATGGATGCTTTAATATTCTCTCTAAGGTTTCTTCACTCTCTGTTACATCTATCATAACAGCAGCACCCTTCTCATCTGCTAATAAATCTAAAAGTGTATCAAGAGGATCTTTATCTATTATTTTTCCAATTTGACTTAGTGATAAGCCATCATACTCATGCGTATGATCTAAAGATAAAATTGAAATATCATCTGGGCCAACAACAGGGTATAAGCTTTCCCATCCATTTGGATGCAGCATCTCATCCTTTATAATAGCTCGTTCTCTTTCATCCTTTAAAACTCTCATTTGTTCTATTCTAGGAAGTGCAAGTACATGTGCAGGTAGAAGAGAAAATAGAGAGGTTGAGCCATAGTGATATGGGTATTGATCAAATTTGACATCAACACCCTTTGCTGTATATTCATCAAATAAATTAAATATATCATCTAAAAGATATCCAAATTTTCTACCAATTATCTTTAGATGACTTATTTCAAGCCTTACACCTGTCTCTAAGGCTAAATCAAGGACCTCCTTAATTGATGAAACAATCTCAGGACCTTCAATTCTATGGTGAACACAAAATAGCTTATCATGCTTTCTAACAACTCTCAAAAGTGCTAAAAGCTCATTTCTATCGGCAGATGAGCAAGGAGCATAGTATAAGCCTGAGGATAGACCATAGCACCCTTGAGTTA
The DNA here is from genome assembly GCF_009695635.1 of Bullifex porci. Taxonomy (GTDB): domain Bacteria; phylum Spirochaetota; class Spirochaetia; order Sphaerochaetales; family Sphaerochaetaceae; genus Bullifex; species Bullifex porci. The sequence continues at coordinate 57,680 of NZ_VUNN01000003.1, forward strand.
ATGCTTGATCTAATAAGGCACACATTCTATCAATTTCTTCTTTATTTGCTATTCTGCCACTATCAGAGCCAAGGACTGCTATTCTTAAAGGAGCATGTGAACAAAGGTATGCTTGGTTAATCCCCATCCTACCTTCAATAACCTTCTTATAGGAAGAAAAATCGCTCCAGGAGTAATTATCGTAGTGACCTAAAACATCATCATTTAATGGTAATAAATACTCCTTATTCTCATTTAATGGAAAAATCCCTATACCACAATTTCCACATAAATCTGTTGTAATACCTTGCGCAATACGAGCTTTCATATAGCTGTCCTTAAGGCCATATATTTCACTATGAGTGTGAAAATCAATAAAGCCAGGAGTTACTACTAAACTCGATGAATCAATTACTTTTCTTGACTCTAAATCTATATTATTTGAAAGCTTTATTATTTTGCCATTATCTATTGCGATATCGCTAGTAAAGCAATCATTACCGGTGCCATCATAAATGGTGGCACCCTTAATTAATAAATCAATCATGTAGAATATGATAACTCTTTATCAACGATCTTTCCACGATACGTGCTAAATCTTGGTAGGAATCTCTACGATAAGCAAGAGAAAGAGCCGCATTTATTTCATCACACATATCACTATCAAAGGCAGGGATAATATATCCTGCAGATTCAAGCATGCATAAGAGCAATAGAAGAGCAAAGTCCTCATTATGGCTTTCAAATGGTTTAATCTTCATAATCTGACCAAACATTAATACAGCCTTAAATATCTCATTTATCCCCTTCCACTCTCTATCAAATTGCATAAAAAGAGTTTCCATTTGATATTTAATTTTTAAAGCATCACCACTTTCAGATTTTACATCTGAAAAGCCATCTCGATATGAGCCTCCTGTTAAATCATCAATCCCCTGTACAAAGGATTGATGAAGCTCTAATACTCTCTTTGAATCCCAAAGAAATGAATTTTCCTTAGTAGTAATTAATAAAGATGAAAAGTTTGAATATAAAAGATGCTTTTCAAGTGATGTAGATGCAATAACCTTTCCAGATAAAATCTGTTCAATAGATTTCTTTTGAAACTTTTCTCTACTTAAAGCTAGTGCAAGTGTTAGGTTATCTACTCTTAAGGCCTTGACCTTATCACTCATCCTATCATAGCCCTTATTTTCTTCCCTTAAATTCATAAGTGTCGTAAGATCAATAGTACCTAGACGGACACTATTATTCTTAAAAGGTCTCATTGTACGACCATCAAAAGGCTTTGGCGCATCTGCTGGAATTGTCCAAGACCACTCAAGCTTAATAGCTCCTTCTACTCTTCCATCATCACAGAGGATTCTTACTCTTCTGTCTGATATACCCCATTTTTTTGCAGCTTCTTTAACACCAATATATTTCATACAATTATTCTAATCCAAATTTGGTATATATTCAATATAATATCTTATCTCAATATTTTACATATCTACTATAAATAAAAAAATCTATTATTGTTTTTATTTTTTGTTTCTGTTTAAATAGTAAGGGAAAATTTTTATGGAAAAATATGATGTAATAATCGTTGGCAGTGGTCCTGCCGGAATGGGTGCAGCTTTCTCATTACTAGAAAGTGGCAAAAAGTGTTCTATTCTTATGCTCGATAAAACTCCATATTCAACTGGAGGCATGAGAAATGACTGTAAGATGAACTTTACATTCCCAATTGGCTTTCCGCTTGAATACTGGGAAGAAAATACAGCTAATCACTATCTTGAAAAGGTAACAGCTTTTTTAAAGCCTACTATACTTCCTAAATCAAATATTGAAACCTACCAAAAGAGAGCGGAGCGTCTTGGGTGTTCTCTTTTAGAGATTAAGCAAACACATTTAGGCACAGATGGCGGCTTACAGCTTATTAAAGAGCTTCAAAAAAAGCTTTCAGATGCAGGTGTAACACTTGCTTTGGGAGAGACTGTAACTGGTATCGATAATGTTAATAAGTTTATTACAACAGATAAAAGAGAAATCGGATATAAAAACATTCTTATCGCACCAGGTAGACAGGGCTTTCACTTTTTGCAGGAGATAATGAAGGCTCTAGGCGTTAATTACATCGACAATGTTGTTGATGTTGGTATCAGAGTTGAAACAAGAATTGAGCATTACCCTATTGTTAAGGATTACTATGATCCAAAGTTCTATTTCCCTGAAAAGGTAAGAACCTTCTGTACAAATAGTGGAAATGCACATGTAGTTAGAGAAAAATATACTACTAGCAGAGGTGATGAGTGGTTTAGTGTTAATGGACACGCCTTTAAAGCAGATGAAAACAAGAACAATGGACTTGTTAACTTTGCTATCTTAAAAACTGTACGCTTTACAGAGCCTCTTGCAAGTGGACAGGAATTTGCAGAGCACCTTGGACTAATGGCTGTATTAATGGGAGGTGGTAAGCCTCTAATGCAAAGAGTTGGTGACTTTAGAATGGGTAGAAGAAGTAAGGAATCCGATTTCAATGGTGATTTATATGACTTCAAGCCATCCTTAGTAGGAGCAAGTCCATCAGATATCTCACTTGCAATGCCAAGTAAGATTTTAAGATATATTTGGTCTGGTATGAAAAAGCTCGATACTATCGTACCGGGTATTCTCCATCCATCAACAATTATGTACTACCCTGAAATCAAACTTTATGCAAATAAGCCACAGTACATTGATAACCATTTCTGCGTTCAGAAGAATGTATACTTTGCTGGAGATGGAGCTGGTACTAGCCGTGGTATTACAGGTGCATGGGCAAGTGGAATCAGAGCAGCTGAAGGAATAATAGAAAACTTAGACTGATGAACAGCACTGAATTTGGGGAAGGTGATATATTTAAGCTTACCTTAAAGCTTAGTATCCCAACCTGTTTAGCTCAGGCCGTAAACGTTCTTTACGCTATGATCGATAGAATGTTTATCGGCCATATTCCATTTATTGGCGATTTAGCATTAGCAGGAGCTGGAATAGCAGCTCCTATTACAACATTTATTTCTTCCTTTAGCTACATCATTGCTTTAGGCGGTGCGCCGATAATGGCAATGAAGCTAGGACATAATGAAAGAAATAGTGCAGAAAATATTTTATATACATCATTAATACTATTAATTATTTTCTCAGTAGTATTAACTCCATTAGCATTAATATTTGCTCACCCTCTATTAACAAGCTTTGGAGCAACAAATCAAACAATTGTTTATGCTCTTCCATACTTCTTAATATATGTATTAGGAACACCATTTGCTCTTTGCCAAATAGCATTAGCTAGCTTTTTAATTAATATAGGAAATAGTAAGGGTGCTATGATTTGTAATGTTTTAGGTGCTATTACAAACATCATACTCGACCCAATATTTATTTTTACATTAAATCTAGGTGTTAGAGGGGCTGCGATAGCAACCATTATGTCTCAAGCTCTTACAGCAATATTACTATTTATAATACTTGCTAAAAGTAAAAGTATTTCAATAAAAAGAAGTACAATTAAGAAAGGTGTAATAGTAAAAATCTTTAAGCTTGGTGCCTCTCCATTTTTAATCATGGCAACAGATAGTCTTTTACTTATTTTATTAAATACTATCTTAAAGCTTCAAGGAGGAGCTAATACAGATATATTAATTACTTCATCAACTATAATTCAAAGCTACCATCTACTTGTTATGAACCCACTAGGAGGAATAACAGGTGGTTCTGGTGGTTTATTAAGCTATAACTATGGAGCAGGTAATATTGAGAGAGTAAAAAAGTCATATAAATCGATACAGCTATTAGCATCAACATATATAGTAATAATATTTGCTCTTACATACATTGCAGGAAGAGGCTTTATATCACTTTTTACATCAGATGAAAACATCATTAATGTTACTTATAAATATTTAAAGATATTTACATTGATGATAATTCCTCTTTCATTCCAATATAATAATGTTGATACCTTTACAGCGCTTGGACAAGTGAAATACTCTCTATCCTTATCATTGTTTAGAAAAGCAATATTTCTAATTTCAATGATTACTCTTCCGATATTTTTCAATGCTGAAGCTGTTTTCTTTGCTGAGCCTATTTCCGATTTACTAGCAGCGATAACATCTACAACAATTATGACGATAACCTTACCTAAGATTTTAAAGAAGAGAGAAACTCAAGGACTTCAATTATGAGCAAAAGTAATTCATACTATTAATTATGAAACGGCTTTTAGCTTTAATTGTAGTTCTATTAATTTCAACACTTCTTTTTTCTAAAAGCGAGCTTATACATGAAACTCAGCATTTTAGAATTATTTATTCTGAAAACACAAAATCAATAGCAAATAATATTATTGAAATAGCCGAAGAGGAGTATGACAGACTTAAAGCCTTCTTTGGGGAGGACCCTAATTTTAATATCCCAATATATGTAGATGAAGAAATAAAACAGTTTAATGCTTATTTATCAACCTACCCTTCTAACCATATTTTATATTATAGTGCATATTTTTCTCCGAGCATTTTCGATGGAAGCGATACAATTAGAAACATATTAAGGCATGAGCTAACTCATACATTTTGTAATACGATGAAGGGATTATCAGCAAAGATAACAACTCTATTTGGAGACTCATATAATTTTCCATTTTATCTTCATTTTTTAGATTTCATTACTGAAGGTATAGCTGTTTATACAGAATCGATGGATGGAAAGGGAAGATTAAATGATCCCGTTTATAAAGCTCCTTTAATACAAGCAAGGTTAGAAAATAAAAAACTTAATTATCTAGATGCAGCTGGAAGTAGAGACTCTTATCCAGTAGGTACACTCTCATATTTATTTGGAGGCGCATTTTTAGAGTGGGTTTCAGATAAATATGGAGAAGAAAAGCTTTCAGCTTTTATCGTAGATATATCAAAAAATATTATCTCGTTCCCTCAAAATGCATATTCTAAACACTTTTCTTCACGCTTATACGATGATTGGAAAGCATTCTTAGCAGATATTGATGTACCTCAGGACATTCTTGAGCCAAGAATTAAAGATAGTAGCAAGTACTATAGTGATATGGTAGCTTCTAACGATGAAGTATTTGCAATAGATTCATATAGCTCAGAAATTATAAAGATAGATAGTAATAAAGCTAAAAAGCTTTTTTCTTACCCATATGACTCTTATTCAAGAATAGATACTAAAGACGATAAATTTCTAATATCATATACATCCTCAGAACTTTGCTACACAGCGCTATATAATAATAAAGGTAAAGAGTTAAAGAGATTTAATGGATACTATGAAGGACACTTTATTAATGATGATATAGCGTTAATTAAATATGATGATGGTTACACATATTTAGACATAGTTGGAAAGGATACTATTAATCTTGGATACTCTATACTTGTAAATAATCTATTCTCCTATAATGATAAATTAGGATTTCTCTTTGAGGACCAGGAGGGACAAGCAATAGCTATTATTGATAATGATATTAAGCTATATAGAGTTCCTAAGCAAATAAAGATAGATACTATAAGCTCTAACAATGATATTTTATCATTTTCTTATGCAAAGGAAGGTGAGCTAGTTAAATATGGTGAGATAGATATTAATAATAAAAAGCTATATCTATCTGATACAAACATTAATGGTGGCATTTATAACCCAGTTAGAGTAAAGGATGAAATTTATTTTATCTCAAAATTCTTTTCATCCTCTGCAGTTTCCTATATAAGCATTGAGGATATTAGCTTAAAAGAGGAATATGAATTAACAGAAGAAACCTATTTAATAGCTGATAAAAAAGAAGTTTTAATAGATAAAAAAAGCTATAACCCAATATTATCAGTTCAAAAAGGGCAGATTTTACCTTTTGCAGGTACTTCCTCCAATATATTAACATACAGTGGATTTGGTATTACTTGGATCTCTGCAGATCCTACAGAAAAGCTTAATTTTGCAATATCTTCAGGCTTTGAGCAGAATTCTAAGAGATTATTTTTAACATTAAATGCCTCTTATAATAATATTAAGGCTTCCTTTTTTATTAATGAAAATAGAAGCTTATCAGAGTTAACATATACAAAGGAGTTCTTCTTTAAGAGCTCGTTAAATAAGCTAAAATTACAAAATACACTATATTTTATGACTCCAAGCAATAAGCTTAGTAATAATTTTTATATTTCATATAAGGATTTACATTTCAAAGGAAGGTCAAGATATGATTATTCTGGATACAACATATACCTAAATTTATATAATCTTTCACCAATTGTTGGAACTATTGTTTATATTCCTGGTATTTTTCCAACTGAAGTAAGCCTTTCTTATTCGGTTAAATCTAAATATGTTAGTCTAACTACTACCACTCATCTATTAACTTTTGAAGTACAAAAATCACTCTACCCTTTACCGCTCTATATTACTGTTATCGATTTAAAGGGAGGTGTGTCATCATATATTTATAAAAGTAATATAATTAATAGCTATTCCCTTAATCTATCATTAACGTTAGCTCCAACAATAGGAAGAATTACAAAAGCCTATTCTAAGCTAGAGTTTATAGCTACATATGGTACAAAATGGAATTTCTCTTTTAATTTTTCATATTACTATTAAAGGATAATTAATTTAGATTAAAAAAAATGAGGCATCGGCCTCATTTTTTCTTTCCTGTATTTACTATCACTATACCAGTAACTACCAGTATTAATGAAAGAATGTATTTAATCTGAAGTACATTTTCTCCAAGTAGCAGAGAGGCTGCTAGGGCTCCTGAAAGAGGATTAACACACTGAAAAACAGATATTCTACCTACTCCATTAGCACTAACTAGACTTGTCCAGAGCATCAAGCAAATTGAAGAAGCTAAAGCTAAGAATAGTAAGCAGGAGAAGCCAAAGATTCCACCATTTGAGAGGCGACCTCCCATAAATAAAGCAATAATAAAGAGCTCTAGTCCACCAATTAGGAGGTTATATCCACTAGCCTTAATTGGATCTATTCCCTTAGTTACCTTTCTAGATACGTTAGTTCCAAATGCAAAGGATATAATAGAAAGCAGCATTACTCCCTCACCCTTTAAGGAGAAGGATTCAAAGGAGCCACCCCATAAGAAGCATACTAGGATACCTGTAAAACCAAATATAGAGCCTAATACCTTTCTTGTATTTATCTTATCATCCTTAAACATAAAGTGAGCAAAGATAGTCATAAAAATAAAGCTTGTACCATTTAATATAGAGCAATTGATAGATGCAGCACTAATCATACCAGCAAACTGAAGTCCATAAGTAAAGCCTGTTTGTATTGAGCCTAGAGTTAAAAGTGGAACTATCTCATTCTTTTCCATAAATGGAAATTTCTTATCTCTAATAGTGCAAACGATAAGTAAAATAATACCAGCTGTAATAAATCTGATTCCAGCAAATAAAAATGTGGAACCAGTATCATTAATATTAAATAGTAAGTAGCTCTTCTTTATAACAGGGAATACAACACCCCAAAGAATTTGACAAAATACTGCTAGCAGAGCTGCATATGCAGGAATCTTTAAATAATTCTTTTTCATATACCTTCCAATCTCCCTGTAGACCATAGTACTTTATTGATTATTAATCTAGCATTCTTGATATTAAAACTAATTAATTAAGCAATACTTTTTTCTGAAAAATGTAAAAAATCTCTGTAATAATTGAGGGAAATGTACGATTTTTGTTGTTTTTTGTTGCGTTATCGATTATTCGATTGTAACATATAAAAGTAGTGTGCTACATTCTTTACATAATACCGGTTGGGGGTTAGATATGCAAAATAGCAGTGCAATCGAGCTTAAAGGTATCACTAAACGGTTTGGAAAGGTCGTTGCTAATGATAGCATTAACCTTGAAATTCGAAGAGGTGAGATACTTTCCCTTTTAGGGGAAAATGGAAGTGGAAAAACCACTCTAATGAACATGCTCTCAGGTATTTATCAGCCTGACGAAGGTCAAATTTATGCTGATGGCAAACAAATTTCAATTACATCTCCAAAGGATGCATTCTCCTATGGTATAGGAATGATTCACCAGCACTATCACCTTGTTGATGTATTTACTGCAGCTCAAAATATTATATTGGGCTTATCAGAAGAGAAGCTTGATATTAAAAATACAAATGAGAAAGTAAAAGAGATTTGTAGTAAATATGGTTTTGACATCAATCCAACAATGAAGGTATACGATATGTCTGTTTCTCAAAAGCAGACAGTCGAAATTGTAAAGGTCCTCTATCGTGGTGCTGATATCCTAATCCTTGATGAACCAACTGCTGTATTAACTCCTCAAGAAACAGAAAAGCTATTTGATGTCCTTAGAAATATGAAAAAGGATGGTAAAGCTATCGTAATCATCACTCATAAGCTTGCAGAGGTAATGGCAATTAGTGATAAAGTAGCTGTTTTAAGAAAGGGTAAATATATTGGTACTGTAAACACAGCTGAAACTAACCCTCAAAAGCTAACAGATATGATGGTTGGTCACTCTGTAACACTTAATATCGACAGACCAAAATATGACAATGTAAAGGAAAGAATTGTAATTAATGGACTAACATGTCTAGACCAAGAGGGTATTACAAAGCTTAATAATGTTAGCTTTACAGCATATGGCGGTGAAATTCTAGGTGTTGCTGGTATTGCAGGCTCAGGACAGAAGGAGCTTCTTGAATGTATGACAGGACTCTACCCTATTAAGAGTGGTTCAATTAAATACATTCCACCTGAGGAAGATAAGGAAATAGAGCTAGTAGGTCTTACTCCAAAGAAAATTAGATCACTCGGTGTTGGTATGGCATTTGTACCAGAGGATCGTTTAGGAATGGGACTTGTTGGATCTATGGGTATGACTAACAATATGATGCTCCGTTCTTGGAAAAGCGGTAAAACACCTTTTGTAAATAAAAAGGCTCCAGAAGCATTAGCAAAGAAAATTTGGGATGACCTCGAGGTAGTAACTCCATCAACCTCATTCCCTGTAAGAAGAATGAGTGGAGGAAACATTCAAAAGGTTCTTGTAGGTCGTGAAATTGCAGCAATGCCAAATGTACTTTTAACTGCATACGCTGTAAGAGGTCTCGATATTAATACATCCTACACAATTTATAATTTGTTAACAGAGCAAAAGATGAAGGGTGTTGCTGTAGTATATATCGGAGAGGAATTAGATGTTCTGCTCGAGCTATGTGATAGAATCCTAGTTCTCTGTGGTGGTGAAGTTAGTGGTATCGTTGATGCAAGAAATACAACTAAAGAAGAAATAGGTCTTATGATGACAAGCATTGGATCAAAGGAGGCTAAATAATGAGTGCAGAAGTAAAAAAAGCTCCTCTAATTAGACTTGCAAAGAAAGATGCAATGGATCCAAAGAAGGCTTGGGCTATCAGAGTAGGATCAATATTATTTGCTCTTATTTTAGGATGTATTCCAATTTTAATTACTGGTAACAATCCTATTACTGCTTATATAGTTATTCTTCAAGGCTCACTTGGAAAAACCTTTTACTTTAAGCAAACTATTAAGCTTGCTATCCCACTTTTAGGAACTGCGCTTGCAATTGCACCTTGTTTTAAGATGAGATTCTGGAATATTGGTGCTGAAGGACAGATTACAGCTGGAGCTATTGGAGCCTCATTCTTTGCAATCTACTTTGCAAAGAGTATGCCACATGTACTTCTTTTAATCGTAATGATGGCAGCAGCTGCCTTAATTGGTGGTATTTGGGCTATGATTCCAGGCTACTTCAAGGCAAAATACAATACTAATGAAACTCTATTTACCTTGATGATGAACTACATCGCAATTGGTATTGTTGCATGGCTACAGGGTGGTCCTTGGGAAGGAAGAAAGGGAACTCAGCAAATCCCTCTATTTGATAAAAATGCATATCTACCTACAGTATTCGGTATCCATATTGGTTGGATTATCGTATTAGTATTAGTAATTTTAGTTCATATTTACATGAACTATACTAAGCAGGGCTATGAGGTAGCAGTTATTGGTGATAGTGTTAACACAGCTAGATACGCAGGAATGAACGTTGGCTGGATTATGGTAAGAACAATGTTAGTTTCTGGTGCAATTTGTGGTATCGTAGGCTTTATCCTTGTATCTGGTCAGAATAAAACTATTACAAGTAACGTAGCAGATGGTGTTGGCTTTACAGCTATTACGGTTGCTTGGTTAGGACACTTAAATGCCTTTGCTATGATAGCAATATCGTTAATACTTGCTATTTTGGAAATGGGTTCAAGCTACCTACAGCAGGTATTAGGAGTTCCTTCTGCAATTAGTGAAATTGTATCTGGTATCCTACTCTTCTGTATGCTTGGTTGTGAATTCTTTATTAACTATCAGATGATATTCAGATCTAAGAAGGAGGTTAAAGCATGAACACACTAGTAACCTTAATCGCTGCTGCTGGTACATTTGGTACAGTACTCATGTTTGGTACTCTTGGTGAAATTCTCACAGAGAAATCTGGTAACCTCAATCTTGGTGTAGAAGGTATCGTATTCATGGGTGGTGCCTTTGGCCTTGCTGGAGCATATTCATATGAAGCACTTGTAGGAGTTGGCTCCTCAAATGGCTTAATAGCAATTATTGTTGCAGCAATATCAGCATTCCTTGCTGGTGCAGTTGCATCTGCCCTATTTAGCTTCTTAACAATTACTTTAAGAGCTAACCAAAACGTTACAGGTCTTGCATTAACAATTCTAGGTACAGGTGTTGCAAAGTTTACAGGTGAATATATGCGTCATAAGGTTGGCGGCTTCGTTACACTTTCAAACCCATTAAAGGAAGCCTTTACCTTTGTTCCAATGCCAAACTTCCTGCAAAACATTCCTATTATTGGAAAGATACTTTTTTCACAATCTATCTTCTTCTACATTGCAATAATTTTAGCTGTAGCTATGCATCTATTCTTCCAGAAGACTAAAACAGGTCTCTATTTAAGAAGTGTTGGTGAGTCTCCTGTTACAGCAGATGCAGCAGGTATTAACATGGTAAAATACAGATACCTAGCAACAATTATTGGTGGTGGAATTTCCGCTATTGGTGGTATGGTTTATGTAATGACCACTGGTGGCTGTACTTGGAATGAACACTCATTAGCAGGTATTGGTTGGCTTGCAGTAGCATTAGTAATCTTCTGTATGTGGAAGCCACTCAATGTACTTTGGGGTGCTATCCTGTTTGGTGCACTAAAAATTATGTATATGAGAGTTGTACTCCCATTCTTCCCTACCGAGCTATATAAAATACTCCCTTATGTAGTAACTGTAATAGTACTTATCATAACTAGTATGCGAAATAGCCGCGATAAGCAGCCACCTGCTTCCTTAGGTCTTAACTACTTCAGAGAAGACCGCTAAAATGGTGGATATAAAACTTAATCCCATAGTCGTATGACTAAATATATTCGGAGGATACATATGAAAAAAACATTGGCTCTCGTACTCGCTCTTCTCATGTGTTTAACAAGCGTATTTGCACAGGGTGCAAGTGATGCAGACACAAGTAAGACAACTAAAATTGGTTTTGTTGTTATTGGCGATGAAAACGACCAGGGTTACACCTACAACTTCATGAACGGCATGAATGCAGCAATTTCTCAGCTCAAGAGTGAAGGATATGATGTTGAACTTTCTGTTAAGAGAAATATCGCAGAAGACGCAGGTTGTGTAGATGCAAACCTCGCACTCGCTGCTGAAGGATGTTCAATCATCTTCAACAACTCATATGGTTTTGAGCAGTATATGCAGCAGGCAGCTGATGAATTCCCACAGGTTAAGTTCATCTCATTAACAAACTGTGGTTCTCAGGTTGATGGTAGAGATAACACCTACAACGCTTTTGCTAGAATTTACGAAGGTAGATATATCGCAGGTGTTGCAGCAGGTATGAAACTCCAGCAGCTCATCGACAATGGTACAATTAAGGCTGACCAGGCAGTAATTGGTTATGTTGGTGCTTTCTCATTTGCTGAAGTTATTTCAGGTATGACATCTTACTACCTCGGCGCAAGAAGTGTTTGTCCTTCTGCTACAATGATCGTACAGTTCGTAGGTTCATGGGGCGACCCAACCTTAGAGGCTGAAGCAGCTCAGGCTCTCATCGACCAGGGTGCAGTAATGATCAGCCAGCACTCAGATAACACAACTCCTGCAACAACAGCTCAGAAGAATGGTGTATTCCACACAGGTTACAATAATGACATGACAGCAGTTGCTCCAAAGGCTTCTCTCCTCTCATGTAAGATTGACTGGACAAAGTACTTCCACGACTTCATTAAGAACGAGCTTGATGGGAAGGGTAACCCATCTGACTACTGTGGTACATATGCTAACGGTGAAATCGTTGTTACAGAGCTTAACGAAGCAATTGCAGCTCCTGGAACTAAGGAAGCTATGGCTAAGGCTGAAAAGGCTATCGCTGATGGTTCTCTCCAGGTATTCGATCTCTCAACATTCACAATTGGTGGCAAGACAGCTACTAATGCTGATATGTATGACGGCTTCGCAGCAGTTAAGGGCGACGCAGTTAAGAACGGTGCTTTCCTGGAATCAACACTCCAGTCAGCTCCTTACTTCGTTGGCCAGATCGACGGTATCAAGTGGCTCAACGCAGCTTATTGATTTATTCTTTAATAAAAAAGACGGCAGGCACTTTGTCTGCCGTTTTTTTATGCTATCATAGAAATATGAAAAAGATTTGTTTATTACTACTTACTCTATTATTAACTCTCACTTTATTTGCTAACGGAAATTCAGAAGAAGATACAGCTTCTGTAATCTCATTTGAAAGTGTTGATATCTTTGGAAATAGTGTTTCATCACAGGAGCTTTTCTCTTCATCAAAGATAACAATGATTAACTTCTGGGCAACCTATTGTAACCCTTGTATTGGAGAGCTTCCATTTTTAGCTAAAATTCCAGCTAATTATGATCCAAGTGAACTACAAATAATTGGTATTATTACCGATGCAACTAATCAAAATGCATATGATAAAGCAATCTCTCTTATAAAAGAAAAGGGAGCAGATAGCTATATCCACCTACTCCCATCTAGCTCTATGAACGATGTCTTAAGCAATATTTCAGTTGTACCAACTACCCTCTTTGTTAATAATAAAGGAGAAATTATTAAGAGTGTTCTTGGTAGTAACACATTCAAGAGGTGGCAAGAAATCATTTCAGAGCTTTAATTTTGATAATTAATTTTTTCATCCCTCACTAATTGATAAACCACTAATTCATCGCTATCTAGATTCTCATGGTGCATATCTACGCTACTAATTTGGTGGTTATCATAGGTTGTATAATACATTATACCACGATTTGTATTATAGCATGATGTATAAAGTGTAATTTCAAATTCTCCCTCCTTAACCTCACAGCACCCTCTTTGCTGGTCTACTGAATTTAAAATATGGAAAAATTGGCTTACACTTGATTTCTCATCATCCTTTGAAAGAGAATTAAGCTTTACAAAAGCAACTCTTACAAATCGTGACTGTGAGGATAAATCTCCTGGAAGTCCCATAGCACCCATACCTCTTGAGTATTGCTCAAGCTCTACTTCTCCAAAAGTATTTGGAATATCCTTATGAGTTAATCGTCTGTAGTTATTTAGGTTAAATAACTGCTTATCAAAAGGCGGGTTGTTAGTTAAGACACCTACAGGATTTTCATAAATCCTTGTACCATCCTTTACAAATTCAACTGTTATCGCTCTATTACTATCTGCAATAAGATAGTGAAGCTCAGCACATGGAAGCTTACTGCTAAAAGGAGTATCCATAATATTTAAATTATCTATAAGCTCTATAGCTTCCTCTACATTTTTAGCCTTAGATAGAATGTATGGAATAAACTCAAATTGAGCGATATTTGTTTTACTACTACTCTTTTCATGGTTGTAATGGGCATTGTGAACAAAGTTTAAGCCCGCAACACCAAGTCCTTTATCATTAATTCCTTCAAAGTAAAGAGGAAAGCCATCAATAACTGTAGCCATACCAATGATTGCATAGTGGCTTTTTATTGCTTCACTATAGCGAAGGGGAATTAAAAAGCTTCTAGGAGTAATTACAACACTCTCACCATATGAAAAATCATAGTCGAGAGTTCTGCCAAAGTAAAAGTCTTTTGTTTTATAAGTAGTTGCTGTACACATATAAGTAATATAATACCTCTATCACTATGCGACAATAATATTAAAGCCAATTACTACTATACCTAAGATTAATAGAACTACACCTGTTAATCGATTTAATAGCTTTGCGTCGACCTTATTTGCAATTACAGCAGCAATTCTAGCAAATAAGAGAGTAAATATAATACAGAGTGATAGCACATATAAATTAGGTATGCTTGATAGTGCAAAGTGACTAATTGAGCCAGTTAAGGCTGTAAAGGTCATAATAAATACACTTGTACCAACTGCAGTCTTTAACTCATATCCAAGTACAGAGGTTAATATTAAAAGCATCATCATGCCACCACCTGCACCGACAAAGCCACAGATAAAGCCAATTATTATTCCACTAATAATACTTTGTATAATTCTCTTACTTTGTGGTACCTCACCCATTTTTTCTTTGGTAGTCATTACAGGCTTAATGATAAACTTTATACCAAGAAGCATTGTCATAAAAACAGAGAAGTTACCCATAGTATTGCTCTCTACCTTAGAGGATACGTAGCTACCTACTAAAGTAAATAGTAGTACAAAGAGCATCATTAATACTCCGTTTTTGATATCAATATTTTTATTTTTATAATATGTAAAAGCACTTACAGCTGATGCTAAGACATCAGATGCAAGTGCTATTCCTACTGCTTGATATGGATCGAGCTTTAAAAAGGTTACTAGCATTGGAGTAATTACAGCTGCCGCACTCATGCCAGCAAAGCCTGTTCCAAGGCCAGCGCCTATACCTGCTAAAAATGTTACTAATATCATGCCTATTGTATTCATAAATCAATAAAATAAGCATCGAAAATAATATCGTCAACTTTTAGTCAATCTTTGTAACTGAGTAATCCTGGTCCTCAACAGCCTTCTTTAAGGTCTCATTACTAACCTCTTTGTTTAATGTTACAACAGCAGTACCAGCTGTGTGGCTAACATTAGCTACAGCTACACCATCAACATTTTCAAGAGCCTTTTTAACTCTTTTTTCGCAGTGACCACACATCATACCTTCAATATGTAATATTTTTTCCATCTTCTTCTCCTTACTAAATTTATATTTTTTATCTTTTCTTGAGTCCTTTAAATTAAACATATTAATTCTTAGGGCATTAGTTACTACACAAAATGATGAGAGACTCATCGCAAGTGATGCAAACATCGGATTTAAGGACCATCCAAAAATTGGTGTAAAAATACCTGCAGCTAGAGGAATTCCAATTAGGTTATAGATAAATGCCCAGAATAGGTTTTCCTTTATTACCTTTAAGGTGCTACGTGATAGTCTTATTGCCGATACCGCAGTTGATACTGTATCACCCATAAGGACTATAGATGCAGATCCAATAGCAGCATCGGTACCACCTGATACAGCCATTCCAATATCAGCTCTCATAAGGGCTGGAGAGTCATTAATTCCATCACCAACCATTATTACCTTGCCATCTCTTTGGAAGGACCTAATATAAGCTTCCTTTTCATCTGGCAGTACACCACTAATTACTTCATCAAATTTTACAATTCTATTAATTGCATTAGCTGTTTTCTCATTGTCCCCTGTTAATAAAACAGTTCTAAGCCCCATATTCTTTAGCTCTGCAATTGCACTCTTACTATCATCTCGAATTGTATCTGAGATAGCTATAATACCTAAAAGCTTATTAGCCTTGATAAATAATAAAGGTGTCTTACCCTCCTCTGATAGTTTGTCGCACTGAGCTAAAACTCCGCTCTCAAGCTCTAGCTTTGTTGAGATAAACTTAACAGAGCCACCATATACTGTGGAGCCATCTATTGTTGCTTCAACACCATTTCCAAGCAATGCCTTAAAGCCTTCAGCATTAAGTAGTGCTGTATTCTTTTCAATTGCATAATTGCATACAGCCTTTGCTAAAGGGTGCTCACTCTTACTTTCAAGTGTATAAGCATAGCTTAGGAAGCTATCATCAAAGGATATTTCATCAACTACCTTCATCTTACCAGTTGTAACTGTACCTGTTTTATCAAAGACAATAGTACCTGCTCTACTAGTATTCTCAATTACTGCAGCGTCCTTAAATAAAATACCATTCTTAGCGCCCTTTCCCGATGCAACCATTATAGCAACAGGTGTTGCAAGACCAAGTGCACATGGGCAACTAATTACTAATACAGCAACAGCTCTTGATAGCGCATATGAAAGCTCTGCATTAAGAAGTAAATGAGTGATAAATGTAATTAGTGCTATTACAATTACACTTGGGACAAAGATACTTGAGACCTTGTCTGCAACTCTACTGATTGGAGCCTTTGAGGAGGCGGCTTCATTTACAAGCTTTATTATCTTACTTAATGTAGTATCCTCTCCAACTCTAGTTGCTCTAGCCTTAATATTTGACTCAACATTGATACAGCCAGCAATAACATTTTGACCTACACTCTTATCAACTGGGACACTTTCACCTGTGATCGATGATTCATCAAAGCTACCTGAACCAGAGATAATAACTCCATCAACTGGTACATGTGAGCCTGGGTAGAGGATAAAGATATCATCAACTCTAATATCCTTTACATCTACAGTTACTTCCTTACCATCTCTTTCTACTACAGCCTTCTCTGGAGCTAGCTTTAAGAGCGCATCAATAGCATCTGTAGTCTTTCTCTTACTCCTTTCCTCTAAGGTCTTTCCAACTGTAATAAGAGTTAAAATTGTTGATACAGCTTCATAATACAATTCATGGTAATACTTATGTGCATGCTCTGGATAAAGGAACATAAGTGACATAGCAACATAGCTATAAATAAATGCTGCAGATGCTCCCAAAGAAACTAATGTATCCATATTAGGAGACTTCCTTAAAAGTGCTTTTGTGCCAGAAATAAAGAATTTCCTATTAAGCATCATTATTAGCATCGATAATGTAAGCTGAACAGTAGCATTTAAGCTATGGTTTGAGAAAATTCCAACAGGTAGACCTACCATTGCACCCATAGATATATACAGGTGTATTACAAGCAATATTACAGAGATAATAAGTCTCTTTTGAACATTTTCTCCATTAGCTTGCTTTTCTTCTACCTTCGCGCCCTTTACCTGAGCACTATATCCAGCTTTTTCAACTGCTTTAATAATATCCTCATCGCTTGCACTACCCTCTAAGCTCATAGAGTTAGTAAGAAGGCTAACACTAACATTTTCACAGCCCTTAACATTCTTAACTGCCTTCTCAACACTAGCTGAGCAGGCAGCACAGCTCATACCGAAAACATCAAATTCTCTTTTCATTTCATCATCTTCTCTAAGGTTTTTACTAGCTCAGCTATAACCTCATCATTACCCTTTTCGAGCTCCTCCTTAACACAGGAGGATAGATGCTGCTTTAATAATTCTCTATTAAAGGCATTTAAAGCAGCAGTAGCTGCACTTGTTTGGATTAAAATATCATTACAATAGATATTTTCCTCAACCATCTTCTTTATTCCTCTAATCTGACCTTCAACTCTATTTAACCGAGTAATAAGATCTTTCTTTTCACTTTCACTTCTCTCAATATTTTTATGCTTACAACAACACTGCACAATATACCTCCTAGGGGTATATTAATAATATGTATATATTTTCTAACTGTCAACCTATTGAACAAAAAAATATGTTATGCTAAATATATAGAGCATTTGGGCGATTAACTCAGCGGGAGAGTGCCACCTTGACGTGGTGGAAGTCATAGGTTCAAACCCTATATCGCCCACAACAAATAGAGCTATTTCCAACTAGGAGATAGCTTTTAATTTTTACACTACTTCCTATAAAGAATGTATTTTTAATTAGATTTATCCTAGCTATATGATAATATTAGCTTAAAAGGGAAGGAATATGTCCACAATTGTTAATTATAAAAAGGGAGAAGTAGTTTATCTTGAAGGAAGCTTTGAGATGGCGATGTACCATATTCTTAAAGGCTCTGTCCTTGTATATGCAAATTATAAAAAGGACTCTGAGATGCTACTTAAGGAGCAAAAGGAAGGTGATTATTTTGGTCAGCTTGATTTAATTGAAGCTATACCTCGTTCTGCCTCAATAATAGCTAACGATGACGTTATATTAGAAAGAATTAGTGGCGATGAATTTGGTTCATACCTATCTGAAAGACCAGATGAATACATGATAATTCTTAACCAAATGAGCTCAAGACTAAGAGAAATTGGTGATAGCCTACATGAGGTTTATCTAACTATTGATGAATATTTAAACGAAGAGAAAAAGAGTACTAGAGATGAATCCTTTTTGAAGCGCTTATCGAAGATTATCAACATTAGTAAATGGAGCAAGGAGTAAACATGGTTAGAGAGGCTAAATATAAAAAGGGAAATATTATATATAGACAAGGTGAAGCTGCTAATGAAATCTTCTTTATAAAATATGGATCTGTCTATCTCTATCTTGATTACAAAAAAGAAGGTGAAAAGCTTATTAGTATTGCTAGAGAGGGAAAGGTCTTTGGAGAGCTTGGCGTTATAGAAAGTAAGCCACGCACAATGACTGCTGTAGCTGCCGATGAAACTATAGTCACAATAGTAGATAAAGAATCCTTTCCTTCATATATAAAAGAAAACCAAAATAAGATGATTATAATTATGGAGAGCTTAAGCTCGAGAATTAGAGCTCAGTCACAAAAGCTAGTAAAAGCATGTAAGGTAGTTGCTACTTATCTAGAGGAGAAGGAAAGTAAAAAGAGTGTTGATAAGGCTTTAATTGAAAAAATGAAAACTCTAGCAGCAGAAGATAGAAGAGCTAAAGGCTAAATATTAGAAAAGGCGAATACTATTAAGCATTCGCCCTTTACTTTTATTTATTTAAATTGTAGGTCGTCTCAAAGACTGCACCATTTACTACCCATATATCTGATAAATCAGGCTTTCCGTTGTCATTATTACAAACTAGGTAGTCTCCATCACCATGGTCTGTATCTGACTTATTTGTATAAAGCACATCACCCCAAGCAGTTTGAACCTCAACTATTACATTCTTAGGAACAAAGAATGCAAAGTTAGCATCTGGAGTTGCTTTAGCTCTAACAGGAATAAAGGTACCCTTGTTATCTAATAAATCACTCTCACTAAGAGCAATACCATCTTCCTTAGTATATGACTTTAATACCTTAGAAAGCTTAGTAACCCACTCCTCCCCAAGAGTTCCCTTTAAAACTACAGAAACACCATCATCCTCTACATGGTAGTCAGTAAGCTCTAAGAAATTATATGTATCATATGGCTCGTTAACCATCATTGCTGAGATCACATAATCTGTCTTTCCAGTTACAAAGCCATCATCCATATGCTCTTCAAGCCATGCTGAAGAGGTTGTCTCAATAACCTTAGTACTCTGACAAGAAGAGATTAGGAAAATTGATAACACAATTAAAAGAATAGTAATAAAACGCTTCATTATCGCCTCCTGGGGTATAATGCCATAAAATATATCTTTTTTATAGGTAAAATGAGTGCCTTTATCACTGCTTAGCGCGAGCAAGCTCCTTAGCCTCATCCTCACCTAATAAAGAAAGATCCTTCTTATACTTTGTTGAAAGAGCAATATTCTTGTCCCCCCACTTTAAATAAGCACCATATCTTCCATTTAGAACTCTTAAAGGAAGTCCCTCAAAGGTACCAAAGTCCTTTAGAGGAAGATTACGCTCCTCATCTCTTTTGATAATAGCAACAAGCTCATCAGCTGAAAGATTATCGGCTTTTTCCTGCTCCTCCTTACTCATTCTGTAGTTCTTATCACCACATTTAATGTAGTAACCAAATCTACCCTTTAAAACCTCTATAGCCTTTCCCTCATAAAGACCACGAGAATTAACATCAGAGACCTTACTATTACGCTCTAAGTGACGCTTAATTATTTCTTCAACCTCAGCCTGAGTTAGCTCACTGCTTTTCTGCTTTTCATCCTTAGTAAGAGCAATATTTTCACTACCCCACTTTAGATATGAACCAAATCTTCCCTTCTTAATAGAAACAGCCTTACCATCATATGCTGAGTACTCAACGCCCTTAGAGGAAGCTCCATCTCTACTAACAAGAGACAATGCCTTCTCTGCTGTTAATTCAGTTAATGGCCCAAAAACCTTATAATTGGCATTTTTATAGGTGATATACCCTCCATATGGGCCATTATTTATAACAATATCATTACCTTCCTCGTCGTGAGCAATAACCTTAGGAAGTGAGAAATAGAAATCAATTTCCTCTTCACTATAGCTTTCAGCACTCTTTTTTCCCTTTGGAACATTACAGGTTTTATCACCACGCTGCCAATATTGACCTCTACGACTACTTTTAAGCTGAGTAGCATTTGAGTTATTGTCTTGATCAGGATAAAGAGTACTCTTAACTAAAGAAGCAATATCATCATTATTTAATGTTCCTGGACAAAGAGTATCAGGGAGATTAATCATTATAGCCTTACCATCATCCTTCTTTTTATCAAGAAGAAGATAAGCACCATAAGGTCCAACCTTTATCTGATAATTAATAGCTTCATCTAGCTCTACCCTTCCCGATAAATGGGGGAATTTTAAAGACTTAGCATCGTAATGGTCATTTCTTGCAGCCTGTACTAAAGAATTTAAGCCCTTTACATTTTTCTTACCATAATAAAAGTCATTAAGGTACTTAGATGCATTACCCTCTCCAGAAGCGATCTTATCGAGCTCATCCTCCATTTCAGAGGTATAGGAATAATCGACTAGATCACTAAAGGATTCATTCATAAGACCATTAACAGCAAAGCCTGTAAAGGATGGTATTAAGCTTCTATCCTTTTCAATTGCATAGCCTCTATCTAATAGAGTTGAGATAATAGTTGCATATGTACTTGGACGCCCTATTCCCTTCTCTTCAAGCTTTTTAATAAGAGATGCCTCATTATAGCGAGCAGGTGGCTGAGTAGTATGCTCCTTTTCACTGATACTAATTAGCTTCTCTTCATCTCCAGCGCTAATGCTAGGTATTGTACTTTCCTTCTCATCCTCATCCTGGTCACTTCCATAAACCTTTAAGTAACCAGCAAATACTACAGATGTACCAGAGGCAGTAAACTTAGCATCCTCACACTTAATTTTAACTGTAGTAGTACTCTTTATTGCCTCACTCATTTGTGTTGCAAGTGTTCTTTGATAAATTAAGGTATAAAGAGCTAGCTCCTTACCCTTTAAGCCACTTTCACTTGGACGACGGAATACATCTCCAGCAGGTCTAATAGCCTCATGGGCCTCTTGAGCATTCTTACTCTTATTTTCAAATCTTCTCTCTCTACTTGAAAGATATTCACTACCGTAATCACTCTTAATTTGTTCTCGAGCAAGAGCAATACACTCATCAGATAGGTTTACACTATCTGTTCTCATGTATGTGATAAAACCATTTTCAAATAGAGCCTGAGCTATTCTCATTGTCTCCTTACTTGAAAGTCTAAGCCTTCTATTAGCAACCTGCTGCATTGTAGAGGTTGTAAATGGTGGAAGTGGAGAATACTTACTTGATTTATGAATTACATTCTCAACAATAAATGGATTATTTTGGCAAAGCTCCTTTACTTCTTCAGAAAGCTTTTTATCAAGGAGGAGTGTTTTCCCGTTAAACTCACCAGTTGTTGAATCAAAATCCTTACTGGTAGCTACCTTCTTTTCCTTATACTCCTCTAGAGTTGCTTCGAAGCTTTTTTTATCACTAGTTTCAAGGATTGCCTTTACATCAAAGTATACAGAGGGAACATATGCTAAACGCTCATTTTCTCTGTCAACTAAGAATCTTAAGCCGACAGATTGAACTCTACCAGCTGATAGCTTTTTATTTGATAACCTCTTCCATAGAACAGGAGAAACCTCATAGCCATATAGACGGTCAACAATTCTTCTATCCTCTTGAGCTCTTACTAAGGCAATATCTAAATCTCTTCCCTTGGAAAGAGCCTCAGTGACAGCCTTCTTTGTGATCTCATGGAATACCATTCTCTTAGTTGGAACCTGAGGCTTTAATATCTCCATTAAGTGCCATGATATTGATTCCCCCTCACGGTCCTCATCGGTTGCGAGTAAAAGCTGCTCACTCTTTTCGAGCTTCTTCTTAATATCATTAACAAGATTTTCTTTTCCCTCTGTGATTACATAGTGAGGCTTAAAATCATCCTCTATATCAACACCTAAGGAGTCAGAAGGAAGGTCTCTAATGTGTCCCTTACTTGCAACAACACTATAATTCTTTGGTAAATATTTCTTAATTGTATTAGCTTTAGTTGGAGACTCTACTATCACAAGAGTCTTCTTTGCAGGATCAAATTCCATAAAAGCCTCCGCTAAACATAGAAAATAATCCCGCAATTTTTGATTTGTCAAGCAAAAATATTTCTATAATATATGTTATTACATAGTAATAAAAATTTTTTAATTCACTTTTTCAAGCCTAAAAGCATATGGGTCAGAGGAGCTTTTATTCTTATAAAGTGCTTTTTTAGCTAAATCAGAACCATCTGTCTTAAAAATAAGATATGTACCTGTTTCATCTGATTTAAATAAAAGCTCGGTTTTTGTACTTACCTTTATACCAAAGGCCTTTGATGTGATATCTAGGATTACTGTATCTGTAGTAAAGCTTACATTATCAGGTCGAAACTCTGAAGGAGTAATATCGAGTACATTAATCTTTCTGCAAATATCCTTATAAACCTTAGCGATATCCAAATTAGATTTAAACTTTATCCAATTCCAAGGGCCGTTAAAGGGCTCAAATGGGAAGAATTGAAGATATTTGCCATCTATAGGATAGCTAATACTCATATACTGTCCTCTTTCATCCTCTATTAAGCTAGCTTTGAACTCTAAGCTATCTAGCTTACCATCATTATCATCTTCACTACTATTTTCAAATCGATAAATGCCAGAATAATCAAGTGTAGTAAAGGAGACCTTAGCAGCATAGAGTGTATTATTATTTTCATCTCTAGCACCCATAGTAATTGTATAATCACTATTTTGATCTAAATTCTTTACTGTGTAGGTAAGCTCTCCCTTTGTAAGTCTTACTAGAGGCTTTGTTCCAACATATATATCATAGTAAACAGCATTATCAACCTTATCCCAACTAAGCTTTACATTGTTTGTGTATAGCTCATAGGAAAGGCCTGCAAATAGACTAAATGAGATGAATGTAAAAAATATTAATAATAGAATCTTTTTCATTTATTATTCCCTTCTTTAGGCAAAAAATATAAAACCTTACTTGCTCTTTCAAAGTACAACAGTTAAGCTTTATCTTATGAAAAAAGTTATTTTTGTACTAGCATGTTCCTTAGCCCTACTCATGAGCTGTACTGTAACAGAGGTCTCTACTATAAGTAGAGAAACAAGTGGTACTTCCCTTACAGATATTCACGTAGAAGATTATTTCATTGATGTTTTAACAGATTTTGCAGAGTTCCTGCCTGAAAAAGATGAATCAATAATGGATAACGCAATTTCTACCTTTTCAAGCCAATTAGCATCATCAAATAGTGCATCAGGTGTACAGGCTGTTAAGACATCAAATAATGATTATACACTCTATTTTGATTACTCATCATTTCAGAATCTTGCAGCTGAGCTTTCAGGAAACTCAAATCAGTCAATTATTAAGCAGGAAAAGGGAAAGCTATCCTTCTATGTTGATATCAACAACTATACAGAGCTTGAGGCAGTTGTTCCTTTCCTAGCAGACCCTAATATTGAGGTCTTCCTAGCAAAATATAATATTGGCTACAGCGAAGAGGATTACTTAGACATGATAGTATTCTCACTTGGTGAGGAGGCTCCTGAATCACTTCAAAATAGCTACATCACTATAGACTTAAAGCTTCCAGGCAATGTATTAACAGTTAATGGTGCTCAAAAGACATCAAGTAATTCAATTAGATATTCCTTTAGACTAATTGATTTCTTACTTCTAAGCTCTCCATTAAAGTTTGATGTAAGCTGGAAAGTCTAATTATTTCGTTGACACCTATACAACAAAAATGATAATTTCAATAATGGTATCTCTGACAACACAGAGGTGTCACTATTAACTAAAAGGAAAAAGAAAATGGCTGACACAGAAGAAAAGAATCTTGACTTCAAAAAAGGTGCGAAGAGCACAGGAGACAAAGTCGCAGCAAAAAAATCAAAGAAGAGCCTTGCATGGTGGGCTGGTGTGGTTATCCTTATTTTAATCTCAATCACATTCGTACTTCCTGCAACTGGTATTGGCGCTATTTTTACAGAAGATAGTATTGTATTTGGTAAATACAATGGTGAAAAAATTGAATATAAACCTGGTAACTACTTTGGCAACCAAGTAAGCTCTATTGCATCACAATATGAAACACTTGATATGTCAAATATCTATTCAGTTTGGTATCAAGCATATCAGAGCACAGTATTACAGACAGCTTTAAATCAGGAAGCTAAAAAGGCTGGTATTCAGGCAACTGAGTATGCAGCAAATCAGTATCTTTTAGATTCTGGTATTTACAGCAATGATGAGGGTGCTTTCGATAAAGAAAAGTATGATAGCTATACTCAGGCTCAGAGAGATTCCATCTACAACAATGTATACGCTTCAATTCCTAGCATGACAGTAGCTAATGACTACAGCACAGTTCGTTCCTCAGATAAGGAAAAGGATTTTGTTGCAACTATCGCAGCTACAGGTAGAACCTTTGAATATGTTGCTTTTGGTTCAGAGTACTATCCAGATGAAGAAGCTATTGCATACTTAAATGCAAATCCACAGCCTTTTGCAAAGATTGGTCTTTCAATGATTACTCTTTCAACAGAGGATGCAGCTAAGGCACTTATGGATGAGATTAATGCTGGAACAAAGACTTTTGCTGATGCAGCTAATGAATCTATCGACTCCTTCAAGACTCAATCTGGTAAGGTTGGTGATGTTTTCTTCTATAACCTTTCAAGCACACTAGCTAGTGAGGAAAATGCTAATGCAATTTTCGCAACAGCAGTAGATAGCTTAGCAGGTCCATATTACACATCCTATGGCTACTCATTCTTCAAGGTTGATTCAGCTCCTGTAATGGCAGATGCTACCGACTCAACTACACTCGCTTTTGTAAAGAACTACATTGGTAATGAAAATCCTGATTTAGTTACTCCATATGCAGAAGCAGCTGCTAATGAGTTCTATGCAAACCCAGATTTCATCTACACAGACTTAGATGTATATGAGGTTTCTTCTACACCAGTTAACCCTAACTCAAGCTCCTTCATGAGCTCCTTCGCATATACAGATGCTGCAGGACTTCTTTCAAGTGCATCAAGTGATACAGCATATGTAAAGAGCTTATACACAGGTAACACAGGTGATGTATTACCACCTCAGAAGGTTGGTTCATATTATATCATTACAAAGATTGGTGATGAGAGTGTTTCATCCTCAACTAAGAGCTCTGTTCCTACCTTCTATGATTACATTGGTTCTCTTTCAATGCAGCAGGATCTTCAGACAGCAATCTTTAACAATACAGCCTTTGAAGATGACTTTGTAAATACACTCTTTAGTAAGGTTCTTAACCTTGGTGGAACAAACTAAGTAATTAACAAAGATATAAAATGCGGGATTTCGGTCCCGCATTTTTTTACAAATTAACCGCCGAGAAAACTCACGCGCCTTGGCCGTGAGATGAAAGGCGGTAATGCGTAATGCCATAAAATGTGCTATAATGATGTCATGCGGACACTGACAGTAAAACTGTACAATAGCGATGACTTCGGATACCTTAGTGATATGATAAATATCGCCGGGATCATATACAACACGGCCCTGACAATCATACAGGACCACTATACCGAAACAGGGAAGCTTTTGGATAAATATGAACTCCAGAAACAGCTCCGTGGTCTTCGCAACGCGGATGAAAACCACCACTGGCGTTATGTGGGAAGTCAGGCGGTACAGGAGATAACCGACAGGATATACAGGGCGTACCGGCTGTTTTTCACTAACAGGGAAAAGGGAGTCAAATGTTCGCCACCCCGTCGTCGCAAGGTCAAAAAGTACAAAAGCGTCACCTACAAACAGGCGGGATACAGATTTATTACTGGCGGACGTATCAGCATAAACGGACACATCTACAGATACTGGGACTCCTATGACGGACTCCTGGAACGGATCAAAATCAAGACCGTAACGGTAAAGCGCAACATACTCGGAGAGTTCTTCGTCTACGTCACCACCGACAGCCCCGCCACCATGATTGAAACCAGGGACGGGCGCGGTGAGGTCGGCATGGACTTCGGACTCAAGATGTTCCTTTCGCTGTCTGACGGCAGTGTGATCAGATCCCCGGAGTTTTTCAGACAAGGCGTTGCAGGCATCCGCAAGGCTAGCCGTGCCCTGAGCCGTAAGGTGCTGGGGAGCAACGGATACGAGCGTGCACTGAAGGCACTGTACCGCAGGCACCAGGACATCGCCAACAAGAGAAGGGACTGGTTCTGGAAGCTAAGCCACGAACTCTGTTCAAGGTACGGCGTCATAGCCATAGAAGACCTTAATATCAAGGGTATGGCGAGGCTCTGGGGACGCAAGGTACACGACTATGCGTTTTCGGAGTTTGTGGAAATCCTGGAGTGGTGTGCCCGAAAGTACGGGACCAGGGTCATCAGGATTGGACGGTACTACCCGTCGTCCCAAACCTGCTCCGCATGCGGACATGTGTGGCAAGGTACCAAGGACTTCAGTGTCCGTGAGTGGACCTGCCCAGAATGTGGGGTGTATCACGACAGGGACATGAATGCTGCGGTGAACATACTCGCTGAGGCAAAGCGTATCATGAATCAAATGGAACAGGCGAAGGACGCCTAGACCATAAGGCGAGGCCGGACGGGTCTCGCGGGCCAGAGACGGTGTAAGACGTCCTTCGGGGTGCAGCCGTCGTTACCATGGCCAGATTCCCATGGGCTTGTCCGTGGGAGTACGTCAACCTTTCTGTAAAAACGAAATATAATGAAGTCATGGTAGAACATGAAATTAAAAATAAAGTAGAGCTCTTAAACTCCGATGGAACGTTAAAGGAAGAGGGATTTGCAAGAAAGCCTTACTTTCTATATGACCGCTCAAAGATTAAAGCGTCAAAATTGCGCATTAAAGAATGGGATTACTATGCTATTCTTGATCCCGTTGAAGAAAATGTAATTTGTATGACCTTTTCAGATTTAGGCTTTGCAGGTTTATTTGCATTAGCACTAATCGATTATAAAAATAAAAGAGCAATACAAAAGGATCAAATAAAATTCTTTACTATGCATAAAACTGGTCTCATAGGCTCTCCGTGGGATGATAACACAATAGCCTTTTCAGATAAGAAGTTTTCCTTCTCCTTTACAAAGGAAGGTGAGACAAGGCATATAGTAGTTAAATCAGAGGATATAAATATTGATTCATGCTTTTTCCAAGGAGAGAGTAAAGAAACTATTAATATCGCTACTAGCTGGAAGGAAAACAGAAGAGCCTTCTACTTAAATGAAAAGGCAGTAGCAATGACACCAATATCTGGATATGTTCAAATTAAAGGTAATAGATATGATGTAAAGAGTAATAAAATGACTCTAATCCTCGATTGGGGACGTGGTCGTTGGACTCGTGAGAACACATGGTATTGGGCAGCTGCATCAGGCTTCGATGAATTAAATAACGCTATCGGCTTTAACCTAGGCTATGGCTTTTCAGATAGAACTCCTGCAAGCGAAAATGCTTTCTTTTTAGCAGATAAGCTTCATAAGATAAAAAATGTTACCTTTAATTTTGAATCACACATGAAGGAATGGATAATGAAGGATGATGAAGGAAAGCTTAATCTTACATTTACTCCTGTAGTACCTAGAATGTCTAAAACAGATTTAAAAATAATAGTCTCTGATCAAAAGCAAATATTTGGCTACTTCGATGGCTTTGTAATTCTTGAGGATGGGACAAAGAAAGAAATACATCATCTCATGGGTTTTGCAGAAGAAGTATATAATAAATGGTAAGTCACTTGCATAAGGTATAGTTTTTATATATATTTCTTTTTGCTTAAATTAATATAAGGACTATAAATGTTTGAAGAATTAGAAAGCTTTAGGGTCTTAGGGTTATCAGATAAGACTCTTGAAGCACTTAGTGAAAAAGGCTTTAGTGAGCCTACAGATATCCAAAGAGAGTGTATCCCTCTTTTACTTGAAAACAAATTAGATGTAATAGGTCAGGCTAGAACAGGCACAGGTAAAACTGCTGCATTTGCGCTCCCTATTCTAGAGACTATTGATGAAAAGGATAAATCAACACAGGCATTAATATTAGCTCCAACAAGAGAGCTAGCAATGCAGGTCGCCTCTGAAATTGATTCCTTAAAGGGAAAGAGAGAGATTAGTGTTGATGCTATCTATGGTGGTACATCCTATGAAAACCAATTTAAAAAGCTAAAAAAGGGATTACAAATTGTTGTAGGAACTCCAGGAAGAATCCAAGACCACCTCGATAGAGGTACTCTCGATATATCTAAGATTTCTTTTGCTGTATTAGATGAAGCAGATGAAATGCTTGATATGGGCTTTGTTGAGGACATTGAAAAGATTTTAGCAAACAGCCCTAAGGATAAGAGGATGCTCTTATTCTCTGCTACTATGCCAGACCCTATTCTACGCTTAGCAGAGAACTTCATGAGGGATTACACAGTTGTTAGAATTAAAAAACAGGAATCAGAAGAGGTCTTAACAGAGCAATATTACTATGACTTAAGAGAGAGCGATAAGATGGAAGCCCTCTGTCGTATCATAGATTATAGTGATGATTTCTATGGAATCGTATTTTGTAAGACTAAGGTTCAATGCGAAGAAATTGGTAGAAAGCTCTCAGAGAGAGGATATAACGCAGAGGCTCTTCATGGTGATCTTTCTCAAAAGCAAAGAGAGATAATACTACAAAACCTAAGAGACCATAAGATTAAAATTCTAGTTGCTACAGATGTTGCTGCTAGAGGTATCGATGTTCAAGAGCTTACTCATGTAATTAACTTTACAATACCTCAGGATCCTGAGGTATATATCCACAGAATAGGAAGAACAGGTAGAGCTGGTAAAAAAGGAACTGCTATTACCTTTGTAACTCCATCTGAAGCAAGAAAGTTTGGCTTTATCAAAAGAATTAGTAGGATGAGTATTGAAAAAGGTACATTACCTTCAAGCAATGATATCATCTTAAAGAAGAAGGAAAGAATCCTTGATAAGGTTAGAGCTTCCTTTAAGGAGCAAGCAATAGAGTATGAGGAAATTGCTGCAAATCTATTAGAAGAAGAGGATAGCTTTGTAATCGTAAAATCCCTTTTAAAGCTCCTTTATAAAAATGAACTCGATAAGAGCCAGTACCATACAATTAGAAGCTTAGAGAAGCCTCAGGATAAAAAGAAGAAGGCTAAGGATGATAAGGCTATCGATGATTGCGGTACAACAAGACTCTTTATCGCTATGGGTAGAAAGGATGGTTTAACTAAACGTCTACTTGCTAACATGCTTATTGAACGTTGTAGAGTTAGAGATGAAGATATCCAAAATATCGAAGTAATGGATGAATTCAGCTTTATCAACGTTCCTAGTATGTATGCAGATTTAATAATAAATGCTTTCAAAACACGTGGTGAAAAAGGAAAGCCACTTATTGTTAAAGCTAAGGCTGAAAAGGAAAGTAAAAAGCCAATAAAGGTTTCTAAGAAATCAAATACACAGACCTCTATCAGACGAAGTAGAAGAAAGTGGGAGGATGATATCCAGCCTTATGGCAGAGATAGTAGAGATGACGATGATGATTTTGATATCAAGAGAAATCATCCTCCTAAGAAGAAGCCACATGGCAAATATAATATCAATAAGAAAGCTAAGAAGCATTAAAGTAAGAGCCCTGAAACCAGGGCTCTAATATTTTATTTAGTAATTGCAAACCTTATAGAGAAGATGTAATCCTGCATTAATGAATCATATCCAACTCTCAAGGTTAGAGGGAATTTCTGTAATCCTATTAATGAAAGCAGGAATTGAAGCTCTACACCAGCATTAATACCAGGTGTCTTACCATTATAGAATAAGAAGTCACAGTAGGCACTAAGCTCAAGGTACTCAGCCATCAACAGCTCTCCAAAGGTAGGACTCTTAGTAAAGGCATATCCAATTGATAGTGGTACTACAATCATATACTTTTGGTTAATACCCTTCTCTACCTCATCATCATAGCGTGAGGTCTCCATTATATCGGTATTATTAGTCAAGAACCCATCTACAGCATAGATTTGAACGCCATTTCTACCATCTAAAGCAAATCGAGTAAGTGTGCCAATATCTAAGTAGAAGTTTTGATTTGGAATAAAATAGATTCTAGTAGAGGCACCCACCTGTCCATAGTGTCTTTGGAAGGAATCTAGCTTATACATCGAAACAAGATAACCTAGATGAAGATTAATATTACAAATATTTGTATAGATAGTGCTTTGGAGCCTACAGGATAGTAGATTCTGATCCTTATTACTACCCTTATCTACTTCATTATACATTTCAAAGGCCTGGTTAAACTGTAAAGAAATAATATCATTTGAATAGAACTTCCAGTCAAAGCCCTCTCTTAAATATAAAGAAGGGATATACCACTGCTTTGGGTTATCAAAGGTAAAGGCACCATATAGTGATAATCTTAAGCTATTAATTGGATAGATATTTGCTCCAATACTCAATAAAGGAGATGAGCTCTGATGCTTATTAGCAGTTACATTGAATGCTCCTCCTAATAGTGCAGAAAGCTCTATAAACTTATATTTCCAAGAATACTCAAGACCAACATCAAAGTAATCCCTTAAATAGTATGGATAATCATTTCCTTGGAAGCTATAAACACCTAAGGAAAGAGTTTGTGTTGGTTCACTTTGTTCAATTCGAGAGAAATAATATTGGTTCTTTATGATCTTATTGATTCTCTCATCAAATACTCCCCTATTATAGAGAATTTCATCACTAAGACCATTATGATATAGAGCTTTTATTTCCTCCTCATGCTCTTTAGCACTCTCATATCCAATTTCAGCCATTTCAGCAGCTGCAGAGAACTCCATAAAGCTAAATTGCTCAACACCACAACGAATCCAAATCATCTTATCGCCATACTCTCTAATATCAATAGCGGCATTTCTTCTCTTACCAATATCAAAGGCACCATTAATAATAGTGAGCATATTTTTAAGATTTAAATCTTCATTATCATAGAAGGTAGTAGAAGCAATTACTGTATCAGAGAACTCATATGCAACAGAAATTGGTGCAAGAGTAATAATTCCTCCATCAATTAAAAGATGACCCTTATATTCTTGAGGTGGGAAATAAGCTGGAAGAGCAAATGATGATACTAAAATATCTGCAAAGTTTCCCTCACAGATTCTTATCTCACGCTTTGTTACTAAATCCTGGCAAATAACCATTACAGGAATTGCTAAATCCTCAATATTAAAATCTGTCCCTACTACAGATTGAATAAGTCCCTTAAAGCCTGTTGGATCCAAGATACCACCATTAAGTGGAGCTGTCATCTTAAAGAAGGTAGATAACTCACCTGAAGTAATAACAGATAATATTTGGTCAGAGGATAAGCCAGCAGCATATAGCATACCAATTATAGAGCCCATCGAATTCGATACTATATAATCAGGCTCGACGCCCTCCTCTTCTAGATATTTTAAAACACCTAAGTGAGCAAATGCTCTTGCAGACCCTCCAGTTAATACTAATCCTATTGGATCTCTTTCCCCATTTGTACGTTCCAATATTCTTTCTCTAAACTGAGCTTCTCCATAGCTTATTGGGATATCAGAGTAAACGATATCTCCAATTGTTGATTGTTCTTCAGCAAATATGGAAAAGCTTAGAAATAGAGCTAATAGTAAAATAACAACACCTTTTCGCATACCATAAACCTTACTCCAAAGCTATAAAATATGCAATTAAATACCCACTTAATAAAAAAATAAAATATTACAATTAAAAAGAATATCCGAATTAGGTAAGAATAGTGATAAAAAAATATCTCCTACTTGATTATTAAGCTTTTTTCATTGTATTCTTTTCAAGAAATGCCGGCATGGCGAAATAGGTAGACGCAGTAGACTCAAAATCTGCCGGTAGCAATACCATATCGGTTCAATTCCGATTGCCGGTACTTTAATTAAGTCAGAATTTGTTAAATCAAGTTCTGACTTTTTTATAGATCAATCCCATTTTTTGTAGAGTAATCGAATATCCTCAAACTAATATTTATAGGAAAAAATTAAAAAAAGTACGGATTAGATACACCTCTCTAGGTATCTGCGGTATGTCTTGAAGCCGGACTTTTCATAGAATGAGAGTGCCTCCTCGTTAAATTCCCACATATTGAGCACTATTCTCTCAATACCTATTTTCTTTGCGTAATTTTCAATGTATTTCATTATCGAACTTGCTACGCCCTGCCTTCTATGGTCCTTGTCTACGCATATCTCGTCGATATCAAGATAATCCCTTCCGCGCATGAAAAGCGTCTCTTTCTTATGGGCAACTGAAAAGATGCTATAGCCTACTATCCTGCTAGAATCTACGGCTACGACTATTTTACACTTTTCATTGTTCCAAATATCAACTAAGAAGTCTTGAAGCTCCTTGCTGAAGCCTTCCTTGAAGAACTCTGGCTTTCCCTTTGTGTGGAGGTCGTTGACTTGCTTTCTCAGAACGTTGATTTCATCTAGCTCAGTATATTCTGCAAGTCTTATTTCCATTTTACTTTCCTTGCTTCATTCTTACATAGAATTGAACCATCTGTCCACAACCAGGCTATGACAGTTAGAGAGCATAAGAAAAGGAGACATTGAATAATATTAATAATTAACGACAGCCCTTTTTGTTGCATGCTTTTTGAAAAAACAGAAAGAATTAAATTGTTCTCTTCTGCTACTTCCTCTACAGTAGTTGTACATGAAATAAAGCAAAAACTATCAAATAAATTAATCTTCTCATCAACAAACCTTTCTAAAGCATATTAAGAATTAGGACCTTTAGAGTTTGTATGGATAGTGCACCCTTTCTTTGGATATTGAGTATTATTTAAAACATCTGCATTAGCTTGATTAATATAAATATCCTTTAATTTATTGCATAGGCCAAAAGAATACTCACCAATAGAAGTTACAGTTGAAGGAATTACTACATATGCTAACGAACCACAATCATAGAAGCAATCCTCACCTATTGTTTTTACCCCCTCTGGAATTTTAATATATTGTAAGCTCTTACAATTTAGAAAAGTATTATCATCAATGGTTCTTACACTATTTGGGATATTAATAGTTTTTAAGCTTGTACATGAAGAAAATGCACTATCATTAATACTTGTAACATTATTATGAATATTAACCTCAGTTAAGCTTTCACACTCATCAAAAAGATAGCGATTTATTTCAGTTACTTTATTTGGAATAGTAATACTCTCAAGACCACTACACTTCATAAAAGCACCAACGCCTATAGTTTTTATGCTTTCAGGAAGATCTATAGTTTTAATTTTATTACAATACATACAGGCGTAATCACAAATTGTTTCAACACTATTTGGAATTGTAATTTTAGTAAGTCTTGTGCAGTCATAAAATGCTTTTTCTCCAATTGTTTTAATACCATCAGGGATAACTATTTCAGTAGCTCTTCTTCCTGCATCGGTTACTCCCTCAACGCAATCACCGTTAATAATTAATTGCTGTGTAGCTGATACCATTAATTGATCATTACATCCAACTAATAAGAGTGAAACAATAATTAGGATAAAAATAAGACCTCTTTTCATAAAGCTCTCCTATAGCTAATTACATACAATAATTTACTATATTTTAAAACCAAAATATACTTTTTTAACTTTTATATATCTTTAAGAGCTTTAGAATTGGGGTTAAAAAATTTACCCACAGGCAAAAGCCTATGGGTATAAGTAGTTATTTTGCTAATGCAAGCTTTCCAAGAGCATCAGCCTGCTTAATTGCATCGTAAAGCTCTATTGGCTCAACATCACCAGCAAGGTTATGAATTGTTTCACCTGGAGCACATGCATTCTTTGCAATAGTCATGATTTGCTCATCTGTTATCTCACCAATCTCAGCTAATGTAACTGGTAGTCCAACCTCTAAGCAGAAGCTTTGAACATCATCAAACTCTTCCTTAGTAGCACCCTCTAAAACTAGCTGAACAAGAGTTCCGAAGGCTACACAGCAGCCATGGTCAGCATGCTTAATACCAAGTGAAGTTACACCATTATAAAATGAGTGAGCAGCTGCACAGTTTACGTTATCAGCACCTACACCAGAAAGATAAACATTTGCTTCAACAATATTTTCTAAAGCTGGAGTTACTGCATGTACCTTACAAGCCTCTATAGCCTGCTTACCATATGCGCGGAGTGTATCGTAGCAAAGTCTAGCAAGTGCCTGTCCTGCTCTAGTAATACCTGTTCCCTCCAAGCTTGAGGACTCAGTTCTAATAGAAGCTCTACCCTCAAAGTAGGTTCCAAGAGCATCACCCATACCAGCAATTAAGAACTTTACTGGCGCATTTGCAATAATTGTTGTATCAACCATTACTGCATCAGGGTTTGTTGGATAGAACAAATAGCGATCAAAGCTATGGTCATCATTATAAATAACAGATAAGCCTGTGCAAGGTGCATCTGTTGCTGCAACTGTTGGAAGAATTACAATGTGCTTTCCAGTGTAATAAGCTGTAGCCTTTGCTGTATCAACGGCACTACCACCACCTACAGCAACTACTGTATCTATCTTATCCTCTTCAACGATAGCCATCATCTTCTTGATTTCACCATTACTTGAAATACCACCAAAGATTTCATAACGGCGATAGTCATCAGAGGTACCAAAGCTCTTCTCAAGCTTTTCATGACAAGCCTTATAGCCACTATTTGAACAAACAAATAGCCAACGCTTGCCCATGTATTCCATCTCTTTGTGGAACTGCAAAAGGGCATCTCTACCCTGTACATACTTTAGAGGCTCTCTCATAGCCCTAAGCATCTTCATCATAGCATTATCCTCCTAGAGAAAAATCTATATATTTTTATCGATAAGAAAATATATCTATTTAACAGATGTGTAAACTATAAAACAAAAAATTTTCATAAAAATTTAAAATTTTTATACAAACTTAATTTTAAAACACATTTAAAAGCGTTGTATTCACTATAAAATATATTAAAATACTAAAATATCAGTTGACAATATACTTATATAATATGAAAATAGACGTATAAACAACGGAGGATTTTCCCATTATGAGAATGACATTAAGATGGTATGGCCCAGGATTCGATTCAGTAACACTCGAACAGATTAAGCAAATTCCAGGTGTTACAGGTGTAATCACAACTCTTTACGATGTTCCAGCAGGTGATGAATGGACATATGACAGAGTAAAAGGCTTAAAGGATATCGTAGAAGCTGCAGGCTTAAAGATTGAGGGTATTGAAAGTATTAATATCCATGACTCAATTAAGATTGGTACTCCTGATAGAGATAAATACATTGATAACTATATTAAATCACTTGAAGCTGTAGGTAAGAATGATATTCACATGGTTTGCTACAACTTCATGCCTGTATTTGACTGGACACGTACAGATCTTGCAAAGATGCGACCAGATGGATCAACAGTACTTGCATATGACCAAAAGGTTGTTGACACAATTGATCCTCAGACCTTTTTCAATCAAACAACAGATAATTCAAATGGCTTCGTAATGCCAGGATGGGAACCAGAAAGACTTGCACATGTTCATAAGCTCTTTGATGCATATAAGGATGTAACATCAGATAAGCTCTTTGATAACCTTGTATATTTCTTAAATGCTATCGGACCTGTTTGTGAGAAATACGACATCAAGATGGCTATCCATCCAGATGATCCAGCATGGCCAGTATTTAATCTTCCTAGAATCATTACAGGTAAGGAAGCTATTTTAAAGATGCTCAAGGCTGTTGATAAGCCATATAACGGAATTACACTTTGTATGGGAAGCCTTGGAACTAATTTAAATAATGACCTTCCAGATATCATTCGCTCATGTAAGGGAAGAGTTCATTTTGCTCACATTAGAAACCTACACCACTTTGCTCCAGGTGTATTTGAGGAAGCAGCTCACCTCTCTTCAGATGGTTCATTTGATATGTATGAAGCAGTTAAGGCTCTACATGATATCGGTTTTGATGGTCCAGCTCGTCCTGACCATGGAAGAACTATTTGGGGCGAAAAGTGTATGCCAGGCTATGGCTTATACGATAGAGCACTTGGTGCTATGTACATTCAGGGCCTTTGGGAAGCAATTGATAAAGCAGAAAAGCGTGGCGTATGAAAAAGGATGATAGCAGAGCAAATATCTGGGTTTATAACCAGCTCAGAGAAAAAATAGAAACCCTGGAGCTAAAACCAGGGACAGAGCTTAATCTTACCGAGCTCTCTGATTCACTGGGGGTCTCACGATCCCCACTTAGAGATGCTCTGCTTCGTCTTGAACGTGATAGCCTTGTAGATATCTTTCCTCAAAAGGGAACACGAGTTAGTTTTCTTGATATTGCTGACATTAGACAAGAGAGATTCATGAGAACTAATCTTGAGCTTGGTGCTGTGTCTCGCTTTATGGATTTAAAGCTAAGTGACATAGAAAGGGAAGCTTATATCACAAGGCTTAAAGCAATTTTGCTTAAGCAGCACGCAGCCTTAATTAAAGGCTCCTTTATCGAATTTTTAAAAGCAGATGATGAGCTTCATTCAACATTTTATAGCGAGCTCGGATATGAAAGAGTCTATTCTGTTCTATATTCCCACACAGGAAATGAAAGAAGAATAAGACTTTTATCTAGTCTTGCAGGCACAATTGCAAATGATGTTGAAGCTCAGCATGAGGAAATAATTGCTGCTATTGCAAGAAATGATAAGGAAGCTGTTTTAAAACTAGATAAAGAGCATCTTGATAAGATTGAAGACGAATATCCAATGTTAATAGAAATGTTTGGAGAGTATTTCATAAAGTAAGGAGATAAAAATGAAACTCAATTTAACTTCTTTAGAAGATAAGAAGGCTTGGGAAGGGTATAAATTATTTAACTATAACCACAAGAAAATTGAAGAAAACACAAAAGCAAGACCACAGTGGATTCACTTTGGTGCAGGTAATATATTTAGAATCTTCCCTGCAGGACTTTGTCAGAAGCTATTAAATGAAGGCTTAATGGATACAGGTATAGTTGTCGGTGAAGGCTTCGATGGTGAAATCATCGATAAAATCTATGCTCCACACGATAATCTAACTCTTGGTGTTACATTAAAGGCTAATGGTACAATCGAAAAAGAGGTAATAGGCTCTGTAATGGAAGCTGTTAAGTGTGATCCTAATAGCCAAAATGAATGGAGTGTACTTGAAAGTGCATTTACAAACCCTTCCCTTCAAATGGTTTCATTCACAATTACAGAAAAGGGCTATGCACTCTATCAGCCAGATGGAAACCTATTTAAATTCTATGTAAGTGATTTTGAAAAGCCATTAAAGGATGCATCAATGTTCCTCTGTCGCTTAACAAGACTTTTAAACGATAGATTTAACTCATGTAAATCCCCTATTGCTCTTGTATCAATGGACAACTGCTCTCACAATGGTGAAAAGCTTAGAAATGCTATTACAACAATTGCAAAGACATACCAAGAAAAGGGTGAGCTTACTAAAGAGTTTGTAGAGTGGGTTTCTAATGAAGATTGTGTATCATTCCCATGGTCAATGATCGATAAAATCACGCCAAGACCAGACCAAAGTGTTGCTAACATGCTAAAGGAAACTGGCTTTGAGGATACAGAAGCAATTATTACATCTAAGAATACATACATCGCTCCATTTGTAAATGCAGAGGAGCCACAATACCTTGTTATCGAGGACCGCTTCCCTAATGGAAGACCAGCTCTTGAAAAGAGTGGTGTTTACTTAACAGATAGAGATACAGTTAATAAGGTTGAGAAGATGAAGGTTTGTACCTGCTTAAACCCTCTTCATACAGCACTTGCACTCTCTGGCTGCTTACTTGGCTACACACTCATTGCAGATGAAATGAAGGATGAGGATCTTAAGAAGATGGTAATGAGACTTGGCTACGTTGAAGGACTTCCTGTAGTAGTAAATCCTCAAATCATCGATCCAAAGGCATTCATTGATGAAGTATTAAATGTTAGAATCCCTAACCCATTTATGCCAGATACTCCTCAGAGAATTGCAACAGATACATCTCAAAAGCTCTCTATTAGATTTGGAGAGACCGTTAAGGCTTACATCGCTGAGAATAAGGACTTAAACGAGCTTAAGGTTCTTCCTCTTGTTTATGCACTTTATCTTAGATATCTACTAGCTTTAGATGATGAAGGAAAGCCATTTACTCTCTCTCCTGATCCAATGACAACTACCTTCCAGCCAATGCTTGATGGAATTACTCTTGGTTCAACTGGAGATTTTGAAAAGCAGCTTCAGCCAATCTTAGCAAATGAAAAGCTATTTGGCTTAGATTTAAATGGTACAGTAGTTGGTTCTAAGGTTGTTGCATACTTCACAAAGCTAGTTAGTGGTAAGGGTGCAATTAGAAGCACTATTCACGAAGTAGTAACAAAGTAAAAAAAGTAAGAGCTGTCCATTTGGACAGCTCCTATTGTCTTATTCCTCGACTTCCTCGAAATCTTCAATGCCAGCACCACAGATTGGGCAAACATAATCTTCAGGAAGAGATTCCATCTCAACTTCGAATCCGCATAATACACAGCGATATTTTTTCATTTTATAAGTCTCCTATAGATTAAAGAATACACATCCAATGATTAAAAGGCAAGAATTAACGGTGTAAATGATCATCATAGTGATTTGAAAGATAGCTTTTTACATAGCCGTCCTTCTTCTTAAGCATCTTTGACCCTCTAGTTATCCTACATAGACTGATATGAAGGTTTGATGCAATTTCCCTTTGAGGAACATGATTATATAAATCATTCATCAATTTCCATCTAATTTCTAAGTCTTTAATCTCTGCATCTGTAAACATATCCTCAAATAATAGTCTCATCGACTCTCTATCATTTGTTGATGCAAAAAGGTCTAATAGATCCTCATATTTATCTATATTTGTCATATCTCACCTCAATGTAAAACTTTAACATGTAAAACACCACCTGTCACCAAGCAATCTTTAATATTTTACTTTAACTATTTTTCGAAAACTCACAGCCACAATATTGCTGTCTATATAAGCCAAGCTCATTTGCAAGCTTACAGGAAATAGCAAAGCCATCCTTCTTTTTAAAGTCTATCTTCTCAAAACCAGGCAAATCCTCGCCCTGACTAAATATTACAAAGCTATTTTTGAACCTAGAAACAGTTAAGGTTGTACAAAAGTGTTTAATGCCTAAGCTCTCTGCCATTTTAGATGCCTCTAGAAGGTTATAGCGGAAGCACTTTACACACCTCTTTCCATGCTCCTTTTCCTGCTCTAGCCCCTTTACAAACTCTCTCCAGGAGCTATGGTCATAGCTCTTTTTTATTACTCTTAAATTATATTTTTCTGCAACAATTATTAAATTCTCATAACGCTTCTCAAACTCCTCTTCAGAGTCGATATTATCATTAGAGAAATATAAAACAGGCTTCCACCCCTCTTGTAATAGACGCTCTATGCTTGCTGTAGAGCAAGGACCACAGCAGCAATGTACTAGAATACTTTCATCAATCATTATATATTGATTATATAATAAAAGGAGCATACCTTGAATAAGAATAGTGTAATATTGGTAGTTTCATTAGCTATCTTTTTGATCATCGCAATTTCACCTGTAAATAATTTAGTTAAATTAGCTGTAATGGCTCTAGCCCTAATTGTTATTATTTGGTCTAGAAGAGCAACCTTTTACTTTGTTACTGCTAATAAAAATTACACCTCAAAGGATCCAGAGAAGAGAAAAAAATCTATTGATGGATTTAAAAAGGCACTTCAGCTAGGAGGACTTCCAGATAACTACACTATAAGTGCAGCTTCCCTACTTATCCAAAATGGAGAAGCTGAGGTAGGTAAAGCTGCTCTAGATAAGCTTGCAAGTAAAAGCGGTAAGAGCCTACAGGTAGTTTCTAATGCTAAGATTTCAGCCTCAATGGCTTGCTGGATCGAAAGAGATTTAGATGGCGCAATAAAGTATATTGAAGAGGTTAAAAAGACAGCATATAGAGATAAAAACCTCTACATCAATGGAGCAACCTATTACCTTGAAAAGGGTGATATCACAGCATTTAATAAATTATGTGATGAGTGGAAGGAAAAGAATGTTCAATCACCAGCACTTAAGGATTTAGAGGTTGTACGTGAAATGCTCAGAGGTAACTGGAGAAAGGCTGGTAATATGATAAATGATATTCTTTCTCTCAAGAGCTACTCCTTTGCAGACCCATATGTACATAAGGCTCAAATAAGACTTCATTACCACGATGTAAATGGCGCAGTAGAGGCATTAAAGGAAGCATTAGAAAATACTAAGTTTAATGCTTGCTCTGTTATTACAAAGGATGTTATCGAAAAAGCTATTAATATCCTTGAGGATAAGGAAAGTGCAAGAAAGCTTATCAACGGTAATGAGGAGGACCCTCTAAGTCTTGTAAATGGTAGGCTTCCAGCCTTCTCAGATAAGGATTTTGTTGTAAATGAAGAGAAGGAAGAGAAAACAGAACAAAAGGTAAGCAGAAAGGAAGAGGAAAGCAGCGCTAATACAGATTTAACAGACGATGATGAAGAGTGGCTAAAGGCTCATGGGCTTTCATGATTAGCCACCTCGAAGGTCATTCTATCGCGAGTTAAAATAGTATTTTCAAAAATAGTTTTTGCTTCCTCAAGCAAAAGCTTAAGATCCTTATCACTATAGCGAGGGGAATAGTGCTGTAGGCATAGCATATCGACCTCCCCATCCTTAGCAATTGTGGCCGCTTGCATAGCGGTCATATGTTTTTTATTAAGAGCATCCTCCTTTAAATCCTCTGTGAACATAGCCTCACAAAGAAGGATATCAGAGGCTCTAACGTAATCAGAGATTTCAGGGAAATACATTGTATCGGTTACATAGGAAAATTTTCTACCCTTCCTTTTTTCACCTAATACATCACTAGGATGTACAACCTCTCCATCTAGATTTATTACATCCTCACCCTTTTGTAGCTTTCCCCACAGTGGACCTCTTGGAACCTTATGAGAGAGCGCATTTTCTACAGAAAACTCTCCGGGACGTTCCTTTTCAACTAAGGAATATCCAAAGCATTGCTTTGTATGCTTAAGAGGAAAACAATTTACATAGTACTCTTCCTCTTCCAATATGACACCTGGCTGTACCGGGATAACATATATTGGATAGTTAATGTACATATCTAATATTTTTCTATTTGCCTCTATGTAATCAGCAAGCTTTGCAGGACCATAGATATATAATGGCTCAACTCTATCAACCTGGCTTGAGAGCATCAAAAGGCCTGGAAGACCAGTTACATGGTCTGCGTGCATATGTGAGATAAATATTGAATTTATCTGCTTCCATCTTAAATTTAAGAGCTTTAAAGAAACCTGAGTACCCTCTCCACAGTCAAAAAGAAAACACTTCCCTTCTCTACGTAGTAGTGCACTAGTTAAAAAACGACCTGGAAGTGGCATCATACCACTTGTTCCTAAAGAAAAAACCTCAAAGCTCATATTGATGATATTAATGTGAAAAACACTACCTTTACAAGGCTTAAATTGCTGCTTTGATATCACTAAAGATCATCTTTTTTAAAGAAAGCTTTAGCGAAGCTAGAGATGAAAGAACTAAAGCAATACAAAGTAATAATATAGTTTTAATTGGAACAACTACATCAAAGGATATAACGTAGTTAAGTAAGAATGGATATTTACTTGTATCTAAATTAGAGATAAATGGCATAATAAGGTATGAGCTAAGAATTCCTAAAACACAGCCCAATATTAAAGCAACTATAACAACCTTTATTGTTATCGACTTATAAGCCTTTACAACATCATCTCTCTTAATACCAAGTAGTAATATTCCTGCTATATCTCTTCTATCACGCTCGATATACTCACTCGAAATTGAAATTGCAAAAAAGCCCGCAAGAATCCCAACTAAAACTACTATCATATCTAAAAGAGAAACTGATCGAATAATATTTTCATATATTGCTGCATATACCTCTTTATAGGAAGAGACTGTAATTCCATTTTGCTCTAAGATACCTCTTAGCTCATCACTTCTAGGTGTGTAGAGCTCATATGTAATTACTCCATCAACCATATCAAATGGTGCAAAGATAAGGTGTGAGTCAAACTCTCCATAGCCTGAATGATATAAGCCCCCTACAAAGCAAAAAACAGGACGAGCTCTCTCCTCCTCTTCATCAAATATCAAAACAGATACTCTATCACCTAAAGTAACATTCAAAGAAGAAGCAATAGTCTTTGAAAGATATACACTATTTAGAGTTGTAGTATTATCAACTGTAGTAAGGTTTAATACTTCAACCTTTTTATCAAAATAATAATCCTCTGTAACACCCTTTACTTGAACTAGGGCGGTAGAATCCTGGCTTGCTATTATCGCTGAAGCATTAGTAACACTAAAAGCTCTTTCATCACTATTAAGAGAGCTACTATCTATATAGCTATTTGATAATAAATTACCACACCCAAGATAAACTAAAGTATCCTCTATCGCTTTTGACATTGAAGAGACAAATATTAATGCAAAAACTAGTACGACCATTATAAATACTATCAAGAGTGATGGTAAGTATGATTTAATTATCCAAGCTGGTCTCTGTCCCTGCCCTACCTTTCTTTTAACATATCGTTTTAAAGCATCATTCATAGTAGATACAAGCCCTTATGCTCAAGCACATATTTAGCTTCACAATGAGAAGCAAATTCAGGATTATGAGTTACCAAAACTAAAGCTGTACCACTTTCAACTGTTGTTTTAAGGAGGAGCTCTTCTATCATATTTGCACTCTCCTCATCTAATGCTCCAGTTGGCTCATCTGCAAATATTACATCTGGCTTTGTAACTAAAGCTCTTGCAATCGCAGTGCGTTGCTTTTCTCCTCCACTTAATGCCTTTGGGCGGTGGTTAAATCTCTTCTCAAGTCCAAGAGAAGATAATATATCCTTTGCTCTCTCTTCAGCTTCCTTCTTATTAGTTCCGATATTTAAAAGAGGAAACATTACATTTTCTAAAGCAGAGAAATCCTCTAATAAGAGACTATTTTGAAACACAAAGCCCATAGAGGAGGCTCTAAGCTTACTTAGCTCACTATCCTTAAGTGATACACAATCTCTAGATTTATAATATACACTTCCACTACTTGGTTTATCGATAAGAGCCGCAATAGATAGTAATGTACTCTTGCCAGAACCACTTCTACCCACTATAGAAACGCTTTGAGATGAGTAAACGCTAAGATTAATATCCTTTAGGATCTCAAGCTTTCCATCTGCTGTATCAAAATTCTTTGTGATATTTTCAAGCTTTAATACCTCTTTCATCATATCGCGTTTACAACCTCTCTGAGTAAATCTTGCTTAAGCATACGTAAAAATGAGTAAACATATACGAATATACTATATGTAGTAAATATTATAAAAACTAATGGAATAAT
This sequence comes from Bullifex porci, assembly GCF_009695635.1. GTDB lineage: Bacteria > Spirochaetota > Spirochaetia > Sphaerochaetales > Sphaerochaetaceae > Bullifex > Bullifex porci. The sequence goes on from NZ_VUNN01000003.1 coordinate 101,724, forward strand.
AGAAAGGTCAATTTTAATAGCTTCATTTCCGAGAGCAGGAACACCATATCTAACAAAGTATAAAAATAGCTTAGCGCATAGGCTTCCTATTACAAAGGAAATAAAGCTCATCAAAAATGATACTCCGCTAGCAATTAATGCGATATCAAGCTTTGTGTATCCAATAAAATATAAGGTTGCAAGCTCATTTTTCTTTACAAGAGAAAAGGCACTAGCATTTTGAAATACTTGAACTGCTATAATAACAAATAGACTCATCAATAAAATGCTCATTACATTCTTCTCTAGAAGCATTGCACCATAAAGTGAGCTCTCACTCTCCTGCCAAGTAATAACTCTTCCAAGATTCAATTCACTTGCCTTATTTATCAGCTCCTCTTCGCTAATAGAAAATGGAATAAAAGCAATATATGTAGGAGCATCAATTGGAGCATCCTCTAAAGGTAAGAAGATTGTAGAATTATCAAACTCACTTCCTAATGAGGTTTGGAATAGCCCAAAGCTTGAATAGGTTTTGTTTTTAGGAGCTATTCTTGCAACCTTTCCCTTTTCAATAGTAGTTATAGTTACTTGGTTACTTCTATTAGCTAAAAATACTCTATAAGGGATTAATAATTCCTTTCCCTTATCACCCTTTAATACAAGACCACCCTCATAGCTTGAGTCAATGTATCTAATAGAAACAGCGTACTCACCACTTCCAATTTTTAAAAGTCCTTCTCCAGTTTTATATTGAAAAACTATTGCTTCATCATAAAACCTATTTGAAAGCTCAGCTATATCAAATTCCTTCTCTGCCTTTATTACAACAGGAAAGGATCTAATCTTCTTTATATAGGAAAAGCGTCCATTTTGTAGATGGTCCATTATTGATAAAACACAAACCAGGACCATAGTAGAAAAGATTAAGCCCAAGATAATTCTAATTGTCCTAGCTCTCTCCTTTTTACTTGCTGTGAAAAGATAGCGCTTTATTATCATACTTCTTTTCATAGCACCTTAACCTCCAATGCACGTTTTCCATCTGAATCATAACGAACTAAAGCATATTCCTTTCCATTACGATAAACAGTTTCAAATATACCAGCATCTGATATTACTCTTCTAGCTTTTATATTATCAGAGTCATATGTAGTAATTACTGTTTCTCTATCGCTATACTCAGATATTTTCTTTGTATTACCAGATATATTAATCTCTTTAGCTAATGAGCCTGATGAATAAAAATACTCATTTGATGAGGAGATATTATCACCATCATAGATAACTCTTTTTAGCACATCTCCATTAAGAGCATATGTTATTTCTTCATTTCCATCTCGAATAATAATATTATCACCATTTTGGTTAGCAACTACTCCATCTCTTTTTTTAACCATTACATTTGATATCATCGAGATGTTAGTACTCTCATCTCCATCGAGGAAGGTATAGGAATTAGCTGACGCATAATATGGATTTTGATAATCATTAACCCAAAAAGCAGTTAATCCAGAGGAGGGAGAGTAATCATAGGAGGTAATTGAGACAACCTCTCCATTTACTAAATTTATTCTTCTCTTTAATACTCCCTCATTAGAGTATTCAAAGCGCTCCTCTTGAGTTAACTCTCCATCCTCAACTACTATTTTCTCAGGACGCTTTGGGTTATAGATAGTTGTAGTTACATTATTTTCTCTAGTAACTTCAACATTATCACTTATTACTCTTTGTTTAACTTCCTCATTATTTAAAAGGAGTATTTCTTTATTATCTAAAACCTGTAATTCATAGCCTGTAAAGGTTAACTCATCTATCTCTTCCAGCCTTTGCATAAGAGCATTACTCTTATAGTAAGAGGCTGAAAAAAGAGAAGCTGAGCTAAGCAGCAAAAGCGCTATGAATACAAAATACCTCATATCCTACTTATCAATTCCAACAAGAGAATCTAAGAACTCATCCTTATCAAATTTATGTATATCCTTATAGGATTCACCAGTTCCAACAAAGGCAACAGGTAGTGATAGCTGTTGACCAATTTGAACAAGAGCTCCACCCTTAGATAGTGAGTCATACTTTGAGAGGATAACTCCATCAACCTTAACAGCTTCATTAAATAGAAGTGTTTGAGAAAGCCCATTTTGACCAGTTGTAGAGTCAATAACAATAAACTTTTTGTAGTTTTCCTCTTTAACACCCCTATTTGCAATAATCTTATTAATCTTTTGAAGCTCTCTCATTAGATTTTCTTTATTATGCATTCTTCCTGCAGTATCTACTAGGATAATATCTTCACCCTGACTTTGAGCCGAGGTAATTGCATCATATACAACAGCACCTGGGTCTGAGCCAGTTTTTTGCTTTACAATTCTTATTCCAAGGCGCTCTGCATGGATATCTAGCTGGTCAACAGCAGCTGCGCGGAAGGTATCTGCAGCAGCAAGCATTACCTTATAGCCTCTATCCTTATAGTATTGTGCGATCTTAGCAATAGAGGTTGTCTTACCTACACCATTAACACCTAAGATTAAGAATACAGTAAGCTCGCCCTTCTTAGGCTCAAATTCAAAGGGATTAACATAGCAGGATAGAATATCCTTCATTATTCTCTGCAAATCCTCAACACTCTTTGCTCTCTCTTCCTTAGCAGCCTTTCTAAGTGTCTCAATAACCTCATCGGTGAGTCTTGCACCTAAATCACCTTCTATTAATGTATCCTCTAGCTCCTCAAAAAAAGCTTCATCTATCTTTCTTGAAGTAAATAAACTCTTTAATTTTTCTTTAAACTTATTAAACATTATAGGTATGTCTCCTTAGCTCTATTGTAATATACACCACAGCTCTTAATAAGATTGATCAAGCTTACAATACTAATACCTGCTGTAGCACTCTTTATGATATCGCCCCAAGGAGCAATATCACTATTTATATTATTTATTGTAGATGATATAGCATATAAAGAGAAACATAAGAAGGTATTTCGAAGTGCTCGATAGAAATCATCCTTCGCACTCTTTAGCACGCCATCCTCTTTAATCCATTTTGGAGTTAGCCTTAAGGCATGAACACTATCTTGAGAATTATCAAGCTGAAATACTCTTCCCTCGAAGCCATCCTTATTTAAGGATACTATTAAATCATCCTCACTTGAGTTAATCCAAATTGGAAGAGCACTGCTATCAATTGCAAAAACAGAAAGCTTTGCATCATAGGGTATAGAAAATAATAGCTGTGAGTGCTCTACAATCTCTACTTCTTCCGCCTCTATTTCTGTTATCTCACCAGGCTTTAACTCATATTCACTAAGCTCTGCATTAACAGGCTTTAAATTTCCATTTTCTCTTACAAAAGCAACCTCTGGATAGTAGATTTTCCCAAGCTCTAATAATATATTCTCATAAAATGAAGGCTCCTCATGAGTTAAGAACACACTATCTAAAACACCATTAACAGTGCCATCAAAGACAAATAACTCAATAAAGCTTAGTGGACCATCGATATCAACAGAGTAAATAAAAATTAAATCAAGCTCGTTATAGCTCTTTAAATAATTTAAGGCATCAATATTTTTACTTAATATTGCATCATTTAAGCTATTTTCACTTAGCTCTATACACTCAATAATATCAAACTCCTTATATTCAAAGGTACTTCGTTCTGCAGGAGTTTTTTCTTCAATCAATGCTTTATGAATTTTTAAATCCTCTTCCTTTTCAAATGCACCATTAAGCCTATTATAGCAGAGCTCATCTAGCTTACTTGATCTAAAATTATTAGAAAGAAAGAGCTCCAAAGCACTTGATAGCTCATTTGAAAGCTCTTTTGGGACATTATAAAGCCCAACTCTCAGCGAGCTTGCTGAGAGAGGGATTAAAGCAATAATTAAAATAAAGAGCGTAAGTAGCTTTCTCAACCGTTTTGTTCCTTATTCCAGTTAAGATATGACTCGATAAAATCGTCTAAATCTCCATCCATTACGGCATTAATATTACCAACCTGGACACCTGTTCTATGATCCTTAACCATTGTATATGGCTGGAATACATATGATCTAATTTGAGAGCCCCACGCTATATCCTTCTTAGCGATAGCATCCTTTTGATGCTCCTCCTCTCTCTGCTTCTGATAGTACTCATACAGTCTTGAACGAAGCATCTTGAACGCAACATCCTTGTTCATAAATTGGCTTCTTTCATTTTGACACTGTACTACAATACCAGTTGCATAGTGAGTAATTCTAACAGCAGAGTCTGTCTTATTTACGTGCTGACCACCTGCACCACCAGCTCTATAGGTATCAAGACGATAATCCTCAGGCTTAAGCTCGATTTCAATATCATCATCAATTACAGGAGATGCATATACACTAGTAAATGAGGTATGTCTTCTCTTTTGAGCATCAAATGGTGAAATTCTAACTAAGCGATGTACGCCAGCCTCTCCCTTGAGATATCCAAAGGCATAAGCTCCACTTACTCTAACTGTAGCACTCTTAATACCACCTTCATCCTCAAGAATGTCTAATACCTCACTCTTAAAGCCATGGCGCTCACACCATCTAAGGTACATTCTTAAAAGCATATTAGCCCAGTCACACGCCTCAGTACCACCTGCACCAGCATGGATAGATAAGAACATATCATTTTTATCAAACTTTCCATCGAGTAAGGTCTTTAGCTTTAGAGGATGGAACTTCTTCTCAAGACCTTCAATTTGAGAGCAAATCTCCTCCTCAATAGCAGGATCCTCCTCAGAGGAATACATCTCAATTAGCTCTTCAGTATCCTTAATTTCAGCTATAAGCTCCTTCCAAGGATAGTAGCTATCCTTAAGTCCATTAAGCTCTGCAAATACCTTTTCTGCATTTTGCTTATCATCCCAGAACCCTGGCTCTAGAGTTTTAGCTTCAACATTTTCTATTTTTTTCTCGATATCAGAGGCTTCAAAGACGCCTCCATACGTTATAAGCTTCTTCTTTTACTGTATCAAATACATTCTTATTGTGTAAAAACATTCTTTTTCTCCTTGTTATCGATTATTCTCGTAATAATATTAAATGTATATACGCTATCCTTTTTAATGTCTAGCATAAATCTCAATACAGCCTTTGTATAAAGATAGAACTGCTCTGAGCCAAGAGTAGTAACCTCACTCTGGAATCTATTTTCTTCCATTATAGAAAAGGTTGAGGTACTAGAAAATGAAAGAACTACATCTCTTAAGGAATCAGAAAAACGAACATTTCTAATATCCTTTAACGATTCGCCCATTAAAGGACCTCTCTTTTGGTCATAGCTAAAGGCAAAGGCACCAGGAAGAGTAAAATATACATTAGTATCAAAGTACCCCGATATATCCTCTTTTCCAGTATTATAAATACTTACAGAAAGGCACATATTTTGCCCTGTCATCTTATAGTGCTTTGTAATTTGAAATTGCTCTTTTTCAAGAGAAAAGTTATATTCACTCTTCGTCTTACCTAAGCACTCAAAATCAAAAATCTCATCCTTAAGGTTAAAAATATTTGAATTCAAGCATAAGGTATCGACAAAGGATCTTTTCTTTTCCTGTCTCTGACTATCCTTTCTCCATGGTGAAACTGTATCAAAGACATTTAGATGCATCTCCTTAGATGAGAATTCATGTACACTAGCACCTCGTGGTGCAAATACTGCAGAGGAGGTCTTTCCATAGCAAAAGAGCTCATCAACACCATCATCATCTAAATCAGAGGCTAAAATACGACCAGTACTATCATAGTAGGTATACTCACAATCAAGTAGAGTCTCATAGAAGTATCTATGCTCACTAAGTCTTAGATTTGAAGCATTAGTATCACATAAAAATAGAGTTCCACTTGGGATTGTCGATAGCTTATCAGAGATACTTTTCTTAATTACTCTATCCTTTTTACACTCACTTAATTGATCAGATAGATTATTAACTCTATTGAGATAGTATCTTAAATTTCCATCTCTAACTAAGATTTCAGGGAAGCTTCTTAAGCTGCCAGCAGAGGCATCTCTGCCATACCAGCCATATTCAAGATATCCTACATTAGAGACAGTTATATCATTTGGAAGTGCAATCTCAGCACCTCTCTTTAAGGCTTCTTCAAAAATTGAGGTAAATAGAGAATGTAAATTCTCATCATCCTCTCTATTATATGATGCTCCTTGGCACAGCTGATCAAGATTAATCATTAAAACAAGCTCATCCTGGTCTGAGGCATCTCTTATCATCTTAACCATCTCAGATAGTAGCTTTTCAAAGGATATTTCATTTTGACCATACATACTAACTAATCTAGAGGCACTATCTAAGGATGGTATAACATCAATTCTCTTTCCTAGCTCATTCATTCTAAATGGAGAGAATGTGTTAACTGTTTTACTTATAGCGTTATATGAGGAAATAACTAAACGGTCTAGAGCAACAGTCTTCATTGTGCTTACAAGAGTTGGTGACCAAATCTCACCATAGCACCAAAGAGTAGTTGCTCTAACTCCATAGGTTCTTCGAATTAAGGTTGTATTTTTATCAATGATTAAAGCTCTATCCTTGACCTGCATTATCGGCAGGATTGTTTGGTTATAGGCGCTCGTGAAAAGCTCCACTCTTCCATTTTTAGCAAGAGTGGATATCAAAAGATTCATTTCAGGACTATTTTGTGCCATGTATTTTATCATGGCACTAGATAGTGAAACGCTTATAGCAACATCCTTGTTATTATAAACATATGTAAAAACAGGCTTAATGATACACCCTATAGCCCGCTTAAATACTGCGGGCGGTAGGGCTGCTGATGTCTGAGTATACAGACCAAGAACTAGCTTCAAATTAACCTCTCTTTACGAAACACTTCTGTGGGCAAGCTTCACTAGCAGCTTCAAGCTCAGAAGTATCCTTTGAGTAATCTATTTTTGAAAGGAAGTTTTCAACTGTACAGCCAGATGCAGGGAACTTGTTTTGACAAATCTTACAACCGATACAACCAACTTGGCAGTTCTTCTTAACCTTTGCTCCCATTTCATGGTTATTACAAGCAACAACCATCTTTGCTGATGCAGGTATCATCTTAATAACACCTGTAGGACATACAGTTGTACATTTCTTACAGCCAATGCACTTTTCAGGATCTACCTTGATCATATTTTTATCATCACGATAGATAGCATCTGCTGGACAAACACTCATACAGGAGCCAAGGTGGATACATCCCTCTTTACAGCCATTAGGTCCACCCTGAACGATAAATGCAGCGGCACAATCCTTAATGCCTCTATATTCAAAGTCCTGCTTAGTTACTTCACTATTTCCATTACAGTGTACAAAGGCTACCATTCTTTCCTTGCTCTCTACGCTTACGCCCATGATCTCACCCATCTTTGCAGCAAGGGCATTACCACCAGGAGAACAAAGTCCGATTTCAGCTTCACCAGCACATACTGCAGCAGCATATCCAGAGCAGCCTGCATATCCACATCCACCACAGTTAGCACCTGGCATAATAGCTTCCATCTTAACAAGCTTTTCATCCTTCTCAACAGCTAGCTTTTTATCAGCAATTGCAAGGCCTAAGCCAAGTAAAAGGCCGAGAATAGAAATTACTAAAATTGCAGAAATGATTCCCATATTCCCCTCCTTATACTAAATGTAGGTTTGTGATAAGAGACTTATCAAAAGCCATGAAGGCAAGAGCCATGAGACCTGCAGAAATAAATGCTATAGGAATACCCTTATAGGATTTTCTAACAGGAGTAAGCTCAAGCTTCTCTCTAATGTTACTCATTAATACAATTGCAAGAGTAAAGCCAAGTCCAGCTGCTAAACCCGCAAAGAAGCTCTCAAGTAGGTTGTAGCCATTATCGATATTTATAATAGCGATACCAAGTACAGCACAGTTAGTTGTAATTAAAGGAAGGAAGATACCAAGAGCCTTATATAAGGATGGACTCATCTTTCTAACAACCATCTCTACAAGCTGTACTAGAGCAGCGATTACAAGGATAAATGCTACAGTCTTAAGATACTCAAGTCCAAATGGAACGAGAAGAAATAGAAGACCATATAGCATACTACAGATGCAACAGCTGTAACGAAGGTAACAGCCATACCCATACCTAATGCAGATTCACTATTCTTTGAAACTCCGATGAAAGGACAAAGACCCATGAACTGAACTAAGATAAAGTTCTGTACAAAAACATAGGTAATAATTATTCCAATATAGCTCATATCAACCTCTCTTTGCCTTTCTATCACCCATCCAATTAAAGAGTGCTTTTAGATATCCCATTACTAAAAGAGCACCGGCAGCAAGTGTCATAACTCTAATTGGAGAATCCTTAAGTCCTGGGATAGAAATAATTACTCTTGCACTTTCACTAAGGTTAATTAGTGTGATCTGTCCTGCACCAAGAATCTCTCTTATTGCAGCAATTAAAATAAGTGAGAGTGTAAAACCAACACCCATTCCGATTGCATCAAGAGCAGAATCAAGGACAGTATTCTTGTTTGCAAAGGCCTCTGCACGGCCAAGGATGATACAGTTTACTACGATGAGTGGTAGGTACACACCGAGAGCTGAGTAAACAGCTGGAACATATGCATGCATTACCATCTCAACGATAGTAACGAATGATGCAATAATTACGATATAAGAAGGTATTCTAATAGAATCAGGAATTACTTTTCTAAGCAGTGAGATGATAATATTTGAACAAAGAAGAACAAATATTACACCTGCTCCCATACCAATAGCATTAAAAACTTGAGTTGTAACACCTAAGGTAGGGCACATACCAAGCATGATGATAAATACCGGATTTTCCTTAAAGATACCTTTAGTGAGTTCTTTGGTATGTGACATCATTTACCTCCTAGACTCTTAACATATTCAGAGCCATTTTTAAGTGCTCCAGACACACCGGTGAAAGTAACCGTTGCGCCAGATACCAATGAAGGATCAGCAAGATCATTTTTAGATGTAGGAATAGGAGCTGTTGCGCCAAAGCCAACAAACTGAGCCATGTACCAGCTTTCCTCACTCTTCTTTCCAAGTCCTGGTGTTTCGCTATTTGCCATCATCTTAGCACCAATAAGCTCACCATCGGTCTTATAGGAAGCAACAAGAGTAATAGGTCCACCATAACCATTACTTGTAAGCTCGAGTACGTAACCCTTAATCTCTTTATTCTCTACAAGAGTAATAACGTAATTAACATTACCATCCCCTTCTCTCTTTTCTCCAAGATCATAGCCGCCACTAATATCCATAAGAGCAGCACTTGTTTCCTTGAGAGCATTGGCAGCAATTTGAGGAGCAGTTACAGCATTTACTACAGCAAGTAAAGCTGCAGCAACTGCACAGATAGCGAAAAGGATCAATGCGATTTTAAGATACTGTTTCATCTTTTCTTCTCCTTTGCAGCCTTAACAAAGCCAAACTTCTTAGGCTTTATATATCTGTCGATAGTTGGAGTTACGATATTCATCAAAATTATTGCAAGGGATGTACCCTCTGGGAGTGAGCCAAAATATCTAAATAGGAAGGTAAAGAAGCCACAGCCGATTGCAAATATTACTTGACCCAATGTAGTTGTTGGAGTTGTTACCCAGTCAGTAGCCATAAAGAAGGCACCAAGCATTAAGCCACCAGTAAAGATTGGAGTTAAGATCTCACCATGGAATAAGCCATTACCAGCAGGAATACCACCAAAGATAAATGAGAGTATAGCAAAGGAGCCGATATAAACTACTGGGATATGCCATGTAATAACTCCAGCTGAAATTAAGAAGATACCACCAACAATGAGTAATAGTGCAGATACCTCACCAATACATCCACCCTGGTTACCAAGGAATGCATCGATTGTATATGGAGAAATTCCTGTCTTAGCGCTAAAGTCTGCTGCATATTGAGTAACTGGTACATTTACTGAAGAAAGTACACTTTCCATATTACCCTTTGCACCACCAACTAGAGCTGTCTTATTAGCTGAGAGCATTGTTGCACTAGAAACTGTATCAACACTTGAGTTCTCAACGATGAATGCTGAAATCTCGCTAGAAAGAACACTATTAATTAAATCATGGAGGTTATCATTAATCTTCTCAGGAAGCTCAAATTCATAGTAGGTTGCACCAGCAAAGTGCTTTGCACCACCTAAAATATCTGGGTATTTAGCAATAACACTATCTGCCCAAGCAGCCATCTGATCTGTTGTGATAGAGCCTGTTGGGTAATCAACTGTGATGTACTTATTTGCAATAGAGGTTGCACCAGAGAAATCTCCAGCCTTGTATTCAACACCAGTAATCTTTGTAGCACTAGATACTGCATCAACTAATACAACCTCCTTCTTCATTAGGGAGCCAAGCTCACCCTGGAAGAATGCTACAAAGCCATCATGATATGCATCATTAAGCTTAGCTGGGAATACAAATTCAATATTCTTTTCATTAAAGAAATATGTGACACCCTTAAATAGAGCTGGGTTATTATCAATAATATTATCTGCCCATGCGCTCATCTCAGATTGACTAATTTCAGAAGTGTTGTAGTCAACTGTAATATATTTATTTGCTATTGCAATTGAACCACCATATCCACTAGAAGCGAAGGTTTGCTTTGTTGCACTAGATACTGCATCTACAGCATTCTTCTTAATTAGCTTAGAAAGCTCCTTCTCAATGATGCTATTAACAATTTCATGGTAGTCATTACCAAGAGTATCATAAAGCTCAAGCTTAACATAATCATTTAATATGATAGAAGAAACACCCTCAAAGAAGATTGGATAATCTTCCTCTAAGGTAGCAACAAATTCATTAATCATATCATTTGAAAGAATCTGAGTAGGATAAGTAATTGTTATGTACTTATCTGTAATTGAGGAAGTAGCCTCGTAGCCAGATTGCTCAAATGAAAGATCTGTTGTCTTTGTAGCACTACTTGTTGCATCAACGCTTCCATTAACAAAGCTATTAAGCTGCTGCTTAATAAAGCTTCTATAGGTATCGTGAAGGTTCTGAGGTAGAGCATCATAAAGCTCAATCTCATAGTAGCCTCTACCAGCAAAGTGTGTTGCACCCTCAAAGAGCTCTGGATAGGAATCAATAAGGTTAGCTGTGAATTCCTTAAGCTCACTCTCGCCCATTCCTTCAGGATAGTCGATAGTAATATATTGATTTGTGATAGAAATCTTACCACCAAAGCCATTATCACCCTCAGAAGAAATAGTTGCAGAGGAAACTGCATCAACCTCCTCTTCTGAGCCACCACCAATTAAATTAGTAAGCTCAGCTTTTAATACAGAGCTATACATCTCATGGAGGTTATCATTTAGCTTATTAGGAAGAGCAAATTCATATCCACCACCCTTAGCAGCAAAGTGAGTTGCACCCTCAAAGAGCTCAGGGTATTTAGCTATTACACTATCTGCCCAAGCAGCCATAGCCTCTTGGTCAAACTTATCAGGATAAGTTACAGTAATGAAACGATTTGCAATAGTGATAGAACCATCAAAGCCATCAGCTCTGAACTTAGTTCCAGAAACCTTTGTAGCAGCTGATACACTATCAACAGCAATATTATCGATGTAATTTGCAAGCTCTGTTCTGATAATAGAAATTAAACCAACATGATAAAGATCATTTATCTTACTTGGAGCTTCAAATTCAAGAATTCCATTACTATTAAAGAAGTAGCTGTAACCATTAAAAATAGTAGGATATTTAGCAATAACTGCATCAGCCCAGGATGAGATATCACTCTGAGTAAAGCCCTCAGGGAAATCAACCTGGATGAATTTATTAGCAATTATAACCATTCCACCCTTTCCATTGCTTTCTGCAGTTGTTAAGGTTGCGGCAGAAACAGAATCAGCTGGAGCCTCAATAGTAGCTACCTCACGTCCTGGAAGAACATAATTTGTCTCAAGTGCATGTGGGAGAGCAAATGTACTCATCAAGGTAGTAAAGCTAAAGAATACAAAGACACGACCAGCTAATGCAGGGTTCATCCAGTTACAGCCAAGACCACCAAAGGTCCACTTTACAACAGCAATAGCAAATACACTTGCAATTATAGGAACATAAAATGGAACAGTTGATGGCATGTTCATACCAATTAATAAGCCAGTTACTAAGGCTGAACCATCACTAATAGTTTTCTCTTTATTAATAAGGCCCAATAAAAACTCTGTTAAAACACATGAGATAATTGAGACTAGTAATACGAGTAAGGCTCTAAGACCAAAGGAATATACACCCCAAGCAGCAGCTGGTAATAAAGCTGCACTTACAAGTAGCATACTCTTTTGAATAGAGTTATTTGTATGAATATGAGGACTTACGGAAACGGTTTTCACTATTTTTTTCTCCCAAGCTTCTTACCAAGCTTAAAGCCCTGTACTAATGGTAGATGTGCTGGACAGATATATGCACAGCAGCCACACTCCTTACAGTCCATAAGACCTAAGTCCATAGCTACCTGGTAATTCTTGAACTTGATATTTCTAAACATTTTATTTGGCATTAATCCCATTGGACAGTGCTGTACACATTTTCCACAGGAAACACAAACACCTGTATCTAGCTTAACAGGTAATAAAGCTAATAATCCGGAGGAGCCCTTAATCATAGGAGTATCCTCATCAGAGAAGGCAAAGCCCATCATAGGACCACCACTAACTAGTTCACCAATCTCTTGAGTGTTATAGCCACCACAGTAGGAAATTAAATCAGAGGCCTTAGTACCTATTGGAGCAAGAATGTTCTTTGGTGTAGTAATAGCTTCACCACTTACAGTGATAACACGCTCAATTAATGGCTTATGGAATACAGCTGCTTCATAGATTGCATATGCAGTACCTAGGTTACAAACTACAGCACCAATATCGATAGGAAGCTTTCCGGAAGGAACCTCTCTATTTATTGTTGCCTTTAAGAGCTGCTTTTCATCACCCTGAGGATATTTCATCTTTAATGGCATAACATTAATATTATAGTTTTTGCTCTTAATTAAATCCTCAAGATGTTTTACTGCATCCATCTTATTACTTTCAATACCGATGATAATCTTCTTAGGACTTAGGATTTTATTTAAAACCATTATTCCTTCAAGGACACCTTCGGCTCTTTCCATCATTACTCTATAATCGGCAGTAAGGTATGGTTCACACTCAACGCCATTAATGACAAGAGCATCAACACTCTTACCTGTAGGGATATTAAGCTTTACATTAGTAGGGAATGTAGCACCACCCATACCAACAATACCCATAGCCTTTACTAAAGAGAGTAATTCATCCTTTTCCTGCTCCATCCAATTATACTTTTGCTGGAACATCTCTGGCTGAATCTCATTAGGCTTGATTACAACAGCATCAGCAACAGCACCACTCGCAAGACGTACTTTTCTTACTTCTGATACAACTCCTGACACAGGAGAATGAACATCTGCAGAGATAAAAGAAGAAGCTTCACCTATCTTTTCACCCTTTTCAACTGTATCGCCTTTCTTTTTTAAACACTGTGCAGGAGCACCAAGGTGTTGAGACATCGAAACAATTAACTCAGAAGGGAGAGGAAGAACCTCAATAGCTGAATTTTTTGCTAGTTCTTTTTTATCAGCAGGATGAACACCACCTTTTTTAAACGTGGAATAACGACCCATGCTTTATACTCCTTATTTATTATTTTCCAAAATCGTATTCTAGCATTAAATTTTAAATGCGTACACATGAATTAATTAAACAAATCGTCTCTTTTACAAACAAAATAAATCGCTGAAAGCTAATTAAAAATTATATTTATTTGACTAACGGATAATTGGTTTTTATAATTTTCCACATGAATAGAGTCTTTAAGTTTGCATTCTCACATTTAAATGGAATAAAGGTCTTTGCCTTAGTTGGTCGTTCAGGAACAGGCAAAAGCCACCATAGCAAGCTTTTAGCTCAAAAATACCATATAGATTTAATTATTGATGATGGCTTATTAATTAGAGGAGATAAAATCCTCGCTGGAAGATCTGCAAAAAGAGACCCTAATTTCATCACAGCAGTAAGAACAGCTGTATTTGATGAGGAGCAGCATAGAGAAGAGGTTCAAGCTGCACTACTCAAGGAAAAATATAAAAAAATATTAATAATCGGTACTAGCGAAAAGATGATTAATAAAATTATTAATCGTTTAGAGCTTCCTCCTGTTACTAGAGTATTTCATATAGAGGAAATAGCAACTCAGGAAGAGATCGAAACTGCAATGAGGATAAGATTTACAGAGGGTAAGCATGTAATTCCTGTGCCATCAATTGAGATAACAAGATCATATCCTCAAATAGTGTACGATAGTATCAAGGTATTTTTTGGTAAAAAGGTTCCTTTTAAAAAGGAAAAGGGATTTGAAAAAACAATTGTAAGGCCAGAATTTTCTCGTCCAGATAAGGATTCTTTAAATGAAGTTACCTTAAACCAAATGGTAAAGCACTGTATCGATGAATATGATAAGGTTATTAAGGTTAAAAAGGTAAGATTAAATCAAAATAAAAATATGAGCTACAACCTTAATATTACACTCCAGGTGCCACTAAGACACTATATCGGACAATCGATGAGTGAATTGCAATCCTACATTGCAGATTGTATAGAAAAATATGGTGGTATTAGAATTGAAGGTGTTTCAATAGAAATTGAAGAATGGGGTTAAAAACCACATTCTTCACATATCATGTGCTTCAGCAGCACTATTTGCAGCAACCTCTTGCGTCTTAGCTTGAGGTGTTACCTTTTTCTTTGGTTTCTTTGTCTGAGTTCGATTATTTTTAAGGTTCTTCTTTCTTTGAGCTGACTTCTTTCTATTCTTATGACCCAAGAACTCTAAAATTAGCTCAGCAGCCCTTTCTATCTCATAGTTTGGAGGAGTAAGAGGTGCTAACAAAACCTTTATCTGTCTAAAAACCTCTCTTCTTAGCTCATCATATGAATGATGTACCTCTGGGAGCACTATAACAGAGCGAGATAAATAGCTAATCATCTCAGAGACTTGAATATCCTTTAAGCCAGCGTGTCTCGCCTCCTTTATTCTTTGATCTAATTCCTTTAGGTCATTAATAAAGCTATAATACTTAATGTAAAGAGACATACAAGGAGCTATTAATGGTAATAGTTTATATTTTGCTAGCTCCAATACTATAGAAGCAGAGTATCCAGATGATAGTATCTTCATAAACTCATCTGTTAATCTAGAGGTAGATACACCACTAATAGCACTATGGAATCTAAAGATTGCTAGCTTAACACCTAAGCTTAAGGAAAAGCCTGTAGTACACTCATACTTTATTGCTCTTACCATCCTTACAGGATCCTCCTTAAAGGAGTAGGAAAGAGGAATAAGAGAACGAATTCTTTTTTTCTTAAAGTCCTCTAAGGAATTATTAAAATCAATTAGGTGTCCATCTTGAGGATTATAATATAAGCTATTTATAGAGTAGTCTCTTCTATGAGAATCCTGCTCCATAGTACCAAATATATTATTATTACCCTCTTCAAAGTTCTCTTCATCACTTCTAAATGTGGTAACCTCAATAATTTTATTATTAAAGAAGATGTGCACAATTTTAAAGCGTCTACCTATAATTCTAGAGTTCCAAAATAATCTTTGAATCTGCTTTGGAGAAGCACTTGTAGCAATATCGAAATCCTTTGGAGCTTTTCCTAGCATTAAATCTCTAATAGCACCACCTACAATATATGCTTTTTCTCCATTTGCCTGGATACGTCTAATTACCCAAAGAGCATCCTTATCTATTTGGGAGTTACAAATTGGGTGTTCATTTTGTGTATATACTTTAGCTACAGGGATATTTCTTCCCTTACTATCTGTCTTATAACGAGTAAACATCACGCGTATTCTACAATCAGTGTAAAAAAATGACAAGAATAAAAAAAGGGACCATTGATAGGTCCCGAGGAGGTGTCGATCGGATTCGAACCGATGAAAGACGGTTTTGCAGACCGTTCCCTTAGGCCACTTGGGTACAACACCTAACTTATGACACTACTCTACCAAAAAATTAATTTCTGTTCAAGTAGCATTTCATGCCCTTTGACATTACATACTCATTTAATTCAAAATAAAGCTGAGGGGCGGAAAATGAAAAGACTTATTTTGTTAGCTTTTATCACTATCATCACATTATTACCAATTGTAGCAGACGATAGCTTAGATAATAGAACCTATTCATATTCTAATATCACATCAGGCTATGGTGCTTTTATTACAAAGGATGGAGTCATTAATAGTATTGATTTAGGCTTTTCCTTTAATTTTGCAACTATGGATGATTCAAACAAGCTAGGTATTGGTCTTGGTACACGCTGTGATGTGCTATTTGGTGTTGGAAATAAAAATAAATCTTATATAGGCTCAAATGTTTTATTTGGACCATTTTTTCACTACAATCTCGATAGCAATATTTCATTAAATCTTACTGTAGGACCAATATTCAATTTCTATTTCTTAGAGGATTTAAAGAATGAGCAAATTACTATCGGCCCAGCTATAGATTGCTTTGCAACCTTTACACCATCCTCTTTTCAAAATATTTCATTTAGTGTAGGAGCTCTTGCTGCTGCAAACTTTAGCTTACAAAACCAGGCTACAGCATTTTCTATAATTCCATATGTATCAATTAATATGAATTTTCTAAAAAGCAATTTCATGCCATACCCATATGAAATATTAGTAATTTTCTAAAAATATAGATATATTATTAAATACCTATATATTTTAGGAGGAAAAATGAAAAAGATTTTAATTATTCTAATTATTTCATTAGTATTTGTACTACCTGTAATGGCAGATGATTTTGATGATGATTTTGACTTCTACTCTTATTCAAGTGTTAATACAGGCTATGGAGCTATTATTCAAGATGGAAAACTAATTAACACTATTGATGTAGGCTTTTCATACAACTTTGCAAGTATGAATGACTTTAGGACATTAGGTATTGGCCTGGGCTCACGCTTTGACGCACTATTTGGAGTTGGAAATAAAACACCAAAGAACTATATTAATTGTAGCTTCTTGTTGGGTCCATTCTTCCATATCGTTATAAATAGAGCTATAGCATTAAATTTAACAGCTGGTCCTTTATTTGGTTTTTATAAGGATGGAAATACTAGAGATGATGAGCACTTTACTATTGGACCTGCTATCGATGCTTCAATAACATTAACACCACAATCATTTAATAGTATCTCATTTAGCTTCGGTACTCTTGCAGCAGTAAACTTTGGTTTTGCTTCAGAACCTGTAATGTATTCTGTTGTCCCATATGTCTCATTTAATATGGTTTTCTCAAATTCATATATACCATATAACTCTTTGATAATTTATTAATTTACTAGAGAGGGTGCTTTAAAAGGCACCCTCTACTTTTATTCATTATTATTTAGTATCCAAGAAGCAACATCTATAAGCTTTTTAAATTTGTAATCACAAGGAAGATATGCATAGCTCTTTGTTCTTTTAAATACAAGACCATGCTCCGCCTTTTCTGCAGAATAAAAGCCAAGACCAATACGTGGGTTATCAAAGCTTGAGTAGCCATTACCATATACAACTACTCTACTCTCTCCTGGAGGAATAGTATTTGTTATAGGTGATGAGAAGGCTCCATGATGATTCATCTGGCCAAAGCCAGTAGTAAGAGAGAATACTTGAGGAGTTCCTCCCTCATAAAGAGCCCAAGGAGAATCCATTCTTCCAAGGTAGTTAAATGCAATATCGATTAATGGGAACTTTATATATTCCTGAGGTAAATCACTATTTAAGCTAGGGAAGAAAGAACAATATAAAAGCTGCTGACGAGGGTTTATTATTGTTACCCATCCTAAATCACAATCCTTCTTTAGCTCCCCTATTATGTAGTCATAGGAGCTTGTTGGACCAGGTACATAGGACATATCGATATTTTGTCCTCGAATACTTGGACAATGCTTTAAATCAGAAAAGTGAATTCCACTCTTTAATCTATTAAAAGCAACCTCTCTTAAATTAGGAGGATATGCAGTAAACTCTGCAGCAGAGGTTGAGATTAAGGAGCCAGACTCTAAGAGAGGTGGGCTAACCATAGAGTGAATTGAAAGATTATACTCTAAAGGAACCTCATCTGTATTAGTAAGCTTTAAATATGTATATAAAACAGGATCACTTGGGAGCATAAAATCAATCTTTGAAATGTGATAGCGATTATTCTCCTCTCGTGATTTCATCTCAGATAGACGCCATACACCACCATATGTGCTCTCACTTCCATATCGTCTGAGCATCCAATAGGAATTACTAGTTAATATATGGTCCTCATCTGAGGAAGGGAATGAAATATAAATACCACCTGCTGTATATGTTCTCTGCTTACTCTTATACCAATCGATATTTTCATCAGATAGAACCCCTGCTCCTATACCTCTAAAGTAAGGAATAGAGAGGGCATTAACTCTTCCGCCTTGAACATTTGTACAGCTCAGCTCTATAGTAATCTCGCCTTGATCTTCTATAACTGCTCTTACTGCTTCATTACTCATTATTGTAGCATTTCTAGAAGCCCATAGGGGCATACGGCGAATATCCATTTTCAAAACTCCCTTTTCAACTTATACTGTATTACATGGTGTATTTTTTTTAAAGGAGTTTTCATGATTACTATAAAAAACAATATGTTCCATTTGGCAACAGAGAATACTAGCTACATTTTTTATATAAATGAAAGTGGTATTGCAGAGCATCTATACTACGGAAAACGATTAAAAAATCCTGAATATGATATTGATGCCTTAAGAGAAAAGCGGTTAACACCAAGAGTAAACGAAACTTCTTTAAGCCCAACAGATACAACTCTTCAGCTAAATAACTTGATGAGTGAATTTTCTACCGAGGATAAGGGTGATTACCGTACTCCATCAATTGCTATTAGCTATGGAAAGAAGAAATTAAGAACCCTAGATTTAAGATTTAAAAGCTTTAGCCAGTTCCAAGGTATTGAAAGAATGAAATCACCACTCTTCCAAGCTATTGGAATTGATCAAAAAAGCTATGGCATCTCCCTTGAGTTTGTTGATAGTGTTGCAGGTGTAAAGGCACTATTTTATTACACTCTATTTGATGATAGTGATGTAATTGCAAGAAGAACTGTAATTGAAAATATTGGTAGCGAGACCTTAATTTTAAGGAGCATTTACTCTCTCCAGCTAGATCTTCCAGAGCATAACTACGATTTAATTACCTTAAATGGAGCTCAGCTACGTGAAAGACACCCTATTAGTAGACCTCTTGAGCAGGGAATAATTATTAATGAAACAAGGAAGGGAGCATCTTCATCTGAGAGTAATCCTGCTATCTTCCTAAAGCATCGTGGAAATGATGAATGCTACATGACTAACTTAATTTATTCTGGCTCTCATAGAGAGGTAGCAGAGGTTAATCAATTTGGTAAAACTCATATTTTAACAGGTATAAATGATTCAACCTTTGAAGCAGAATTAGAGCCAGCATCTGCCTTTGAGTCTCCTGAAGCTATCATGCTTTATTCTCAATTTGGTTTAAATGATTTAAAGAACAAGATGCATTATTTTGTTAGAGAGCATATTCAAAGAGGGGTTTGGAAAAATCGCTTACGCCCTGTTTCCTTCAATACCTGGGAAGCTCTTCACTTTAACTTCGATGAGCATGGAATTATCAAGCAAATTAAAGAGGCTGCAGAATTAGGCTTTGAGCTATTTGTACTCGATGATGGCTGGTTCTCAGTAAGAAATGATGGAACTACCTCACTTGGAGACTGGACAGTTAATACTTTAAAAATTCCAAGTGGTATTTCACAAATTTCTAAGGAGTGCCATAGAAGAGGAATGCTCTTTGGACTATGGTTTGAGCCAGAGATGGTTAGCCTAGACACTAAGATATTAAAAGCTCATCCAGATTGGCTCCTAGGGGACCCTGCTAGAAAAACACATGCAGTACAAAGAAACCAATACTTTTTAGATATCACTAGAGAGGATGTTCAGGATTATCTATTAAATACAATTAAGCTTCTAATTCAAAATGGAAGCATAGACCACATAAAGTGGGATATGAATCGCCACCTAAGTGATATTTTCTCAGTTAATCCTGAGATAAGAAATATGGGAGAGTATCAGCATAGATATATACTTGCATTAAATAGAATGCAACGTATATTAACATCTGCATTTCCTAATCTTTCTATTGAAAACTGTGCATCAGGTGGAGCACGCTTTGATCTAGGTATGCTTACAACTGGAACTACAATTTGGACAAGTGATTCCACAGATGGAGTCGAAAGACTAAAGATAATGGAAGGAACTACAATGGCTTACCCATTAAGTGTATGTGGAACCTGTGTTTCTCCTTCTCCAAACTATGCAACCTTTAGAGCTATCGATCTTGAAACTCGTTTTGATGTAGCATTCTTTGGAGTACTTAGCTACTCTCTAGACCTAGTAAAGCTTTCAAAGGCAGAGAAGGAAGCTATTAAAAAACAGATAGAGTTCTATAAGCAATATAGACAGGTAGTTCAATTTGGTATCTTCAGCTGTGAGGAAAAGAATGGTATCACATATTTTACTGCAGCTTCTCCAGATAGAACTACAATCCTTGTTCTTTATATGCAAACACTTTTAACCTCAAATTGCTTTGATGATATTCTTAGAGTCCCTCTTGCATCAGAGAACTATGTATATAGAGTTACTAGGCGTGATGACAATGCTCCAATTTGGGATATCGGAGGAGATGTTAGAGGCTATAAGAAGGAAGAGGAAGCCTATGAGGTATCAGGTGACACATTAAAGTGGGCAGGAATTAAACTCTCAACAAGATATTCAGGCTCAGGCTACCAAACAGGTATGAGAGTAATGCCTGATTTCTCATCTAGACTTTATATTATTAAAAAGCTTTAAGGATTAATATAATGAATAATATAGTTGTTGCAGGAGGTGGTGTTTTTGGAACAGCCATCTCTGAACGTTTAGCTTGGAACCCAAATAATAATGTTATTATCCACTCCGTTGAGGAAGATGTTGTAAAATCAATAAATGAGGAGCATAAGAACAAAAAGTACTTCCCTACTCGTTTTTTAAATCGCTCTATAAAAGCAACCTTAGATAACCAGGTCTTTGATGATGCAGATGAGATCTTTCTCGTAATCCCATCAAAGGCAATAGTACCATTTTCAAAGGAAATAAAGAAATTTATAACTAAAAAGGATCCACTTGTAATTAATCTAGCAAAGGGTATGAGCGATGATGGTGCGTTTATCACAGAGAAAATTCCATTTAAAAGAACTGCTAGTATGAAGGGACCTTCCTTCGCAATTGAAGTATTAAATGGCTTTCCTACAGCCTTCACCTTTGGAGGCTCAGAGTCAGATTATGATTTAGTAAAGAATAATCTATTTAATAATACAGGCTTAACACTTGACCATACAAATGACATTAGAGCAGTAGAGCTTGCATCTATTTTAAAGAATATGTATGCAATAGCAATCGGTCTTGTTTCAGGTAGATACAACAGTCCAAATGTTGACTTCTTAGTTTATACTAAGGCTGTCAATGAGATTAGAGAATTATTAAAAATCTATAATTGTGATGAAAGCGTAATATTCAGGTACTGTGGTATTGGAGACTTAGGACTTACAGGCTTAAATGATTTGTCTAGAAATAGAACCTTTGGAATGCTAATTGGTAAGGGCTTTGGCCATGAAAATGGAGAAAGTGCAACTGTAATTGAGGGATATAGAACTATAAAGCTATTTGGTGAAATGACTCGTGATAGACACCTAGAAGATAAATTTCCTCTTGTACAGGCACTTTATAAATTGATGTATCAAGGCTCTTCTCTAAATGAATATTTAATTACAGCACTTTCATAATATGAACTTTATCCTCCCACATAAAGAAGCTGAAGAAATTCTAAGAGAAGATATAAAACAAATTAAAGAAACAGGCTTTTTTGACTTTAAGTCAAAGACGCCTGTGTACTCAACTAAAAAAGCACTAGAAGAAAAAGGTATAATGCTTGGACTCTTAATTGCAAGAACTAAAAGTGGTGAAAGAGTAGTTTTAAGAGCATTCTCTGGCGCATTAAATTCTAGCTATTTAGTAGAAGGATATACACCTCCATGCTTCTCTGTAAAAGCCTTTGAGGAGGTAGTTAGTGAGTTTGACAGTAAAATACATTGCTACACAGATCGAATTGAATTAGGAGAAAGTGATTTAATCCCAACTAGAAGACAGCTATCTAATGAGTGCTTAGAAAAAATAAAGGAGCTTTATACCTTCTATACTATAAATGGAAAGCTTAAGCTTAATGATATTAAAGAGTTAAACTACACAACAGGAATGGGAGACTGTGCCACAATTAAGCTTCTATCCTTTTGCTTTAAGAAGGGCTTTACTCCAATATCACTTGCTGAAATTTTCTTTGGAAAGGAGAGTGAGTCAAGAAAAGCAGATCAAATATACCCACCCTGTGATGAGAAATGTAAGCCTCTAATAAAATATCTATTTAATATTAACCTGCTTTATAGTGATGAGGATATTGCAATAATTAATAAGGCTGCGGGCTTATTAAGCACTCCAGGAAGGGGGGAAGATAAATATGATAGCGCATCTGTAAGAATTAAAGCTCTATTTCCTGATGCTCCAGAGCTTCCTTCTGTACACCGACTAGATATGGATACATCGGGTATTATGGTCTTTGCAAAAACTGAAAAAGCTAAAAGAAATATCTCTATGCAATTTGAAGAGCGTAAAACTAAGAAGGTTTATGAAGCGCTTTTAAGAGGTAGCTTAATGACTCAGAAGGGTACTATAAAGCTTCCTATTAGATTAGATATTAATAATAGGCCATATCAAATTGTTGATTTTGAAAAAGGAAAGGAAGCAATTACAGATTATGAAAGAGTAAAAATAGAAATCTTAAATGGAGAAAAGGTAAGTAGAGTATTATTCTTTCCGCACACTGGCAGGACACATCAAATAAGAGTTCATGCCGCTTCTGGCTTATTGCTTCCTATCGTTGGTGATAGATTATATGGAGAGAGAAAGGAAGGTGAGAGATTATGTCTTCACGCAAAATCTCTCTCCTTTATACACCCAACGACAGGAGAAAGAGTTACCTTTGAAGAGGAACCAGATTTCTAGCAAATATCATCATACATACTTCTTTTTGCTACTCTTTCCTTAACAAGATAGCTTCCATTTGCAATGACATATCTTATATCAGAGCCATCTCTGATTACTATGTCTGCATCCATTCCTACTTCAATTTTGCCCTTACTCTTAAAGCCCATTGCTTTAGCACTATTTTCTGTTACAGCCTTAAGTGCAAGAGTTTTATCTAGACCAGATGCTAAAAGCTTATCAAGATAGTTCTTGAGCTCTGCTATAGAGCCCGCACCCATACCTATAATTGCACTCTTATCATCATTCCATTTTGGGAATGAACCATTAGAATCTGTACTTAAGGTTACTCTATCAGGATATAGCTCTAATAGAGAAGCTGCTTTCTCATCTGCATCTGAATGGCAAGTAATATCAACGTTACCACCCTTCTCTAGCCAACGCTTAGCCATATCCATATGACCACCCATATGAGTTGGAAAGAGATGTCTAATAGGCATGTGAGTTCTATCAACTATTTCAAATAGCTGGCTGATTCCTAAATCAGAGGCTCCGACATGGAAATGTACTACTCCTGCTTTATTTGCAACTAAAGAAGCTATTCTTACTTCAGATGCAAGTCTAATAAGCTCCTCTGTTGTAGGGAATGAGCATCTATGGTCTGCTACAGCAACCTTTACTCCAATTATCTCATCGATAAAAGTAATATCATCCCCAACACTACCAGTAATTGTAATTGATGGTACCTGATATGACCCTGTTAGAGCCCATGCAGATAAGCCCCATTCCTTAAAGCCTTTAATCTTTGCAACTAATTCCTTAACACCTCTAGTGTACCCATCTGTACCTAGTAGACCTACTAGGGAGGTAACACCACTTTCAGCAATCTTTCTCTCCTGAAGTGGTGGAACACGAGAAAGCATTCCAGCCTCTCCACCTCCTCCAATTGCATGTACATGTGGATCTATTAACCCAGGATGGACCATCTCACCTTGAGCATCGATAATATCTATATCTAAAGCTCCAACGTCTATCTTATCCTTAATTGCTTCAATCTTAGTTCCTGCGACTAAGATATCCTTTATCCCCATCTCATATGGAGAATATAATCTTGCATTTTTTATTAAAATCATCATAGCTCCCTAAAGCTTAGCTTATTATCTGAAAATTCTGGGTAAACAAGCTTCAGCTTAAACTTATTTGAATATTCCTTAATTAAACGATAGCTAACTATTAAAGAGGATGGTGTATGGCTATCTGTATTCATTACTACAGGTGCCTCCTCTTTCTCAACAAGATACCAAAATTCATCCTTTGGATATTGATAAGAGCCACCTATCTTTGGCTTAAGCATTCCATTTCCATTAATTTCTAATGGGAGGTTACTTTTTTTAGCACACCTAATTATCTCTAGTGCTACCTCCATTGCTTCTTCCTTTCTTCCATTAAAGGCAGATAAAAATAAATCTGGATGAGCAACAAAGGAAAATAGCTTTGAATTAATAGCACCAAGTAAGGTATCTGCATATTGCTTTAAGCCATAGCTATCCATTGGATTAGTAAATATAGATGTATATCTTCCTTCCCGTGTTTTAATAAAGTGGGTTCCTGTAATAAGGTAATCAACACGGTTACTATCTAAAAGCTCTCTGTAGTAAGAAATATACTCAGGACTATAGTCACATTCATATCCTACTAAGACCTTAAGTGAGTCATGCTTAATATCCCTTTCTCTTGCATCCTTCTCATAGATAGTCATTTGAGAGTTATCCATTCTTGATGAGCTAAATCTTCTATCAGGAAGTGGGCAATGCTCTGAAAAGCCTAATAGCTCAATACCTTGTGAAAGTGCCGCAATACAATATTCTTCTAGCTTACCTGTTCCATGACCACAATACTCAGAGTGAGTGTGAAGGTTATAAGCTGTGTATGTTTTCATAAGTTTTTAAGTGTTCCTCGTAACTTAAAGAAGTATATAACTTGCCTTCTTCATCATGCAAGTAATAAAGTGCATCACTTTCAGCAGGAAATAACACAGCTAATAGAGCAGCTTCAGATGGACATCCAATACCAGATGGAGGAAGACCAGGCTTCCTTCTAGTATTATATGGAGTATCCTTATCAAAGATGCTTTGACCAATAGCATCACTCCAGTTATTAATCTCATAGCGGGTAGTTGCATCGATGCCAAGAGGCATTGCCATTCTATATCTATTTAATACAACTCTAGCAATAACCTTAAACTGATCCTTATTTTGAGTCTCTCTATTAATAATCGATGCAATTTTTACAATTTCATCAACACTTAAAAGACTTTCACTAACAGCATCTGGGTTATTTCTTAAAACATCTAAAAGAGCTTCATGCATTTGCTCAAGCAGGTCATAGCAATCAACAAATTGATATTCTCCTGCTAATAAATATCCCTCAATAAATGATAAGCCCTCTAAAGAAGCGAACTCTTCACTTGCTTTTATGAAATCACCTGCAGAAGCAAGGCTCCTATTTGATAGTGCTAAGTCAATATCATTTATCGTATAGCCAGGATAGACAATTAAGCTTTTTGATTCACTTTTTGTAGTAATTAGATTTGCAACATCTGCTTCATTAAAGGTGTCTAATATAGTGTAGATCCCAACTCTAATACTTCCAGTTAAATTATTTTCTTTTAAATATTTAAGAAATATATCCTTATCTAAAAAGGAAGGGAGCACAGAAGCAACCTGAGAGGCACTCATTCCAGATGTAACAATAAGCTCATTGCTATAATATTGATTAGTAATAGCTGTAGGCTCATTAATTAGTGAGGAAGCTGTCCTTGCACTTCTTTTCTTTACTAAAAGAACTATAATTAAAATTAAAAGTAATATAGAAGATAGCAAAATAAAGGTTAAAAGCGTATTACTTTTCTCCTTCTTCTTAGGAGGAATTTTTGTGAGATTTTCTTCTTCTGTAATAGCTACTGGAGTATTCTTTTTTACACTTTCCATTAAGGAAGTAATCTCAACTCTCGCTTCCTTCTTCTCTTCCTGCTTTACTTCATCCTTTTTCTTATTCTCAGAGCCATTTAAAATCGCAATACGCTCTTCAAGAGTATAATTCCCAAGATTAGGGTTATTCTTAGGAAGCTCCTGCTTTTCAAAGGTTAAATTACTACTCTTCTTAGCCTTAGTAGAGCTACTTTCAACTCTTTTTTTAGGGCTCTCACTCTTTACCTGTTTTTTAACACTCTCACTCTGAGGTGGCTTTTTAGTAGTACTTTTTTTTGTAGAACTTGCACTACTACTCTTCTTTGTAGCTGTTTTCTTTACATCCTTAGCTTTAGCTTCACTTGCTTCCTTTTTAGCTGGAGCACTTTTTGCAGGAACCTTAAATTTATTCTCACTCATTTGAGCTCTCCAACTTAGCTATCTTTAGTCTTAAAGCATTATTTTCATTTTCGATTTCTGCTATTTGGTCGTTAATTCTAGAAATCTCCTTTTTAAGAGATGCTATTTTTTTATCATTTTGATTAATCATAGCAGAATAATCATCCTGCAAAATCATTGCTCGACACTTTTTAATAAATACATGCTGAGAATCTATATAACGCTGAGTTTGAAGCATTTGAGTCATTAAATCTAAGCACTTATCGGTAGTATTAGCACAAATCCACTTAGACCCATTATCAAATAAAAATAGGCCATAGCTGATACATGCCTCCTCATAGCTACTTTCAGCATTTTTTAAATTTTCCTCTAGCTCCTCTACACCATCATCAGCGTGGATATTCATGAGGCTATCAACCTCATTTTGTCTACTCTTTAATCTTCGCTTTATTATCTCCTGCTTTTTAGAAAGCTTTTGGTAATCACTTATTAAGGCTTCACTACGCTCACTACGAATTGTTTTTAAAAGCTTATTCTTATCTAAGATATCAAAGATCCTAATAAAATCATTATCTTGATGCTTAATAAACCTTCTATAGCGAAGAGAAGCAATAAATGAGCCTTCACTACGCTTTTGACTTAATAGCTTAAAATTCTCTACATCATCCTTTAAAAGCTCAAATAGACGACTATCACAATCCTCTGCCTGCGCACGCTCAAAGGCAATTGCACCTAATACTCTCTTTATATCCTTTAGCTTTTTTTCATTTGTCTCTAAGCGCTTTTTTAAGTCACTTACCTTAAGCTTAGAGCTTTCAAGGTTATCAATTTCACTCTTTGAGTTATTTAGCGCATCAACTAAGGAGTTTTTCTCATTTAGAGCACTCTCTACTGCACCTTTTAAGCTTGGAGCAATAACAATATCTGAGCCCGTTCCATTCTTCATAACCTCATCACAAAGCTGAAAAGCAAAGGTCCTCAAATCATGGTATGAGGAGTCGATTCTTTTCTCTGCTGATGTAATTTCTGAAAGGATGTGCTGCATAATTTTTTTTGATTATACCCCATTATAAGGCTCAGCGGCAATTATTCTTAAATTGACAAAACATAGTCTAACAAAGTATGCTAAATAAGGCATTTTGCCCGGTATGATTGCATTTTTTATTTTTTTTGACAATCCGCTTCCTGATACAAACAAATTTAGCCACATAATTATGTAGGAGTTTTAAAATGGAAAAAGAGATGGAGTTGGATTTTGATACCCTTTCACAGAAGATAAAGGATATAGTTCAGGATATCAAAATCGACAGCAACCCGGAAGAGCTTGATGGCATCAAAAAGCTTATTAAGAAAAACGTACCTTTTACTTTAAGAGGATATTTCTCTGCTTATCTACTTAGAGAAATGCTAAAGAAAAATACTAGAAGGGAAAAGCCTGCTAGAAAAGAGATTAAAAAGAGTGCTCCAGTACAGGTAGAAGCTCCTGTAGCTGAGGAAAAGGCTGCACCAAAGCCAAGACAGGCAAGACCAATTCCAGAGGGTGCAAAGACTCTATATATCAATCTTGGTAAGATGGGTAGAATCTATGCTAAGGATCTTGTTGAATTAATCTGTGAGGATACAGGTATCACTAAGGATGATATCTATATGGTTAGAGTCCATGATAAGTATTCCTTTGTTTCTATGAGTGAAGAGAACTGTAATAAGGCTATCGATAAATTACTTGGAAAGGTAATTAAGGGTAGAACAATTCAAATTAATATCTCAAATAGAGAAAAAAAGGATGATAGTAAGAAGGTAGAGGAGCAATGATAATAACTCCTCTCTCCGTTGGTGCATTTCAAACTAATTGCTACATAGTTCAGGATGATAATTCTACATTCCTAATCGATGCTCCTGCACCAGGAGAGGTTATAATTAACAAGCTTAAGCAAAATAAGCTAATTCCTGATTTATTAATCTTAACACATGGTCACTTCGACCATGTGCTAGGGATTAAAGAGCTAAAGAAGGAATTTCCAAACCTTAAAATTGCAATATCAGCTCAAGATTCTAAATACTTATCTGATGATGGAGAGCGAATTACTAGAGATATTGCATTTTTTAATGAGGATTTATTTTACAATAAAATGGTTTCCTATCTTCCAGTTGATAAGGCAGATATCATCTTAAAGGAAGGGGATGTAATTAAGGGACTAACAGTAATAGAAACACCAGGTCATACACCAGGCTCTATTTGCTTACTTAGTGATAGTGAAAGAGTTCTCTTTTCTGGTGATACACTTTTTCAAAGTAGTATTGGAAGAACAGATTTTTATAATAGTAACTACTCTGATATGGTAAGCTCTCTTAATAAGCTTAAGTCTCTTGATGATGATATTATAGTTCTTCCAGGACATGGACCATCAACTAAGATTGGTTTTGAAAAAAAGAATAATCCTTATCTTTAAAAAAAAGATAACCTTGATTTACAACAAATAAATCAAGGTTACTTAAGTAATTAACGAGCTCTCTTTTCCTCAGCAGTCTTACAATCAATACATAGTACTGCAGAAGGCATAGCTCTTAATCGATCCTCAGGAATCTTTTTGCCACACTTTAGACAGATTCCGTAACGATTTTCACTGATACGCTTTAAAGCGTTCTCAATGGAAGTAAGCCTTTTTGCGTCCATAGCATTTAAAGCTTCCATTTTCTTAAATGCACCTTCATCACTAGCTAGGTCTACGCTGTCACCTCTTCCAGTTGTTGCTTCAGTCTTGAACTTGTCGTTATCACCCTGCATCTTAGCGATAAGCTCAGCCCTTTCCTTAAGCAATAATTCTTTCATCTCTTGAGTAAAATCACTAGCCATAAAACACCTCCGTAAGAGATAAACCTATTGTGAATATAACCTTTTTTTTCCAAAGTCAAGTTTTTTATTTTAAAGTGCAACAATTAAGCTTTAGCACAGAAAACTTAATAAATTTTTATTTTAAAATAAATTATTACGTTTATAATAGATTTTTTATAAAATCTTTTCTTTTTTATTTTATTTGATACCTAAAAAAATTTGTCACATATACACAGTTAATAGCTAAAAAATATCGTTGTTGACTAATACACTATGATAGTGTAAATTCTCATTGAAAGCAGATGGACCAGAAGCGTTTGCTTTTAACTTTAAGGAGCACATTATGAAGAGATTATTTTCTTCGGAGTCCGTTACTACAGGACATCCAGACAAGGTGTGCGACCAGATTTCAGATGCACTTCTGGACGCATTATTATCACAGGATCCAAACTCAAGAGCCGCTATTGAAACTACTGCATGTGTAGATTTTGTACATGTAATGGGTGAAATAACAACAAATTCTATTGTTGATTACGAAGCAATAGTTAGAGAAACAATTAAAAAAATTGGATATACAAAGGATGAATACCAATTTAGTGATAAAACTAAGGTTATCATAACACTTAATACTCAAAGCCCAGATATCGCACTTGGTGTTGATAAGGAAGGAGCTGGGGACCAGGGTATGATGTTTGGCTATGCATGTGATGAAACAGATGAGCTTCTTCCATTAGCATTTGTTTTAGCGCATAAGCTAACCTCTCGTTTAACAGAGGTCAGAGAAAAAGGCATTATTTCATATCTTAGACCAGATGGTAAGAGCCAGGTAACTGTCGAGTATGATGATAATGGTAATATCAAAAGAGTTGATACAGTAGTACTTTCTGCACAGCACGATGGTGATGTCGAGATAGAAAAGCTCAGAGAGGACCTACTTAAATATGTAATTAAGGAGGTAATTCCAGGTAATCTCCTCGATGATGATACTAAGTACTTTATTAACCCTACAGGACGCTTTGTCTTAGGAGGTCCTGCAGCCGACACAGGACTTACTGGTAGAAAGATTATTGCAGATACCTATGGTGGATATGCACATCATGGTGGTGGTGCTTTCTCAGGTAAGGATGCAACAAAGGTCGATAGAAGCGCAGCATATGCAGCAAGAAATATAGCTAAAACTATAGTTGCAGCAAAAAAAGCAAAGAAATGTGAAATTCAGCTTGCATATGCAATTGGTGTTAAGGAGCCTGTATCTATCTATATCAACACATATAACACATCAACTCTAAGAGATGAGGTGCTACTCTCTTGGATTAATAGACACTTTGACCTATCTCCAAGAGGTATTATCGATAGATATGAATTAAGAAAGCCTCAATACCTAATACTCTCAGAAACAGGACACTTTAGAAATCCTGCATCGAAGTGGGAAGTAATAGACCAGGAGGCCTTAAACGATTTAATTAACCTATAAATGGATTAAAATATCTTCCACCATTAATAAAATTTAGTGTTAAGGATATTGCCATTAAAAGACAAACAAATATGATAGCTGTGTAATCAGGAGCTCTAAATGGTCTTTCTGAGTACCAGCTTCTTTTTTTGTGCTTTCCAAAGCCTCTTAGCTCCATCGCATTAGCAATTACTTCAATTCTATCCATACTCGATATTATTAAAGGAAAGAGCATTGCTGATGCATTCTTTAATCTTTTAATAATATTTTGCTTCTTAGAGGCCATTTCAAGTCCTCTAGCCTGCTGACTTATCATGATGTCATGGAACTCTCTTTGAATATCAGGGATATAGCGTAGAGCTAATGAAACAGAGTATGCAACCTTATAATTGATACCTATTTTAGAAAGAGAGGATGCAAACTCACTAGGATCTGTTGTAGAGACAAAGAGTATTACTACAGGTATCGTTGCAAGGTACTTTAATACAACATTTAGATGATAAAATAGCTGCTCTGCAGTTAATGTCCACCTACCATAGCCTTCTAAAATTACAGTTCTGCTTCCATAGATAGTCACACCATGCTCTGGAGAGAATATATATATTAAAAGGTTATTTAATACCATGAATACAAATGTAAACCACAATAAAAACTTTACATCGCTAAACCTTATCTTTGATAGGCCAAAGAGTATAAATGCTAAAATAGGTAAAAGAGCTAAAAACCTTGTATCAAAGCTAGTCATAGCAGCAAGAGACCATAGGATTAAGACAATGAGCTTAGTTGCTCCAGACATTCTATGTATAACAGATTCTCTATTTATATAATTAAAAATACCGCTCATCTTCTCCTCCTCTTATCTTCCTGAATAAAGCGTCTTACAAACTCTGTCTCAGGAAGCTCACACATTATTGCAAGCTCAGAGAGTGAGGTCTTTTTCAAGCTAGCAGCTTTGCAGCTCTCTTCATCTGTTAAAATCTCTTCACAGGAGGTATCCTTGATCAAATGGCCATTAGTAAACACTATTGCACGATTAGTATACTCAATCATAAGGTGCATATCGTGAGTAATTAGTATTATAGTTACTCCTAGAGAATTAAGCTTCTTTAAGAACTCCATTATCTCTGTATAATGTCTTAAATCCTGCCCTGCTGTTGGCTCATCTAGGATAATAATTTCAGGATCCATAGATAGTATTGAAGCAATTGTTACTCTCTTTTTTTGTCCATAGGAGAGCGCACTTACAGGCCATGAGCGCATCTCATATAGCCCACATATTTTTAGAGTTTCATCTACCTTCTTTTTTATCTCATCCTCACTTAGCTTACCTTCTAAGGCTAATCCTAGAGAGACCTCATCTCTTATCATTGGCTTTGTAATCATCTGGTTTGGATTTTGCATTACATAGCCAATATGGTCAGCTCTCTCCTTAATAGAAAACTCTGCTAAGTCCTTATCCTCCAGTAAAAACCTACCCCTACTAGGCTTTTCAAAGCCACAGACAAGCTTCGAGAATGTTGATTTACCAGCACCATTTCTTCCAACAATACTAACCATCTCCCCCTTTCTTATTTTTAGTGAGACGTTACTTAAAGCTTCCTTTTTACCATCATAGGAAAAGCTTATATCCTGAGCTGTTAAAACAACATAACTATTTAATTCTTTCTTTTCAACTTCAACATTTTTATACCAAGCTCTAATTTTATCCTTATCCTCATCTGATAAAATTAAAGTATCGATACGACCAGGCTTCATATCTGGATTTATATTTACTCCTGCATACTTTAGAGCAGTTGAATAAAGAGGCTCTCTAATACCATTTTCAATTAGCAGGTTTGATGACAGAAGCTCATCTGGAGTCATATCTGCAATAATTCTTCCCTCGGACATTAAAATTACGCGGTCAACACTTTTATATAAAACATCCTCTAGCCTATGCTCTATTATTACTATTGCACTATCTGTTGTTTTATGTATTTGCTCAATTAGCTCTATAGTATTCTTTCCTGCTGCAGGATCAAGGTTAGCTAAAGGCTCATCAAATAAAAATAGAGAGACGTTATCAACCATTACACCCGCAAGTGATACTCTCTGCTTTTGTCCTCCAGAAAGCTCATGTGGTGCATGAGCTAAAAAGCTCTCGACACCTACCTTCTTAGCAGCCTCGAGTACCTTTTGCTTCATAACAGAAAGTGGAGTATTTTCGTTTTCAAGGGCAAAAGCGATGTCTTCCCCTACAGTCAAACCAATAAATTGACCGTCAGAGTCCTGAAGTACAGTTCCAGTAATCTTTGAAAGCGAAAATATTGTGTGCTCCTTATAGCTTTTATCTGCAATAAGTAGCTCCCCACTTGCATCCCCTGGATAGGAAGCAGGAATAAGGCCATTTAAACAGTGAGATAGTGTTGATTTTCCACACCCCGAAGGACCACAGATTAAAACCTTTTCACCCTTCTTTATTTTAAGGTTAATATTAAACAGTGTTGGTTCTGCTTGGGCATCATATTTAAAGGTAAAGTCCTTAAACTCTATTACATTCTCACTCATTTCGACCTCAATAAAAAAATGAGGGGAAATAATCCCCTCGTTGATAAATTAAGCTTCCTTCTTTAAGGAACCTGTCTTTGGCTTTGCTGCTGAGAAAGCAATTGCAAGAAGAGTTCCAACAATAGCTGTTGTAACGATATTTGAAATACCGCCTACTAAGCCCTGTGTAAATACCTTATTAGCTGGTTCAGCATAGATAAGTATATCGAGTACAGGAGCAACAACACCCCAAGCAATTAGATGAGCTACAACCTGAGTGATGTTGAAGACACAAATTTCCTTTTTGCCGAATGACTTTTCAATAGAAATTTTCTTAGTACCTAAGCCCATGATAAGACCTGCTACAGCAGATGCAATTACCCAGCTCCACCATACGCCCCAACCATATGAAAAGTCGATTAATGCGTGACCAATAAAAGCAATTAATGCTCCTGCAAGAGGTCCAAAGAGTGCAGCCATAAATGCCAAGAGACCATACTGTAATGAGATGTTAGTATTAGGTACTGGACTTGGGATTGCAACAAAGCGACCAAGAACGAAGAATAGTGCTGCGCCAATACCAATAGCAACAAACACTGTAATTGGTGATTTTTTATTCATATAATACTCCTTATTATAGGTGTTTTTTTATTTTTATCTTCCAGCCTTCACCGGTTTTAATGTGATAAACAGAGGCGAAATCACCTTGGTTTAAGGCAATT
This sequence comes from Bullifex porci, assembly GCF_009695635.1. Classification (GTDB taxonomy): domain Bacteria; phylum Spirochaetota; class Spirochaetia; order Sphaerochaetales; family Sphaerochaetaceae; genus Bullifex; species Bullifex porci. The sequence continues at coordinate 135,812 of NZ_VUNN01000003.1, forward strand.
CCAACATTCAACAAGCTATTGATATACATTAATGGCTCACCCATACCAACCTCTGTAAAGTTCTTACAAAGTCTCAATGGATAACCAAAAACTATACACCCCTTATAGCTAATTTTAACATCTACTAAATCGCCATATCCAATACCTGCCTCTAAAACTAATGAGCGTGGAATATTACTCCATAGTGAGCCATAGCGAGTATCTAGGATATCGATATTACCTGTTATCTCACCATCCTTAAGTGCTGGTGGAACTAAATCAAGCTTAACAATGGAAGCTACATCAAGCGCAGGACCAACCTCCTCAAATGAGATTACACCTCCAGCTAAACGAGCTGCTGTATATGCATATACATCTCTTCCATGGAAGGTATAGCTTGACTCTGAGTCATGGAGACGATTAACAGCCTCCTCGATCTCTCTTACAGCTACAATTCCAATCTCTTGAGAAACGTGAGTTAAGGTACCATTGTCAGGAGTAACGATGTAGTGTCCACTCTTAGTAAGAGCTACTACACTCTTTCTATCTGAGCCAACACCTGGATCAACTACACAAACAAAGACTGTACCCTTTTTCCAATAGGTTAAGGCTTGAATTAATCTATAGCTTGCTTCCCAAATATTGAATTGCGGTATTTCATGTGTAAGGTCCTCAAGGCGCAGAGTTTCATCTACATCATCTGCAACTGCATGCATAGCGCTAACAGCACCATCAACAGTACCAAAATCAGAGAGAAATACAACACACTTTCGACATTGCTGATAATCCATTACTTACCTTCTTTTACAAACTTTTCAATTTCATTATAGAAGCCATCATATGTAGTATGAAGCGCTAAATTAGGATATTCCTTTAAGATATTCTCAGGAGCACGGAATAAGCACCCTGCATCGGCTATCTTAATCATATTAAGGTCATTGTAGCTATCACCTGCAGCAAAGGTTCTAAAGCCCATTGATCTTAGACCCTCTATTGCCTTTCTCTTTCCATCCTCCTGTCTCATCTTAATTCCAGAAAGCATTCCCTTCTCATCGATTTCAAGAGAGTTACAGAAGATAGTTGGCCAACCAAGCTGCTTCATTAAAGGGGAAGCAAACTCTGCAAATGTATCGGAAAGAATAATAACCTGAGTCATTGCTCTAAGCTTATCTAAAAATTCCTTTGCACCATCAAGAGGCTTAATTGTTGCAATAACATCCTGTATATCCTTAAGGGTCAATCCATGCTCTCTTAAAATCTCCATACGACCATTCATAAGTACATGGTAATCAGGGATATCACGAGTTGTGAGCTTTAACTTCTCAATTCCAGTTTTCTGAGCAAATGCAATCCAAATTTCAGGGACAAGCACACCTTCTAAATCAAGACAAACTACTTCCATGGCATAACCTCCAAAGCTATTTTCTCTACTATTAAACAGCTAAATGATATAAAAAACATTTTTCTTACTCAAGCAATAGGAATATCTGATAGCAAGAATCTTTCTCTTTTGATATCATCTTTTCATGCTTAATTATCTACTTTCCTTTATCACAGGTGCTGTTATATCTGTGATGGTCATATTTAACACGGAATTAGGTGCAGTAACCACTACAGAGATAAGTACTATGGTAAACCAAATAGTTGGTATTATTGCCCTAACCTTATTAATGTTTGTCTTTAGAAAAAATAAAGAGCTATGTCCAAAACGCGTAAAAAGTCATTGGTACATGTATTTTGGAGGTATCTTTGGTCTCTTTATCTTAACCTTTAACTTCTATACAGTAATTGAAATTGGTGCGACTCTTTCAATGGCTCTAGCTGTGTTTGGTCAAAGTGCTACTGGATTATTCTTTGACCTAACAGGGCTATTCGGAATGGAGAAAAAGCGTATTACTAAACAAAAATGGATATCATTAGCAGTCTCATTTTTAGGTATTTTACTAATGAGCTTACTCTCAGGAGGCTCCTTCAAGCCAGCATTTTTACTAATGGGCTTTGCTGCAGGTGCTTTAACAATGACTCAAATGATATATAACAGTACCTTCGCAAAGGCAAAGGGCCCTCTTTTCTCTGCAAGACAAAATGTAATTTCAGGGTTAGTAGGAATTGTTATTTTCTCATTTATTGTAAAACCACAAGAGAGTATCAATGCAATATCGATACTCCCTTCAATTCCATTTTACTTAATTGTAGGAGGAGGACTATTAGCTGTTTGGGTAGTTGCTTGTACCAATATAGTTATTCCTAAGATACCAGCAGTTTACTCTGCTCTACTACTATCTGCAGGACAGCTCCTAGCCTCCCTAATTTTAGATTATTTTATCTATTCAACCTTCTCATTTGCACTATTACTAGGTACAGTAGTAATGCTAATAGGAATGATTTTAAGCTTCCTATCTGATAAAAAAGCAATTAGCTAATTGAGAAATCGCTTTTCTGCTTTTCACTTAATGGCTTTGTTAGTGCAAGCTTTGCATTAACCATATTCTTTGAAGTACCAACAGCATAATATGCAGCAAGTACATCGCCATCAAGATAAAAGACTTCTCTTGAAGTAGGAGTTTCTACCACGTGTCTAACACAATTATCGTTGACACTTCCCATAGAGACAGCTTCAAGGGAAGCTATTTTTAATACAGCTGATGCTGGAGCATTCTTATATCTTTTATTTTCTGCTAAAACACATCTAGCCATATCAAGAGCTGCAGAAACCATACATGGTGTCTTTCCCTCAAATTCAGCGCAATCTCCAATTGCATAAATATCATCATCATTAGTCTTTAGTGTGTCATCAACAACTATTCCTCTATTTACATTAAGGCCACAATCCTTAGCTAGAGATATTTCTGGCTTTACACCAATAGAGGTAACGAGAATATCGCTATGAAGCTTTCTTCCATCAGCAAATGTAATTTCAAGACCATCCTTAACACTTACATCACCCGCGTTAGTAAGGACATCTATTCCAAGCTGAGCTAGCATCTGTGATAAAAGCTCACCTTCAGGCTGTAAAAACTGTCTTGATAATACCCATGAGGAACGATCAATTACACTTACTCTGAGCCCTGAAGCATCATGAATCTTTACTGCTGCCTCAAGTCCTAGTAATCCACCTCCAAGAACTGCAACAGATTTAGCGCTCTTAAGCATCTCCTGAAGTCTTCTGACATCACTTACACTTCTAATTGCAATTACCTTATCGCTATTAACTTTTAATGTATTTGCATTAGAACCAACTGCTAAAATAAGCTTATCATAGCTAACAACTGAGTTATCATCTAAAACAACCTGATGGTTCTCTCTATCGATTTTTACTGCAGCTTTATTAATAACTATTGAGCTATCTGGAGCAATGGCAATGTCCTTTAAGCTTTTATTCTCAAGTAGCTCTAAAATTCTTGCTCTATAGTATGGAGCATCACTTTCCTTAGAAATAATAGTAACGTTATGGCCTTCCTTAATTAACCTCTTAGAAGCAGTAGCAGCCGCAACAGAATATCCAATAATAACAATATTCATTCAAAACTCCTTAAAAGTAAGAATAATATATATAAGAAATAAAAAGCAAATAAATTAATATAAAAAGTCCTGCCACTTTTGCATATGGCAGGACAAAGTAATTATTTTAATTTTCTTTAATGCTATTTATTGCTCTCAAGCTCAAATACTACATCAACCTCGGCACTTACGCTTATTTTTGAAAAATGATAATCACTCTCTACAACAGCATCTTCCATAGCTAATGATTTTGCTGCAGTACTATTTACAGGAATTGCATAGCGACTACCATCAAAACCCTTCTCAGTAATTGATATAACTCTACCGCTCTTTAAACTTTGGTTAGCACTATAGTCATCAGCTCTCTTTCTTGCATCATCTGTTGCAAGCTTTCTAGCTAAAGAGAGGTACTCACTCTTTTTAGAGGAGTCTAAATTAATATTTGAGATATTAATTCCACTTACCTCTGTTAAATCATCGAAGATAGAAGAGATTAAAGGAAGATTTCTTATTGTTACTTCAATGCTTTGGCTAGCCTTTTGACCAATTAGTACCTGCTTTCCATCGATCCAGGAATACTCAGGGTAAACACTCATATTTGTAGTCTTGATATCATTTTTATCTATTTTGTACTCATCCTTTAAAATAGATAATACAGCTGCAAGCTTTATATTAACGTTTTCCTGGGCCTCCTTAGTAGTCTCACCACGTTCATTTACTCCAATTGATAGAGTTGCCATATCAGGATCTATTTCAAGCTCACACCTTCCAGATACCATAATTTGGCTATCAACCTTAGTTGTACTACATGATGTAAATGCTAACAAAACTAAAAGTAAAACAGAAAGAAACTTCAACTAAAAACCTCCACGTCTCCTTTCTTCCTTCATCAAGAGCCCTGTAGCAGCCATCATTAATGCGTTATCAGATAGGTTTGTACCCATCTCATTTATCACATCCTCAAGTGGAAGAGAAAGAATATCTATCTCCTCATTTTGATCAAGGCTTTGGCCACTAACCTTACTTAGCTCCTCTGCGAGGAAGAAGTATTGTCTATTAGACATAAATGCATTATTAGGAGAGAGGTTACCAAGTAAGGTAACTCTTCCAGCTTCTAACCCTGTTTCCTCTAATAGCTCTCTCTTTGCAGCAGTTAAAGCATCCTCATCCTTCTCAACTAAGCCAGCAGGAAACTCCCTAGTAACACTATCAGAGCCATGACGATATTGCTGCTCGACTATTACTCTAACAACTCCATCCTCATCCTTGTAAATTGGGATAATAACAACCCACTCAGGACAGTCGAGTGTGATAAAATCGCCAACTCTTCCATCCTGGCTTACGCGTCTTACCTTACTTACCTCAAATATTGGACACTTGAAAATTTTTTCAGGCTTTTCACTTGCCCAATATAGGTGCATAGTATCGATATTAGGGTCACTTATAAAGGTATCTTTTTTAATCATTTCTTCCTCGAAGCACAGTTTGAGGTACACCCTGCACAAGAACTAGGAGAGCATTGTGGAGTACCAATAAAAGAGGTATCTCTACCTGTAGAGCAAGCAGTACCAAAGTTAATCTTTCTAGCAATCTCAAGTAAAGCATCTCTAGATGGATGAGTATTACCATCCTTCATAAAGTCTTCTCCCTCATCCTCTGCCTTTCTTAAATCGACCTCCATTGGGACTCTACCTAAGAAAGGAACGTGCATATCCTGACACATCTTTTGGCCACCACCAATTCCAAATACTGGGATCTCAGTTTTACACTCAGGACAGACAAGACCTGACATATTCTCAATAACGCCAATAATTGCAACACCCATTCTTCTTGAAAAACCCACAGATCTTCTAGCATCTAAGACTGCAACACTTTGTGGTGTTGTTACTATTATTGTACCTGTTAGCTCTGGGATAGACTGACAGACAGTAAGCTGCTCATCACCTGTTCCTGGAGGTGAGTCAATTAAAAGATAATCAAGAGTACCCCACTCTACATCTGCTAAGAACTGTCTAATAGCACTATTTTTCATGCTACCTCTCCAAATAATTGGAGCATCAGGATCAGGAATTGCAAATGCTAAGGAAACTACCTTTAGCCCCTCTCTAGGCTCAACTGGATATAATACCTTTCCATCTGGGGAGCCTAGTACACCATCCTCGCAGCCAAGCATCTTAGCAACGTTTGGTCCATGAATATCTGTATCTAAAATACCGACAGTACATCCCATATCAACAAGAGCATTAGCAAGATTTACAGTAACTGTAGTCTTACCAACACCACCCTTACCAGACATAATCAAAATCTTACGAGAGATTTGATCCATATTCTTTCTTATTGCCTGTGTTTGAAGCTCATACTCATCGAGCTCTTCATTTTCCATAGTTATTTCTTCTCCTTAGAGTCACTATTAATATTTATCGGAAGGATGATATCATCCATTCTATCTGAATTAACTTCTTCATTACGCTTTGCTCTTCTTCTACTAATTCCCTTCTTAAGAGCCTGCTTTTCCTTATACTCTCTTACATATGATTTTCCCGATGAGAGTATAACTGCAATTGGCTTTAAGGATGGGATAACCAAACAAACAATTTGGATAATAGACATAATTGGAACAGCCAAGAACATTCCAGCAATACCCCAAATATAGCCCCAGAAGGAAAGGGAAATAAGAATCATTAGTGGGGAAATATTCAATTGAACACCTTGAATTCTTGGGTCTATGATATTACCAAGTACCATCTCAATAGAAATTGTTAAAAGAGCTACATATAAAATCATAACCCAATCAGGAGTAAATTGAATTACAGCCATCAAAATAGTCATACCTGTAACTACAATTGAACCAATAGTTGGGATAAAGTTCAAAATAAAGGCTAAGAAGCCCCAAAGCAGAGCAAAGTCAAGGCCAGTTACTAATGAAGTTAAGTAAAAGCATACTCCAGTTGCAAGACTGATAATCGTCTTTAATGTTAGATATTTTGCAATTTGCTTATTAATCTTTCCAAGTAAGGCTGAAAGCTTTTGCCCCTTCTCATTATCTAGAGCTACAGATACCTTTGGTAAAAAGGTTGATCTCTCAAAGAGGAGGAACATTAAAGTAATTAGGATAATCATTACATCTGAAAGCAATGATAAAACTCTTGATGAAATACTAGTAAGCCAACCCATTAAAAGGGAGTACCAATCAACATTTAAGGAACCAATAAAAGAAAAGTTCTCAGGAACATCATCTAGATACTTAACTGCATATTGACTCAGTAGCATATCTACAGCCTTAACTCTTTCGGCGTAGTATGGGAGCTTTGCTATAAGCATATTTACCATTATACCCATAAAATAGCCAACTACTAGAAAAATAGAGACTACTAAAACCATTATTAAAATAATTGATATAGCATTAGGAATCTTTAATTTTGCGAATTTTTCCATTAAAGGATTTATAAAGGCAAAGAGAAATAGAGCAAAAGCAACAGGGAGTGTTACCTCAGAGGTTGCTTTCAAAACAAATAAGACAAGTATGACAATACCTAAAACTAAAACTGTCCTAATTTGTTTTAGGTAAGAGGAACTCATTTCTTCTTTCATAGTAATGAGTTTAAAACACAAGACAAAAAGTCTCAAGGTATGTATTATTGGTTTAATGGAAAAGCAAAGATATCTAGATAGAATTAATATAGTATTAGTCGATACTCAGGACGGAGCAAACATAGGCTCTGTCTGTAGAGCTATGAAAACTATGGGTATTACAGACCTCTCTTTAGTTACAAAGAGAAGCTATGATGATAATAGAGTAAGAACACTTGCCCTACATGCATCAGATATTTGGGAAAATGCAAAATACTTTTCTTCTCTTGAGGAGGCCTTAAAGGATAGTATTTTTGCAGTTGGTGCTACTAGAAGAAGAGGAAAGCATAGGAAATTATCAGCATACTCTCCTGAGCAATTAGCAGACCATTTACTAACTCTACCAGATGGAAAGGTTTCTATAGTCTTTGGTAGAGAATCTGATGGACTTAGAGATGATGAGGTGTCACTTTGTAGCTCAATAGTAACTATCCCAACAAGCGATGCTTTTCCATCACTAAATTTATCTCAAGCAGTTCAAATTATTACATATACTCTATTTCAAAGAGCTCAAGAGTATCCTGCCGGAAAGAGTGCTGTTACTCGTGATAGAATAGAAAAGGCAAGCATTGAGGCTTGTGAGCACCTATCTAATATTGGATATTTTAAATGGGATGAGGAGAAAAGGTGGCTAAATCAATTCTTTAAGGATACACTTGAAAAAGCAGGTCTCCAGGAAGGAGAGATGCAGCTCTTTGATAAGCTATTTAGAAAAATAGAGAAAATTAAAATCCACAAGGATGAAAAAAATGAATGAAAAGAATTTCTTAAATCCACTTCCACGTGTTGTTGCACATCGTGGGGATAGCATTAACTATCCAGAAAATACTCTTCCTGCATTTTTATCTGCAGTTAAGATGAATATAGATATTGTAGAAACAGATGTACATCTTACTAAGGATGGTGTGCTAGTAATTTGGCACGACCCTACCTTAGAGAGAAATACAAATGGTAGTGGTACTTTAGAGAGTCATACCTTAGCTGAGCTAAAGCAGCTAGATGCAGGCTATACATTTACAAAGGATGGTGGTAAGACCTTCCCTTTCCGTGGTAAGGGTGTTCAAATATGTACTCTCTCTGAAGCATTAGAGGCATGTCCAGAGCAACGCTTTAATATCGATTTAAAGAGTAAGGAGCCAGAAATAGTAGATGTATTTATCGATACTATTAGAAAGCATAAGGCAGAAAATAGAGTTTGTGGAGCATCGTTTCATCTATCAAATTTAAAGGCTCTTAGAGCAAAGGCTCCAGATATCTTAACCTCTATTACAACTCTTGAAGTAATTCCTCTACTTTTAAAGCAAAAGCTACACATCCTTCCAAAGAGCTTTAAAAGGAAGATTATTTTCCAAATTCCAAAGGAGCAATGGGGAATTAAGGTTGTCACACCAGACTTTGTTAAGCAGATGAAGAAAAGAGATGCTATAATTATGGTTTGGACAATAAATGATGAAAAAACTATGAGAGAGCTTTTCTCAATGGGTGTCGATTCTGTTATGACAGATGACCCAGAATTAGTTATTAAAGTTGCAAAGGAGATGAATATTCGTGAAAAGTGATGTTTACTTTACTAACCTAAGAACAGGCTTTAACAACTCTCTACTTGATAAGCTAGAGAGACTGATGACTAAGGCAGGTATTTCAAATATCGATTTTAAGGATAAATATGTTGCTATTAAAATGCACTTTGGAGAGCCAGGTAACCTTGCATTCCTTAGACCAAACTGGGCTAAATGTGTTGCATCAAAGGTTAAGGAGCTGGGTGGAAAGCCTTTCTTAACAGATTGTAATACTCTCTATGTTGGCGGAAGAAAGAATGCTTTAGACCACCTTCTAACTGCAGAGGAAAATGGCTTTAGCTACATCTCAACAGGGTGTCAAATTATCATTGGTGATGGACTTAAGGGTAGCGATGATATCGAGGTCCCAGTTGAAGACGGAAAGTACATTAAGAGTGCTAAAATCGGAAGAGCGATCATGGATGCAGATGTATTTATCTCCCTTAACCACTTTAAGGGCCATGAAGGAACAGGCTTTGGCGGTGCATTAAAAAATATCGGTATGGGATGTGGCTCTAGACGCGGTAAGATGGAGATGCACGTCTCAGGAAAGCCAAATGTTAATTTAGATAAGTGTATCGGCTGTGGTATGTGTACAAAGATATGTGCTCACCAGGCTCCAATAATTAAGGATAGAAAGTGTACTATCGACCATGAACGCTGTGTTGGCTGTGGAAGATGTATCGCAATATGTCCTAAGGATGCAATACAGGAAGGAACCTCTCACTCAAATGAAATTCTAAATTGCAGAATGATGGAGTATGCTAAAGGTGTTCTTTCAGGTCGTGATTGCTTCCATATCTCAATTGCAATTGATATTTCACCTAATTGTGATTGCCATGGTGAAAATGATATGCCAATTATTCCAAATATTGGACTCTTTGCTTCCTTTGATCCAGTTGCATTAGACCAAGCATGTGCTGATATGGCAAATAAGATGCCAGAAAACCCTAATTCAATGCTCAGTGAAGCAAAAAAATGTCACCATGACCACTTTGATGATATCCACCCAGATACCTCATGGAAGCAGGGTCTTGAATATGCTGAGTCTATCGGATTAGGAACAAGACAATATAATTTAATCGAAGTTAAATGACAGATAAACAAAAAGATGATGCACTTTCCTTTGCTAATAAATTGGCAGAGGAAAGTGATGAAAAAAAAGTAAATGAAGCCATAAGTAAGGTCGATAAGTTTAAAGATAACAAGGTAATTAAGGGCCTTTGGGATAATATACTTATATTAATCGAGATAATAAAATCTCCACTCTTTCAAAGAACTGTATCTATTGGTGCTATTGCAGCTATTTTATATCTAGTCTCTCCAATTGATATAATACCAGATATTATATTAGGAGTAGGACTCCTTGATGATGCCTTTATTATCTCAACTATGGTTGCTGGGGTTGTAAAGAATATAAAAAAGGATCCAATTAAGGCTATTAGATTTATCGACTCTCTACCATCTCACCTTAAGGATACAGCAGCAAAGCTATTTGGTGTTACTGCTGGTGCTATTGCAGGCTACAAGGCAGGAGAGGTAGCAGGAGATTACCTAAAAACTCATAACATAGAAAAGACATTAGAAAATGTTGTAAAGGAAAATAAAACCCTCGATGAGATTTTATTTGAGCAAAAGAATGAAATAGCTTCTCTTGCAACAGCCTTCTTAGCTAAGGAAATGAGGAAGAGCATTAGAGAGTCCTTTAAAAAGAGAATTACAAAGAGTCTTTTAGTACTTAGCTTCACACTACTCGCTGTTGTTCTTACTCTTGTTCCTCTATTTGGAAATGCATCTAAATATGTTGCATCCTTCTTCTTACTTGCAGGATATCTATTAACAGCTGTTTTAATAGTTTCAGCTCTAAAAAAATTTATTCCATATATTATTTCGATAATAAAGCAAAAAAGCATTATTAAAGGAATAGAAGCAAAATTATTAGCTGAATATGAAATTCTTCAAAGAGGAAAAGAGGTTCTATATAGGATTTCAGAGAAGCTTAATATTAATATTGCTCTTTCTTCAGAGGATTTAAAGAAGCTAGCAAAGTATCTCTTAAAGAGCTTTTATCAAGAAATATTACTCTATATCTTAGGCTCAGCTATGATAGTAATTGCCTTTATGGCAATTAGAGTTGGAGTTACAACCTCAAGTGTTGCTTTTACTCCATTGAAGCTTCTTTTATTCCCATTCTTTGTATAAATAATTAGGACTGCCAAGAGGCAGTCCCATAAAGCTCTTAGAGAATTTTCTCTACATCAAGATTTGTTGACTCAATATCTTTAAAATATTTATATGTATCAACCTTAAGCTCTCCACAAGCTGGCTCATCACATACGATTAATGCATTTGGATGCATCTGAAGCGCAGAACAGGTCCAAGCCTGAGAAACAGAGCCCTCAATAGTTGCCTGTAAGGCTCTAGCCTTGCTATGACCATTAACTAATACTACAACCTCACGGCTATCAGTAACTGTCTGAACACCAACTGTTAAAGCTGTATTAGGAACCTTGTTGATATCTCCACCAAAGAAACGAGAGTTCATAACCTTTGTATCATAGGTTAAGGTCTTTTGACGTGTTCTTGAGCTAAGAGAGCTAAATGGCTCATTAAAAGCAATGTGACCATCAGCACCAATACCACCTAAGAAAAGATCAATACCACCATAGGACTTAATCTTCTCTTCATAACGAGCACATTCTGCTTTAACATCCTCAGCATTACCATTTAACATATTAATATTCTCAGCAGGAATATCAATGTGGTTAAAGAAATTCTCATGCATAAATGTCCAATATGACTGCTCATGGTCTCTAGGAAGACCTACATATTCATCCATGTTAAAGGTAATAACATTCTTAAAAGAAATATATCCAGCCTTATTAAGTCTAATAAGCTCCTTATAGGTTCCAATTGGGGAGGATCCTGTTGGAAGACCTAAAATAAAAGGTCTATCACTAACCTTCTGATGATCCTTTATTGTCTTTGCGATATGTCTAGCAGCCCAAAGTGAAAGCTTTTCATAATCGTTTTGAATAATAACACGCATAGTTTTTCTCCTTCTATGGTATCTTACCATGAAAGAGTAATAGACACAATTAAATTAAGAAATGCAAGAAAATATAAAAGCCACAGTATTTAGCTGTGACTTAATATTATTAACAATCAATAATTCCACCTGCAATAAGTACATCGTTATCATAAACAACAGCACTTTGACCACAGGTTGCAGCCTTTACATATGAGAGGAATTTAACCACAAAGCCATCCTCTGTCTTAATTACATGTGCTGCATCACCATTACTTGCAGAGCGAATTTTTACTGTATAAATTTTATCCTCTTCAAAATCTGTGCGTGAAACGTAGTTAACATTCTTTACATTCACTTGTGTTTGATGAGTCTCCTCGTCATAGCCAACGACAACCTGGTTTTTAACGCTATCGAGAGCAATAACATATAGAGGTCTAGGAGCAGCAATACCAAGCCCCTTTCTTTGACCTATTGTATAGTGCCAAAAGCCATTGTGGTGACCAAGAACCTTACCTTCGCTATTTACAATATCACCAACCTTATCTTCAACCCCTAGTAAATCAGAGTAATCTCCACCATAGAAGTCTTGGCTCTCATCCATATCCTCTCTATGAAAGCCCATCTTTACATCAATCTTTCTAACCTCACTCTTCTTTAAATCCCCAAGTGGAAAGAGTGTTCTAGCTAGCTGCTCTTGAGTTAATCGATATAAGAAATATGATTGATCCTTTTTTGCATCTGCAGCCTTATGCAATTCATAGCGATCACTATCCTTGTTATAGATAATCTTTGCATAGTGTCCAGTTGCAAAGTAATCAAAATCTATTCCAGAGGCTTTTGCAAAATCTACTAGGGCACCAAACTTTATCTTTGCATTACACCAAACACAAGGGTTTGGAGTACGACCATGCATATATTCAAATCTAAAATTCTCTAATACTGTACTTTCATATATATCTGAGCAATCTAAGACTCTATATTCAATACCGAGCTTTCTACAAAACTCTGCAATTTCCTCTTTATCTTCAGCCTCAGCTGGTGAGTAGCAGCTATTTGCACTAACTGGAGCTGGGTATGGTGAATCCTTTTTCCAAATTAACATAGTAACACCAGTTACATCATGTCCAGCCTGCTTTAATAAATATGCACTAACGCAGGAATCTATTCCACCTGAGAGTCCAACAAGTACCTTCATACAATTCTCCTAAGTAAAAGTCTATAAAATAGTTTAACCCTCCTGCAAGTGGGGTAATTGCATGAGCTTATCCATTTCAAAAAGTACTCCATTTACCATAGTAGCAATAGATGTATTATTAACTCCAATTACTATATTGCTACATAGGTTAACTGGGATTAATAATCTTTTTGCTCGACTTTTCCCTACCGCCTTTGCCATCTTTGGTGTTACCTCTCCAAAGAGAGAGTTAGCAACAACAATACCAACTGGACCAATTATTACATCGGCATCCTTTACATTAACCTTTAAAGGGTTTTCACCTGTTGCAGAAATATCTGCACCAGCCTTAAGCATAGCTTGGGTGGCAACAGCATTAGTTCCAATAGCAACAACTGAAATAGCATCATTGTATTTTCCCTTTAATGCTGAAATTACTTGCTTTCCAAGGCCACCACCTTGTCCATCGATTACTACTACCTTCATAGGCTAATCATAGCAAAAAGAAAAGGCCGTGAAAATCACGGCCCTTTGAAAGCTTATGGTTAAAAAGATTATTTCTTTTCAGCCTTTTTCTTTTCTTCATATTTCTTCTTGAGATCATCAGAAACACTCTGTGGAACCTTACCATACTTAGCAACTTCCATTGTGAATTCTGCTTTACCCTGAGAGAGAGAACGAAGAACTGTTGAATAACCAAACATCTCTGAGAGTGGTACTTCAGCAATAACCTGACACTGGTTGTTATCCTCTGTTGAGCTTATGATCATACCTCTTCTCTGGTTGATAGAACCGAAGATATTACCCTGGAACTCAGATGGACCTTCAACCTCTACCTTCATGATAGGCTCAAGAATAGCTGGCTTAGCCTTCTCATATGCATCACGGAATGCACCAATAGCTGCAGTCTGGAATGCCATATCTGAAGAGTCTACTGGGTGCCAAGCACCATCGTTAACAACACATCTTACACCTACTACTGGGAATCCAATCTGGGTACCCTTCTTCATAGCTGTCTGGAAGCCCTTATCACAAGATGGGATATACTCTGTAGGAATAGCACCACCCTTAACTTCATCAACGAATTCGTAGTCCTTAACCTCTTCACCATCAACCTGAACGATTGGTTCGATGTAACCAGCAACACGAGCATACTGACCAGAACCACCAGTCTGCTTCTTGTGAGTGAAGTTAAAGTCTGCTCTCTGTGTGATAGCTTCTCTATATGCTACCTCTGGCTGACCAACCTCTACCTCTGCCTTATACTCTCTCTTCATTCTTTCGATATATACATCGAGGTGGAGCTCACCCATACCCTTGATGATTGTCTGAGATGATTCAGGATCAACATAGGTCTGGAATGTTGGGTCTTCCTTAGTAAATCTGTTAAGAGCCTTAGCCATGTTATCAGCAGCCTTCTTATCAACTGGCTTAATAGCAAGAGAAATAACTGGCTTTGGTACATACATACTTGTCATTGAGTAGTTAATTCCAGGAGCACAGAATGTATCACCTGAAGCACAATCAATACCAAAGAGTGCAGCGATTTCACCACATCCAGCTTCGTTGATATCTTCCATTGTAGAAGCGTGCATCTTTACGAGACGACCAACACGGAACTTCTTTCTTGATCTTGTATTGAAAAGTTCATCACCCTTCTTAATCTTACCCTGATAGATACGGATATAAGTAAGCTGACCAAACTGTCCATCCTCAAGCTTGAATGCAAGGATTACTGGAGGAAGAGTTTCATCTGAAGGAAGCTCAATTTCCTTTTCACCATCATCAAGGTCAAGTGCAAAGTTATGAACATCTGTTGGATTTGGAAGATAGTCGATAACACCATCGAGGAGCTTCTGAATACCCTTATTCTTATAAGCAGAACCCATAAATACAGGAACTAAGCGAAGTGCAATAGTTTCTTCACGAACAACCTTCTTAATAAGATCAGTTGTTACTGCATCCTCGAGCATAGCCTCCATGAGCTCTTCTGAGTTCATTGAGATTGTATCTAAGAGCTCTTCTCTCTTGCTCTGAGCCTCATCAAGGAGCTCTGCAGGAATTTCTGCTTCTCTGATACCCTTACCATCTTCACCTGCATCGAAGTAATAAGCCTTCATCTCAACAAGGTCAACAACACCCTGGAGCTTATCTTCGAGACCAATAGGAATCTGCATAAGTACAGCATTAAGACCGAGCTTCTCACAAAGCTGATCCTTAACACGATAAGGATTTGCGCCAGAACGGTCACACTTATTTACGAATGCGATACGTGGTACATGATATCTCTTCATCTGGCGGTCAACTGTGATTGACTGTGACTGTACACCACCAACGGAACAAAGAACGAGGATAGCACCATCAAGAACTCTGAGAGAGCGTTCTACTTCAATGGTAAAGTCAACGTGACCCGGAGTATCGATGACGTTAATTTCATGACCCTTCCAGTATACGTTTGTAGCAGCAGATGCAATTGTAATACCTCTTTCTCTTTCGAGCTCCATAGAGTCCATAGTGGCACCTACGCCATCCTTACCTTTAACATCGTGGATTGCGTGAATCTTGTTACAATAATAAAGGATACGTTCACTGAGAGTAGTCTTACCTGAGTCGATATGAGCACTAATACCAATGTTTCTCATATCCTGAAGGTTGTTTGCCATAATATAAAACCTCTTATAATAAAAATCACTGTTTAGAATATAAATGTGCAAGCCTGTACCACTTGCACCCGATTCTGCATATTATTAGTTTTATTGTAATTGTGCAAGTAAGTTATGGAAAAAAGAGGGTAAAAACTATTTAATAATTTTCTTATGTGATATCATCTTGTAAGAAGGAGTTTAATATGAAGACTGTTTTTGAAATGATTATTGATGGCGATATTCCATCAGTGAAGCTATATGAAGATGATGTTTGTCTTGTAATTCTAGACATTAATCCAATTCAAAAGGGACATGCCCTTGTAATATCTAAAAAGCCTTATCCTCGCTTTACAGAATCCCCTTGCCAGGAGCTATCACATATGATGGAGGTAGCAAAAAAGGTCGATTTAAAGATGAGAGAGGCTTTAAAGGCTGAAGGAACTAACATTATGATTAATAATGATCCAGCTTCAGGACAGGAGGTTCCACATCTACATATACATGTTATTCCACGTTATAAGGATGACGGTAAAGGCTTTATATTAAATAAAGATAAATATAGTGAAGGTGAAATTAATCAATTTGGGGAAAAGCTATGTCTAAAATAAGATGGATAGTTTTATTACTTCTTATTACTTCCTTAATTTTTTCATGTGCTACATACACATCTAATATGGGATATGAAAAAATTATCCTTGAAAACGATGGAAATTATAAGGAAACTCGGTTACAAGGAATTATCGAAGAAAAAGCAAGATTAGCCGAGGAAGCTCGTCTTGAGGCTGAAAGAATTGAAAATGAAAAACGCCTAGCAGAGGAAGCTGAGAGACTTGAACAGGAACGTTTAGCTGAAGAAGCTCGTAAGGAAGCTGAAAGACTTGAGCAGGAGCGTTTAGCTGAGGAAGCTCGCAAGGAAGCTGAAAGAGCTGAGCAGGAGCGTTTAGCTGAGGAAGCTCGCAAGGAAGCTGAAAGAGCAGAGCAGGAACGCTTAGCTGAGGAAGCTCGTAAGGAAGCTGAGAAACTTGAACAGGAACGTTTAGCTGAAGAGGCTCGTAAGGAAGCTGAAAGAGCAGAGCAGGAACGTTTAGCTGAAGAAGCACGCTTAGAAGCTGAAAGAGCAGAACAGGAGCGCTTAGCAGAGGAAGCTCGCTTAGAAGCTGAAAGAAAGGAAAAGGAAAATGCACTTTTACAATCACTTGCAAAAGCAAGAAGAATTAACTCTTACCCTTCTGACTTAGCAAGCCTTACTATACCTCATGTATATAGACCTGTTGATAATCCTATATTAAAGGATGATTCTTTTACACAAATTGAGACATTGTTTATTCCACTAGGCTCTAGTGAAAATGATTTAGATGCAATTATTTCATCTATCTCAGATTTAAATGTTGATTTCATCTTTATTACAGGAGCTCTAGAGGATAGAGTTTATCTATCTAAGAAGCTTGCTAAGGATACAGTTACATTAAATGGTGGTTCTATTATCTTTAACACTCAATTATTAGATTCAAATAGTGATGTAGCATCTTTTAAGATCTCTGAGAATAAGGATATAGAGCTTAGTGTAGTAGCTCTTTCTGATAAGAGTGCAGTAACTGCAAAGAGCGTTAATGCTTGGAGAGAATATATAGAAGTAGAGAGCCAAAAGGATACAGAAAAGGTAATTAGTACTGCTCAAAAGCTAACAGATAGTGAAGCTATTCTAGCGCTCTCATCTTCCCAGCCAAGCTCTCTTGATTGGTCTATATTCACACCATACTCATATAGAACTGAAGAAAGCTTTACTATCTCTGATGAGCTAAATAAAACTATGAGTGATACATATAGAGCAACTCATTTCTCTGAGGAAACAGATGGAGGAATTACACTTATTACTCCAGTACTTTCAGAGCGCTTAGATTTCTTATACTCAAAGGGAATTATTGAGGTATCATCATCGACAGTTGCACTCTCTGGATTATCTAATATGGATATTGAAAGATTTGCAATTCTTGCAACATATATTATCCCATAGCTTTCTATTGCCTAGGATAATATCCATTAATATATTTTGAATAATAGGAGAATTAAAGAATGATTTACCATGTAAATAAAGAAAATTTTGAAAAGGCTGTAATCAAGAGTCCAGTTCCTGTACTTGTAGATTTCTTTGCAACCTGGTGTGGTCCATGCAGAATGCAAGGACAAATACTTGAGCGCTATGAGAAGCTCCATAGCGAAGAGGAAGTAAGATTAGTTAAAATCGATTGCGATGAGGAAGAAGCACTCGCAAGAGAGTATAAGGTAGAAACTATCCCTACTCTATTAGTATTCAAAAATGGTGAGCTAGTTGAAAGAGTATCTGGTGTTAGACGAGAGGAAGAGCTAGATAGATTATTAGGCTTATAAGGCTAGACTTTCATAAGCAAGGGACTGTTAAAACTAAATTTAACAGTCTTTTTCATTTAAAGAAAAATATACTCTATCCTTCTTGGTTTTCCAGGAAGGATTATTTATACCTTCTAAAAAATATTAAAAAATTTTTTAATTTATTTTATTTTAAAGAAATAAGAAATCTTAAGGCTTCGATTTTCATGCTTTTACCTCATTTTTATTACGATTTTTTAATCCTTTTTCATGATTATTAATAGAACCTAAAAAAGGAGGATGTAATGGCAAAGGAAAAAGATCGCGCAGCAAAGAATTTTTTCTCTGATCCTAAGATCTTTTCAGAGTTTGTTAATTTATCTCTATTTAATGGAGAAGAAAGAATAAAAGCTGAAGACCTAAGAGAAATAGATCCTGTTAATTCTACAGTGTTTACTAAGAATAAATCCTTAGAGGTCTTAGTAGATAATCTTTATGATTCAACAGTAAAGGAGAGTGATGAAAATGTATATGCAATCATTGGTCTTGAGTCACAAGCATATAGTGATAAGCATATGGTAATAAGAGCAGGCATTGCATCACTATTAATTTATGATAATCAAATAGCTAATACTAAGGAGGGTGAGAAGCTAAAGCCAGTTTATATCATAGTATTTAATATGCTAGATAGGAAATGGAGTAATGCAACTGATTTAAGAAAGCTATTATCAAAGGAGGCAATCAAGGTCTTTGGATATCCTTTAGTAAATGCAGGGTATTATGTCTTAGATCCCCATGAGCTAAAGGGCGAAAAGATAAATAAAATAAGTAAGCCATTAAAGCTAGTATTAAATATTATAAAAAATAAAGGAGATAAAAAGGCTCTTTTAAGTTATATTAATAGTGAAGAGGCCTTTAAGGACCTTGATTATAGAACAGCTAAGTTATTAGAAACAATAATGAAGGTAGATATTCCAAATGATGGAGGATATAACATGTGTAAGGCAATTGAAGATATAAAGAATGATGGTAGGTTTGAGGGCAAGAGTGAAACTCTATATGAGTTAACCCGTGATGGAATAATTACAAAGGAAATAGCTGCTAATAAGCTTAATATTACTGTTGAAAAGTTTGAAAAGGATATGAAAGCTTACTTTGCTAAGTAACAGACTTTAAACTATTTATAATAGGGGCTATTTTAGTAGCCCTATTATGCAAAAACCCCTTCAGCCTAATAAGATCTGAAGGGGCTAGAATAGGGACTGGTTTGACAGTCCCCTTTTCTTTTAGAAGGTATAGCCAATAGCAATCTTTGGAAGAGGTATTGTTAAATCGATATAAGCCTTAGTATTTCCCTTCTCAAATTTTGCGACATACAATACAGTTCCTGTTGAAACAGAGATATAAACCTTAGAGGTAAGATTTAGTTGAAGAGCTGCACTTAAATCAACACCTAGAGACCATGATGATGACTTAATATTTGCTCTTGGGCCAGCTGATAGTAGTAGCTTTGTAGAGTCTCCAATTTTTGTCTGGTAAATATATCCACCACCAAATGTAAAGCTATTTCCTGTCAAATTTGGTGCAAATACAAGATTAAAGCCATTCTTCTCATCAAATATTACATTCATGCCTAAATCTAATTCTGCATTAAATTTTACAGTCCCACTATCCCCTTGATAGTTCAATGAAATATCTGAATTTTGTACACCAAGCTCAAGCTGCATCTTAGTAGTAGCAAACAAAGGAATTGCTACTAATAGTAAAATAGTAATTGCTAAAAATTTCTTCATGTCTTACTCCTTGAAAATCAATTCTAAACAAATATTAAGAATAATCAACTGAAGTTTTAGAGTAATATTTGACATATTACCATTCTTAATGAAAAATTTATCTTAAGGAGACTTACCTATGATCAAAACTAAAAATGAAATGAAAATTATTGAAAGAGAGCATATGAGAGATGGTAGTGGAACAGTTATTCAAAATGAAATTCTATCATCTCTCGATATGGCTAAGCATGCAAGAATGTTCTCAACCTTCACTCTTAAAAAGGGATGCTCAATTGGAGAGCATACTCACATAAAAGAAACTGAGTACTATTACATCCTGTCAGGTGAAGGTGTTGTAACAGAAAAGGATGGGGACAAGCTTGTTAAGGCAGGTGATATCGTTATCACAGGTGATAATGAAAGCCATGCAATTAGAAATGATAAGGATGAGGATCTTATCTTCATGGCTATCATTATTCTCGATTAAACAAACATCTCCTTTATTTCCTTTTCATAGAGCTGAGCAATTTTAAAACGTTTAATTTCCTGCTTACTGCTTAGCTCGTTATTAATCTCAAAGGACTTTCTAAGGAGAGCAAATTTATATATTTGCTCAAAGCTCTTAAAACCAGTTTTACTACTTACCCTTTCTCGAATTTCATTCTCTATCAAGGAATGGACCTCAGGAAGGGTATAAATATCATCCCGGGATACATAGTAAATCTTATTTTGCTTTAAATAATACTCTATAGCCTGTATAGCTGGCACTATTAAAGCTCCTAAATACTTTTGGTCTTGGCCAACTACAACACTAGCTTCTATATATTCACTTTCATTTAAGGCAGCTTCAATAGGAACAGGCTCTAAGTTTTCTCCACCAGAGAGTACAATAGTATCCTTACTTCGACCAACGATATTATACTCATTATCGATAGTCCATACCGCTAAATCACCTGTATTAAAGTATCCATCCGTATCGATTACCTTAGCTGTAAACTCAGGACGCTTATAGTAGCCCTTCATTACCTGCTCCCCCTTAACGTGTAGCTCGCCCTTCTCTCCTATCTTACAAAGGTGTCCATCCTCGAGTGAGATAATCTTAATATCAACATTACCATATGGAACCATAGTACCAGGTCTTCTCTTTTTCCAAGTTCTAATACCTATAACTGGAGCTGTTTCTGTAAGGCCATAGCCATCAACTAGGTTAATACCAATAGCATTAAAGAAATCATCAATCATTGGAGAAAGAGAGCCACCACCACTTATTCCACATGTAAAATTACTACCAAGCTTTGTCTTGATTTGAGAATATACAAGCTTATCACCAAGCATATATAGAGGCTTTAATAGTAAAAGAGGAAGAGCAGCTGTTAAAACCTCTAATACTCTATGCCTTTTTTCATATCTTCTTTCTAAGCCATGGAATCTATTACTGTATTTGTAGTGCTTCATTGCGATGAATACAAAGAAATCAAAGACCTTCTTCTTGAAGCCTCCCTCCTTCTTCATCTGAGCATATACAGCACTTTTGACAGATTCCCAAATACGAGGTACAGAGCCCATAAAGTGAGGATTTATTCTCTTTAAATCACCTAGTAGGATTTTTCCTATAGGCTTAGAGTAAGCAATTGTTGAATCTAGGTAGATAATTATATATTGTAAAATTCTCTCAAAGGAGTGCCATACAGGAAGAACGCTGAGCCATCTCTGCTGTGGAGCAGTTGGGAAGCTTACACTATCTATATACTTAATAATTCCATCAAAGTTACCTTGAGTAAGCATTACGCCTTTAGGCTCACCTGTTGTGCCACTAGTAAAGATGACAGTAGCAAGGTCATCATCCTTTGAATTCATAATTATTGAGACTAGCTCCGCATCCTCATCACATTTAAACTTATTTATTAGCTCATTGTAGGTGAAGATTTTAACTCCATACTCAGCCTCAAGTGTTGAGATATCACCAACTCTATCCTCATCTAGTACAATAATGTTTTTGAGACACTCAAGATTCTTTTTAACAGATAAAAGCTTCTTTAGCTGGTCAAGATTTTCAACAATTACATTCTCAACCTCGGTAGTTTTATATATAAACTCAACCTCACCTGCTGTACTATCTCTTCCACGAGGAACATCAGCAGCACCTAAGGACATAATTGCAAGATCTGATACCATCCAGGCAGATCTATTATCACTTAGAAGTCCAACAAGACTTCCCTTCTTAACACCAAGAGACCGTAGTGCTCTAGCAAATGAGTGTACAAGCCCTCTAACCTCTCTATATGTAAAGTCGATAAACTTACCACTCTTATCCTTCTCCATTAGAAAGACGTAATTTCCAATTTTCTGACACTTTGTCTCAAATAGATATGGAACTGTCATAATTTCCCCTATAAAGTTATTTTTGACATTTTTACTTTAATTGTCAGAAAAGATTTTGACTGAAACACTATTTAATGTCAAGAAAAATTATTTAAGAGCTATAAGCCTTGAATAAAAAAAGGCCTCACCAAAGTGAGACCCAAAGAGAAATAAAAAGCTAATTATTTTTCCCAAAGCTTTTCTGGGTAATAGCCCTCTGCAATTTTCTTTCTTAATTCTTCAACAACTATCTTCTTGTCCTCAGGATATGTCATACCAAACCATCTTTCCTGGCTTGTGAGAACCTTAATAGTACCTTCACCATCTTCAACCATCTTACCTGCACCATTAGGTAGTAAGCATTCAGCCTTAGGAGCTGTAATATTATCTTTTTTGAAGGCCTCCCAATATGGAACGAAGGAATCAAAGACCTTAGGAGTAAAGCCAAAGAAATTCATTGAAACAATTTCCTTACCTGTTAGCTTTTCATCACCTCTATCTAAGTGTGAAACAATACCACCATCAGCTGTATACTCAATTTTGGTATTCTCTTCCATTGTAACGAGCATTGAGTCCTTAACCTTACAAATACCACGAGAAACTGAACCAGACTTACTCATTGTATTTTCTAGAACGTAACCAACCATTGCATGTGTTGTTGCATCATTATCTAGCTGTGAAAGATATGCACCAAGATCCTGATAAGCAGTTCTACCATAGTAGTCATCTGCATTTACAACAGTAAAAGGAGTCTTAATAGCATCCTTAGCGCAAAGCAATGCATGGATTGTACCCCATGGCTTAGCTCTACCCTCACTCTTTTTTACTTCCTCTGCTGTTAATAAGCTATCTAAAGATTGGAACACATATTCAGCATCCATATTACGAGCAATTCTATCGAAAAGGCGTTCTCTGAAATCCTTCTCAATATCCTTTCTGATTATAAAAACAACCTTACCATAACCGCTATTTTTAGCATCAAAAACACCAAAATCTAATAAAGTCTCATTGTGCATGCCTACAGCATCAATCTGCTTAACACCACCATAGCGACTACCCATACCAGCAGCAAGAACCAAAAGTGTTGGCTTCATATCACGCTTCTCCTATTTTTTATTATTAGCTTAAGTGTACAACCTTTATAATAAAAAAAACAGTATTTTTCTTGAATAAAAAAATATAACGTAAAAGAATATTACGTAATCTTTTATTACGTAATATTTATTTATATTATAATAAATTAATTGACTTTTATTGTAATACTAACTATTCTTTGCCACATGCGAATAAAAAAAATTAAGCCATATATATATCTATTACCGGCACTACTTCTTGCCGTAATGTTTGTATATTACCCATTTATTCGCTCAATAGTATCATCCTTTTTTAATATATCTATCTCAGGAAAGTTTAACTCCTTTTGTTTTTTAGATAACTATAAGGCTTTACTAACCGATGATGTATTTTATCTATCATTAAAAAATACATTTATATTTATGTTAATGTTTGTCCCATTAAACACAATATTTGTAATAGCTCTAGTACTACTGACATTAAAGCGAAATAGACTTACAAATATTGCAGAGGGCATATTTATGCTCCCTATGACAATAGGGCTTTCAAGCGCAGCACTACTCTTTAAATTTCTATTTAATGAAACTAATGGAGTAATAAACTCAATACTAAAGCATGAAATCCTCTGGAGTAGCAATGTATTCCCAGCACGTCTAAGCCTAGTATTCTTAGGTATTTTCCTCGACCTCTCGATCGATTATCTACTTCTTTTAAGTGCAACTAGAAATCTCGATAGAGGCCCTATTGAGGCCGCTATGGTCGATGGATGCACATCAAGACAAATCTTTTTTAAAATAAAGCTTCCAATGCTTCTGCCAATACTTTCCTTTATAGTTTTTATAGCAATTAAGGATGCTCTTTTAATTTGCTCACCTATTATTGTAATGACAGAGGGTGGCCCTGCAAGAAGCACTCAAACTATAGTTTATTACTACTATCTATCAGCATTTAAGAATTCTGCAATATCGAAGGCTGCAACAATAAGTACACTTGTATTTATTATAGCTGCAATTATTCTATCTCTATATAAACGCTTTGAGAAAAGGAGGATAACCTTCTAATGAAGAAAATTTCATACATCCTCCTAATTCTCATGATGGTTATAGTGCTATTTCCATTTCTTTATGCACTCTCAGCTTCATTCTTCTCAGCTAGTGAATTTTTAACCTATCCTGCGAAGCTATTTCCATCCAAGCTTAATTTTTCAAATTTCATTAAGGTATTAAACCATAAATACTTTACAAGATATATAATTAACTCTCTCTATACAGGATTATTGGGTACATTTCTTCGCTTAGCTATTTCCTTTAGCGCTGCATTTGCATTTACTCACTACCGATTTAAATATAGAGAGGCTCTATTTTCCTTTTTAGTATTAACTCTATTTATTCCTTCTGATCTTCTACTAGTTGAAAACTATATAACAATTCAACGTCTACATTTATTAGATACATATATTGGAATAATCTCAACAGGGTTATTCGGAGCAAGTCAAATATTTATCCTAAGACAATTTATGAAAACTATTCCTCAGGATATTCATGAAAGTGCACTCCTTGATGGCGCTTCAGACTATAAATATATTCTTTTAATATTACTTCCACTATCAAAGGCTATGCTAGTTACTCTAGCATTACAAAGCTTTGTAAATATCTTTAATTCATATCTTTGGCCGCTACTAGTAACTAACACACCCAAAATGAGGACGATCCAGGTAGGAATTACAATGCTAGGATTCTCTGAAAGCTTAAATTATGGCCCAACTATTGCCGCAATTATTTTATTATTTATTCCTTTTGCTTTGCTATTTGTAATCTTTAAAAAGAGCATTATGAAGGCTTTAGAGAAAGGATATTTATATAGTTAATTTGGAGGACGGAATGAAAAAACTACTTGTACTATTGGCAGTTCTTTTCTGCTTAAGCTTCGCACTATTTGCAGCAGGAGCTAAGGAAGAAAAGGTTACTACTATTACCTTTTGGCACTCAAATAGTGGCATTTTAGGTGAAGCACTAGATGAGCTAGTAGAAAAGTTTAATACAACTGTGGGAAAAGAGAAAAACATTGAAGTTGTTTCAATCTACCAGGGTAAGGCTAGTGATGTATTAACTAAGGTAAAGGCAGTAAGCCAAAGTGATAATGTAAGTGAATACCCTTCTCTAGTTCAACTTGATGCAACAGGTGTTGTAGATATGGCTTCAAATAAGGATCTTTTATATGCAGAGGATCTATTTAAAGCAAATGGTGATGATCTATCCTTCCTACTTGAGCAGGCTAAAGAAAGCATGATGTATAAAAACAAGATGATCGCACTTCCTTTCAACGCCTCAACAATACTTTATTACTACAATAAAACTCTCTTTGATGAGTGTGGAATATCTCAAATAAAGACTCTTGATGATTTAATAAATGTCGCTAGCAAGCTTACTAAAAAGGATGAGAGTGGAAAGGTTGTTAGATATGCAATCTCAGCTGTCCCAACCACATATGAAATGTGTGCTTTCATCGGTAGCCAAAATGGTGGTAGCTACCTTACTGATATGGAAAATGGTCACCAGGGCTTTGCAACAAAGACAGTTTTCAAGGAGGAAGGTACTCTTAAAAGCTTCTTAGAGAAATGGGAGGAGCTTTATAAGACTGGTGGTTTAAAGAACTCAACTAGTGGTGTAACAACAGAGTTTATCTCAGGTCAAACAGCTTCAATGCTTGCCTCAACAAGTAACCTAACTACAGTATTAAGTGGTATCGATGGTCGCTTTGAGCTTGGAGTTAGCTTCCTACCAATGGTAAATGAAAATGCAACTGGTGGTGTAAATCTTGGTGGTGGAGCCCTATTTACCTTTAACTCTGATGAAGCTACTCAAAGAGGAGTATATGAATTCATGAGGTTCTTAACTAGTGCAGAAAATCAGCTCTACTGGCACATCGAGACAGGATATCTTCCTGTAAATAAGGACACATATACATTAGAAGAATATATAGAGCACTGTAATAAAAACCCACTTTTTAAGGTAGCTTCAGACCAGCTCTTAGCTTCAAATCCAAAGGTAGTTGGACTTTGGATCCCAAATGGCTATGAGGTTTATTATGCATTCCAATCAAATATCAAGGATATGCTTGAAAAGGGTATTTCTATTGATGAAACTGTTGATAAAATGACAAATGAAATTGATAGAGGCTTAGATGCTTTCAATAGACAGAATATCAACTAGTACAAATTTATTATGCTTTAAAAGAGGTGGCAGAAGAGAGATGGTTGAATCCATCCCTCTTATTGCCTCATATGGGTATAAGAATATAGATTTAAATTTCTGTGAGCTGCTAAATCCTGGAAACAGAATTGATGACAGCTACATTAAAATAGTTGAAGGCTATAAAAAAGAGCTTCAAATCAGCTATAACCAAAGTCATGTTCCATACACACAGGACTATCTTGCGCTATCAGAAAAAGAAAGAAATAATCTTGATACCTTAATTAAAAGAGCCTTTGAATACTCATCAGTTTTAGGAGTCGATACAATTGTAATCCACCCTATTAGAGGTTTAATTAAAGATAATATAAAGTACTTTGAGAATGTAATAAAAATAGTTCCAAGCAATTGTCGCTTAGCTATTGAAAATATGGAGCGTCATGATGAGATAGGAAGAGCTGAGGAGCTACTTGAGATAATTGCCCCTTTTGATAAATCTAAGGTTGGTATTTGCCTTGATACAGGACACGCTCATATGTATGGCTTAAATATTTCAGATGAGATAAAAAAGCTAAATGATAGTTTAATAGCAACACATATAGCAGATAACCATAAAACCTCAGATGAGCACTTTATGCCATACTTTGGTTCAATTGATTGGGAAGGTGTTATATCAACTCTAAATGAGATCGATTACAAGGGCTTCTTAACATATGAAATAATGTTCTTCTTTAAGTATTTACCGCAGGAGCTCCAAGAGGATGTTGGAAAGCTATCCTTAAAGGTATTAGAGCATCTTATTTCTTTGAAGAAAAAGAGCAGTTCCTTTTAAAGGAGCAATTAGTACAGAGAGAGCCTGGACAATCCTGGAAGGAATCATAGGCACTCTCTAGCTGCTTAATATGCCACTTAAGCTCACCAATGTGGTCATTTAGTGCCTTTACCTTCTTTTCTGCATCTATAAGCTTTTCTCTATAGCTTGATAGCAATATTTCTCTTCTAAGCTCACCACTTTTATCCTCATCAGATAAAAGAATAATTCTTTTTATCTCCTCAAGTGAAAAGAATAGATTCTTTAGCTCCATTATTCTTTTAATATATACAAGATCTGCATCGCTATAAATTCTCTGCCCACCACTAGTTCTTTCATTACTCTTTAGTAAGCCCATTTCATCATAGTAACGAATAGTCCTAATTGTGAGACCTGCAGCCTCAGCTAATTGCCCTATCTTATATTTATTTTCACTCATCCTTTAAACCTGACAAACTATATATTATTAATACTCAATATAGCAAAATATAATTTTTTTAACAAATTTTTGTATTATTAGTATGAGATATGAAAAAAATAATACAACGGGGCTCTCAATTATGGAGCTACCACCTCAGGACAGGCCACGGGAGAAGCTAGAAAACAAAGGTGCTTTAGCACTTTCAGATCTAGAGCTTCTCATGATTTTGTTATCGAGTGGAAATGCAAAAAGGAGAGTAAATGAAATTGCACTCGATTTATTAACTCTACTTGACACCAAGGTTGATGCCACTACAGATGATATTGCTAAAATTAGTGGTATTGGCACAGCTAAGGCATCTGTTATTTCAGCTGCACTTGAGCTAGGCAGGAGAAGATTTGTAAAAAATGGTAATACCATTTCAACTCCAAATGATATCTTCTTAGAGGTAAAGCACTTTGCAACTAGAGAGCAGGAGCAATTTATCGTAATAGTATTAAATGGTGCCCATGAGGTTATTAATATTTTTACAGCCACAATTGGTCTAGTTAATAGAGCTCTCATCCATCCTCGAGAGGTTTTCTCAGACCCAATAGCACGTAGAGCTACTGCTATTATCTTAGCTCACAACCATCCAAGTGGAATCTTAGAGCCAAGTAGAGAGGATATCACAACAACCTCAAGACTAGCAGAGAGTGGAGAGATTCTAGGTATTAAGGTAATTGACCATCTTATCTTCTCAACAAAGTCCTACTACTCCTTTAGAGAGCATGGTCTAATGTAGCTTTATACCTATTAGCTTAATTACATCCAGAGCTTGTGAAACATCAAGCTCTGCTCCCTTTAGCTCCTTTAAATCAGAGGAAATATAAATTTCAGATAAATCACTTCCATCTAGCTTTAATGAAGCAAGCTTAGTATTAACTAGAAATGCTCTTGAAAGCGTAGATGAAATAATACTAGAGCCCTTATGTGTAATATCATTTAAGGAAGTATCTGATAAATCACAGCTTTCAATTTTACAAATTAACCGCCGAGAAAGCTCACGCGCCTTGGCCGTGGGATGAAAGGCGGTAATGCGTAATGCTATAAAATGTGCTATAATGATGTCATGCGGACACTGACAGTAAAACTGTACAATAGCGATGACTTCGGATACCTTAGTGATATGATAAATATCGCCGGGATCATATACAACACGGCACTGACAATCATACAGGACTACTACGATGCGACAGGGAAGCTTTTGGATAAATATGAACTCCAGAAACAGCTCCGTGGTCTTCGCAACGAGGATGAAAACCACCACTGGCGTTATGTAGGAAGTCAGGCGGTACAGGAGATAACCGACAGGATATACAGGGCGTACCGGCTGTTTTTCACTAACAGGGAGAAGGGAGTCAAATGTTCGCCACCGCGTCGTCGCAAGGTCAAAAAGTACAAAAGCGTCACCTACAAACAGGCGGGATACAGATTCCTTACTGGCGGACGTATCAGCATAAACGGACACATCTACAGATACTGGGACTCCTATGACGGACTCCTGGAACGGATCAAAATCAAGACCGTAACGGTAAAGCGCAACATACTCGGAGAGTTTTTCGTCTACGTCACCACCGACAGCGCCGTCACCATGCGTGAAACCAGGGACGGACGCGGTGATGTCGGCATGGACTTTGGACTCAAGATGTTTCTTTCGCTGTCGGACGGCAGTGTGATTAGATCCCCGGAGTTTTTCAGACAGGGAATAAACGAAGTCCGAAAAGCGAACCGCGCCCTGAGCCGTAAGGTGATGGGGAGCAACGGATACGAGCGTGCACTGAAGGCACTGTACCGCAGGCACCAGGACATCGCGAACAGACGCAGGGACTGGTTCTGGAAGCTAAGCCACGAACTCTGTTCAAGGTACGGCGTCATAGCCATAGAAGACCTTAATATCAAGGTTATGGCGAGGATGTGGGGACGCAAGGTCCACGACTATGCGTTTTCGGAGTTTGTGGAAATCCTGGAGTGGTGTGCCCGAAAGTACGGGACCAGGGTCATCAGGATTGGACGGTACTACCCGTCGTCCCAAACCTGCTCCGTCTGCGGGCATGTGTGGCCGAGCACCAAAGACCTCAGTGTCCGTGAGTGGACCTGCCCAGAATGCGGGGTGTATCACGACAGGGACGTAAATGCCGCGGTGAACATACTCGCTGAGGCAAAGCGTATCATGAACCGAATGGAACAGGCGAAGGACGCCTAGATCATAAGGCGAGGCCGGACGGGTCTCGCGGGCCAGAGACGGTGTAAGACGCCCTTTGGGACGCAGCCTTCGTTACCATGGCCAGATTCCCATGGGCTTGCCCGTGGGAGTACGTCAAAGCTATTAAATAAGGCTTCTGAGAAATTACAATTAATAAAGGAGCACGATAAAAAGCTACAGCTGTTAAAGGCTGCAGAGGATAAGTCACAATCTGTGAAGGTAACCTCTGAAAAGCAACAATTTAAAAGGTATAATACGAAAAAACTTCCCTAGCATAGTTTTCACTAGAGAAGTTTTCATCTACATAATCCCTAAGCGCTGTGATCATCTACAATGACGACCCTTAAGGACCTCTACGACCTCACTTAAGGATGTATCCTTTTGAGCTAATAGAACTAAGAAATGATAAATAAGGTCTGCAGCCTCTCCTAAGAAGAGCTCCTTATTGTTATCCTTACTCTCAATTATTAATTCTACAGCTTCCTCTCCAACCTTCTGTGCAATCTTATTTAATCCACGAGAGAATAGATGGTTAGTATATGAACCCTCCTGAGGATTATTGCGTCTATCATTAATTACATCTTCAAGATAGTATAAGAACTCGCTAGAAGTCATCTCACTTGGTTCATTTTCTTCATTAAAGCAGGTATCAGCACCAGTATGACATACAGGGCCTGTTGGAATAGCCTTAACTAGTAAGGTATCCCCATCGCAATCGGCAAGAATCTCTCTAACCTGTAGGAAATTTCCTGAGGTTTCACCTTTAGTCCAGATCCTCTTTCTAGATCTTGACCAGAAGGTCACAAGACCTCTGTCGAGTGTGAGCTGATAAGCTTCAGCGTTCATATAACCAAGCATTAAAACACGATGTGTTACAGCGTCCTGTACAATTGCAGGAACTAATCCATCACCCTTTTCAAAATCAATAACCATAATATTTACCAATCCGTTAATGCTATAACCTAACAGCAATTCCTTGTTTTTGTAAATACCTTTTTAGCTCAATAATGTCTATTTCGTGGTAATGAAATACCGAAGCAGCTAAGGCAGCATCTGCAAATCCAAATGTAAAAACATCACTAAAATGCTCCATAGTACCAGCTCCACCCGATGCTATTACAGGAATAGAAAGATTTGTACTTACTTTTTTTGTAATATCACAGGAAAAGCCCGCCTTAGTTCCATCTGCATTCATACTAGTTAATAGTATTTCACCAGCTCCACGCTCCTGACACTCTTTGCACCAAGAAAGAGCATCTATACCAGTTGGAGTTCTTCCTCCATCGATATAAACCTCATAGGAGGATGGAAAGCTCTCATTACGTCTTACATCTACCGCAGTAACGACACATTGAGAGCCAAAGCGCTCTGCAAAGGTCGATATTATATCTGGCTTTCTTACTGCCATAGAGTTAATAGAAATTTTATCAGCCCCAGAGGATAATAGCTTATAAGCATCTGCTTCACTCTTTATTCCACCTCCAACTGTGAATGGAATATTAATACTTTCAGCTATTCTTTCAACTAGCTGTGATAGCGTCTCTCTATTTTCTACAGTAGCTGTAATATCCAAAAAAACTAGCTCATCTGCACCCGATTGACTATATCTTACAGCATTCTCTACAGGATCTCCTGCATCGGCAAGTGATAAAAAGTTTATTCCCTTAACAGTTCTTCCATTCTTAATATCTAAGCAAGGTATTATTCTTTTTGCTAGCATTCTACCTCCCTAAGCTCCTCTAGAGTTAGATATCCCTCATAATAAGCTTTACCAACAATTGCTCCTGAGAGCTTCATATTTTTCAAGCGCAATAAATCCTCAAGAGAGGAAATTCCACCTGAAGCAATTACATTTATATCAGGAATACTCTTTGAAATATCCTCATATAGCTCAAAGGAAGGTCCTTTAAGCATTCCATCCTTTGATATATCTGTACTTATACAGTAGCTAAAGCCCCTATTCTTCCACTCCTGAATAAAGGTAATAACATCTATATCACTTGTTTCAAGCCAACCAAAGGTTGCTATCATACGATTTTTGCAATCGGCACCTAATATAAGCTTATCGTTATATTTTTCAAGCCACGCTAAAACTAAGGAAGGATTTTTAACGGCAATTGAGCCACAGGTAACAAAGCTAGCTCCTGCTGCTAAAGCACTCTCTAATGCTGAAGTACTCTTAACACCACCTCCAAAATCAACGATTAGGGAGGTATTTGAGCAAATATTTTCAAGAGTTTTTAAGTTTTTTATCTCACCACTCTTCGCACCCTCTAAATCAACAACATGAAGTCTTGTAAAGCCATAGTCCTCAAAGCGCTTTGCAGCCTCCAAAGGATTTTTGAAGTAGCTCTTCTTTGCTTCGTAATCACCCTTAGTAAGACGTACACACTCACCGTTGATAATATCTATTGCAGGGATTATTTTCATAGTGATACCTCTAAGAAATTCTTTAAGAGCTTTTCTCCAACCTCTCCACTCTTTTCCGGGTGGAATTGAAAGCCATAAAAATTATCCTTTCTAAGACCAGCTGAAAATGTAACATTATCATAAAAGCACGTAGCAATAGTATTTTCTGAGTACTCAACGTAGTAGGAATGAACGAAATAGAAGTACTCTTTTTCTCTTAAATTCTTAAATATTGGATCTGATGAAAATGTAACCTCATTCCAACCAACATGAGGTATTTTTACTCCTACATTTTTATCAAAGAGTCTAACCTTATTAGCAGTAATATTTAATAGGTCAACATTTCCCTCCTCTGAAAAGGAGTTCATCAGCTGCATACCTAAGCATATTCCTAAAAAGGGTCTTTGGTACTCCTTAATTGTCTCAATTAGCTCTCTCTTTTTAAGCTCATCCATAGCCCAAGAGGCAGCTCCTACTCCAGGGAATATCATTCTATCTGAGCTTTTAATTACATCTATATCAGAGGTAAGCTCGGCCTTCACACCAAGCCTAGAAAGAGCATTCATAACAGAGCGAGTATTTCCAGCATTGTAATCTATAACTGCAACCATCATAAAACTCCTTTTGTAGAAGGTAGAGAATTTGAGGAAGGATCTCTTTTTACTGCAACCTTAATAGCTCTTGCAAACGCCTTAAATAGAGCCTCTGCCATGTGATGAGCATTTCCAGTAGTAACCTTAAGATATAAATTACATTGAGCTGAATTAGAAAAGGATTTAAAGAAGTGCTCTATCATCTCAGTTGGGAAGGTACCGATATACTCTCTTAGGAATTTTACATCATAAATAAATTCACTTCTTCCTGAGAAATCAATTGCGACAGTTGCAACTACATCATCCATAATTAGGATATCTGAGCCATAACGGTTAATTCCCCTCTTATCACCTAGAGCCTTTCTTATTAATGAACCCAAGGTTATTGCTAAATCCTCAACACTATGGTGCTCATCAACCTCTAAATCACCCTTAAAGGTTCCCTCTAAATCGATGTGAGAGTGTTTAATAATTTGTTCAATCATATGGTCAAAGAAACCAATATTTGTCTTTAATTCACCCTTTCCACTTCCATCAAGATTTAAAGTTAGCTTAAAGGAGGTTTCCTTAGTAGTTCTATCTAAGGAGGCAATTCTAGGGCTCTTTACCTTATCCTGAGTTAAAAAGGCTGCAATCTCTTGCCAGGAATCACTAATTAAGCAAATTGTATCCTTATACTCATCTGGGACATTTTCTTCAGCTGAAAACCAAATACCCTTACACCCTAAGTTTTTTGCAAAGGCCATATCGGTTAATCTATCACCAATCATAAAGGATTTTTCAAGACACCACTCACCATTTTGATAATCACTCATCATCCCAATGCCTGGCTTTCGTCCTGTACACTCATCACTTGGAAGTGAGTAATCAACTAAAATATCATCAAACTCAATTCCTTCACCCTGGAATGTATTAACAATATGATTTTGAACTGGATAAAAAGTTTCAAATGGGAGACTTGGAGTTCCTACTCCATCCTGGTTTGATACCATTACAAGGCTATAGTCCGAGTTATCATAAATTTTCTTCAAGCTATTAAAAACTCCCGGCATAAAGCTTAGCTTTTCAAAGCAATTATTATGCTTAGAGTTTACAAGCACGCCATCACGATCAAGAAAGAGCGCTCTCTTTTTCATCTCAAAGTTCACTTAATACCTCCTTGAGTGTAGAAAGCATAAGATCATTCTCAGCTCTTGAGCCGATAGTTATTCTAAGACAGGAAGCACAAAGCACCTCCTTAGATCTATTTCTAACAATGATACCTCTTTTCGAAAGCTCATCATAAGCCTCATTAGCTCTCTTTACTCTAACAAGTAAGAAGTTAGTATCACTTGGGAAGATTTTTTTAACTCCATCTATAGTCTCAAGAGCACTTCTAACTCTCTCTCTTTCTATTGTAATTTTCTTAGCCTCCTCCATTACCTTCGAGTAGCTATTAAGAGCCTTGATAGCACATAGCTGAGAAGGAAGTGGAATATTATAAGGATATTTTACCTTATACATTATTGAAGTAATCTCTTCAGAAGCTATAGCAATACCAATTCTTCCTCCAGCTAAGCCCCATGCCTTACTAAGAGTCCTTAGTACAACTATCCTCTCATTTTCACTAATTAATGAAATAGCACTTTCGTTTGTAGAAAAATCAATATATGCCTCATCAACAACTGTAATACCCTTGTTGTATTGAGCAAGCTCCTTCACTTGGGAAAGTGGTATAGAAGCTCCAGTTGGGTTATTAGGAGAGCAGAGGAACATAAGCTTTGGAGCTTTTTCATCTAATTCTCTCTTAATGCTCTCAATATCTAATGTGAAATCTGACTTTTGTACTACACTAATAATATTTACATCATTAATTGCAGCTAGAACCTTATACTCTCCATAGGTTGGAGGCATTATCAAAACAGAGTCTCTTTTGCACTCACAAAACATCCTATAAAGGATATCTATTAGCTCATCAGAGCCATTTCCAATAGTAAGATTTTTTACATCTACTCCATATGCTTTTGCAAATGCCTTCTTTACTTCAAGTGAACGTGGATCTGGATAGCGATTAATACGATCAAAGGAAATCATATTTTGAAAGTTTTCATTTGCATCTAGAAATACTGCAGCAGTGCCAGAGAAATCATCTCTAGCAGAGGAATATGGCTCTAGGACTCTAATATTATCTCGTAGTAGCTTTTCAATACTCATAGCATCCTCACTCTAGCGGCTTCAGCATGAGCTGTTAAATCCTCTGCCTCTGCCATAGTAATAATAGTAGGTGCAAGTGATTTAATTCCTTCCTTAGTTAGCTCCTGAACTGTAATCTTTTTAATAAAGCTATCTAAGCTAACACCAGATGAAGCAGTAGCATGTCCTGAGGTTGGTAGTGTATGGTTAGTTCC
The DNA here is from genome assembly GCF_009695635.1 of Bullifex porci. Taxonomy (GTDB): domain Bacteria; phylum Spirochaetota; class Spirochaetia; order Sphaerochaetales; family Sphaerochaetaceae; genus Bullifex; species Bullifex porci. The sequence goes on from NZ_VUNN01000003.1 coordinate 170,941, forward strand.
ACTAGCATAGTCACCTGCAGACTCAGGGGAGTACGCTCCAATAAATACAGAGCCCGCACTCTCAACGTCAGCTAGTATTTCATATGGCTCCTTAGTATTTATGATTAAATGCTCAGGAGCGTAGCTATTGATAATATCAATTACAGAGCTATCATCATAGAATGCAAAGGCCGCTGAATGTGATAGTGATGGAAGCATATACTCCTTTCTTCCAAGTTTTTCGACCTCATCCTCTAAGCATTTTTCTATCCTTAAATAGATCTCATCTGCTTCCTTTTCATCCTTAGCTTTAATAACAAGCATGACTTGAGAATCCTTACCATGCTCAGCTTGGCTTAATAGGTCTGTGGCAACATATAGAGGGGAAGCTTCCTTATCACAAACAACCATTACTTCACTTGGTCCTGCGACCATATCTATTGCACAAACATTTGAAGCTATATTCTTTGCAAAGGCTACATAGCGGTTTCCTGGTCCAAAGATTTTATCAACTCTCTCAACAGATTCTGTGCCATAGCATAGTGCTGCTATTGCTTGAGCTCCTCCTGCCTTTAAGACATGAGTCACACCACATTTTTTAGCTGTATATAGTACAACAGGATTAACAATTCCTCCCTTAGAAGGAGTTGCTAAGGTAATTGTCTTACACCCTGCAACCTTAGCAGGAATAGCGAGCATTAAAACAGTTGAAAATAGAGGAGCAGTACCACCTGGGATATAGAGACCAACCTTAGATATTGGAACTATCTTTCTAAAGCAGCGTACACCCTTCTCAGTCTCAACATCCTCCCCTACCTGCTTTTGAGCACTATGGAACCTATAAATATTTTCATAAGCTCTATCAATTGCTTTTTTTAGCTCCTCAGGTACACTCTCTTCAGCTACCTTAAATTCAGCTTCAGATACAAATAGAGATGTTAATTCAGAGTGGTCAAAGGCTTTTTCATATTCATAAATTGCCTTATCACCATTTATTCTTACATTCTCCATAATATTTAAGACAGCGCTCTTTACTGCCTCATCATCACTTTGAACTCTCTTAAGTATTGGGAGATATTCCTCCTTAGAGATATTTTTATAATACCTTATTAGCGCCATAAGCTTACTCCGTCATCTTTTCAATATTCATTACAAGGATACCTTCAGCACCAAGCTCTCTAAGGCTTTCAAATACCTGCCAGAAGCGATCCTCTGATACTACAGATTGCACAGAAACCCAATCTGAATCAAGCAGTGGAGTTACTGTTGGGCTCTTCATACCACCAATAATTGCGGCAGCTTCATTGAGGTTCTTCTTAGGAAGGTTAAAGAGAATATATTTCTTGTGCTTTGCAAGAGAAACGGTATCCATTCTAACTAGTAAACGATTTAAAATATCAAATCTTTCCTTCTCATCCTCTTCAAAGCTCTTTCTACTGATCATAACAGCGGAGGTATAGTAAATTGGTTCAACCTCCTTTAAGCCATTCATCTTAAGAGTAGTACCAGTTGATACAAGGTCTGAGATACAATCTGCAATACCGACTTGAGGAGTTATCTCTACAGAGCCAGAAACATTAACAAAGGAGGCATTTACACCAGCTTCCTTTAATACCTTTTCAGTAATTCTAGGATATGAGGTTGCTATTCTCTTTCCCTCTAATGAGCTAAGGCCCTTATAATCAAAGTCATTAGGAACTGCAATTGATAAGCGACAAGCAGCAAACCCAAGATCTCTTACTATCTTTAAATCATAACCCTTCTCATCATATTCATTCTTACCAACGATACCAATATCAGCAACTCCATCATTTACATAGGTTGGGATATCATCATCACGAACAAACAAGAATTCAAGTGGGAAATTGCTACTAAAGGTTCTTAATACACGTGCATCATCACTAAACTCAATTCCACAGGATTTAATGATATCAAGACTTTTCTCTGATAGTCTTCCACTTTTCTGAACTGCAATTCTTAGGTTTTTCATCGTTTATTCTCTCCTTATAGTATAAAAAAAAGTCCCCGACATGTGCGGAGACCTCAGTATATGTAGCATCCAGCCATATCGAACTATGGTTTAACAAAGTGATGATGGTGATGGATGTTTCTTACAGCTTTCATATGCTTAAGCATAGTTATTTCATTTTTTTTGGTCAATATTTTGACAATATTTCTTTTAAAAGCTGATAAACATTTAACATTGCAAGGATAAAGAGTGATGAGGAAAAGATTACATTCATTAGCACTCTTCTCTTTTTATAGAATTGACTTATAATGGAGCCCGCAACAGCCCACACTAAGCCGCTTAATAAGCAAACTATTGGAATAAGCATTAGAAGTAGAAGCTCATGCTCACTATTTATGATATACATTGTTTGAGCGCTAAAGCATAGAAGCATTACCTTAACATTAGCAAATTGCATCACCATTCCAGTAACAAAGCTTCCACCTCCAGGTGTAATATTTCCCTCCTTAGAGAGGAGAATATGAATTGCTAAATATAGTAGATAGATTATCCCAAGGCTCTTAAAGACTAGTAGCAGAGAAGGAATAATTTTAATTAAAAGAGAGATAATTAGGTATGTTAATATGTCAACTATTAAAATTCCTACAAACATCCCATAGTTGAGATATATCCCTCTTCGTAACCCCTTCTCTGAAGCATTCGCCATAGACATAATTGTATTTGGTCCTGGCGTAATAGCCATTGCTACCATGTATATAAAGAGCTGGAGCATCTTTATTTCTTTTCACTCCACTCTGCTTCTGCTATCTTTTCTTCCTTCTTAAAGCTTCTCATAACAGACCAAAGCTTAATTGACCAGAGAATTACAAATACACCACTAGTAATTACAATAACTCCAAGGACTAATAATAGAGTTGAATTAATAAAGTTTGGGAATATAAACATAAGAAGTGCAAAAACGATGTAAAGCCATCCTGATGGTCCATAGTAGAATAGCTCTGTAAATCCATTTTTCTTTATCATCCAGCTCTCAATTACCTCTGAGAGACCTGCAAATAGAAGGTTAAATGCAATTAACCAAACAACCCAGGACGCAACTGCTGTGCCAGGAGCTATGGCTGCAAAGTAAACAACTAAAATACTGATAATTAGGTTTATCAGGGTTTTTACCATGTTAAAGCGTATTATTCCGCCCATTCCCTTAAATTTATATGAGGTGACTAAAGCAGTTACTGCCTCTACAATGTTATATACACCGAAAGCAATAACACCAATCTTTACGACTGCATTAGGAGCAAGGACAAATAATAGGCCTAGTAAAATCAAAATAATACCACTTGTGATATATGATAGATATTTCTTCATTTCTTCCTCCTTGAAAACTAGCTAGCTTTTGTGTAGCTTAAGTGATATGAAGCACTATAAATATCTTCTTTTAGATGCAGATGGAACCTTTTACGATTTTCCATCCTGTGAAAAGGTAGCGATAAAAAAGCTATTTGACAACTATAATATTCCATTATCTGATGATAATTTAGCACTTTATCATAGTGCAAATTCTGAGCTTTGGGATTTATTTGAGAAGGGAAAAGCTACCTGTGACGATATCAGGATTAAGCGCTTTATTCCGATAATGAAGAAATATAGCCTTGAAGCTAAGAGTCAGGAAGCTGGGTTACTTTATTGTAAATATTTAAGTGAAAATGGAATTTTATATCCAGGTGCAAGAGAGTGCTTAGAGTGCTTAAAGCAAAGCTATAAGCTAATTATGATCACAAATGGGCTTAAGGAGGTCCAATATGGGAGGTTTGAAGCATCTAATACTACCCACCTATATGATAAAATAGTAATTAGTGAGGAGCTTGGTGTCCAAAAGCCTAAGAAGAAGTTCTTTACTCATACATTAGATTTAATTAATGCGACAGAATCTGATTGCTTAATCATAGGTGATAGCCTTACAAGTGATATCCAGGGTGGTATTAATAGTGGTATAGATACACTTTATTTACACTTAAATAAGGAAAAGCAGGATGGTGCTTACACCTATGCAGCAGCCTCCTACGATGAAATATTAGATTTACTTATCAACACTAATTAGCTCAATATCAAATATTAGTAGCTGGTTTGGTTCAATATTACTTGAGCCGTTTATTCCATATCCTAAATCAGGGTGTACCCACGCTCTGATTTTTTCACCCTCATGCATAACTGAGACAGCGGTTCTAAAGCCCTCAATAATATTAGTTGAGAGATCAAATACAGAGGATTTACCTCTTTCATAGGAGGAATCCTTAACCTCTCCAGAGAGTGTTATTAAGCGGTAATCAACTGTAACAGTAGATTTATTAGTTGCACTCTTTCCACCCTCAGTTGGCTCTCTTAATACCTCATACTGTAGCTTATCAGATATCGATACTACGCCAGAACGCTTTTTATTAGTTTGTAAGAAGCTCTCAGCTGCAGCTAAATTTTTCTCTCTCAGCTCAGCCATTTCAGCCTCATAGGACTCATACCTCTTTTGCTGATACTCATTCATAATACTCTGGCTTTCCTCCATAGAGTATGTAAAATCATTATCAACATAGGCTCTAACGCCATCTAAGAAGTACTCCTTCTCAAGCTCAGGGATCGATGTAATTATAGAATTTAATAGCTGGTAGCCATATACATATGCAAACTTCTCCTCTAGTGTCTCAGGAGTAGCTATCACATGTTCAACCTTCTCTGTAGCTATTTGTGTAGGAGCAGGAGTAGCCTCCTTTTCCTTACAAGAAATTAAAGCTAATACAATAAATAATATTAATAATATCTTCTTCATAAATCCTCCTAGCTGAGAACATTTCCATTACTATCTGCAATACAAACACATGGCATGGCTTCAACCTCGAGTCTTAGTAACGCTTCTGGGCCTAATTCAGGGTAGCTAACTACCTCTGACTTCTTAATACATGAGGAATAGAGAGCTCCACACCCTCCAAAGGCTTGAAGATATAAACCCTTATATTCCTTAATTGCAGCTAAAACCTCACTGCTTCTAGGGCCCTTTCCTACCATAACTCTTAAGCCATGCTTTAAAAGAGTTGGTGAGAAGGGATCCATTCTAGCACTTGTGGTTGGTCCTGCAGCTCCTAGAGCAAAGCCATCAACCTTAGGAGATGGTCCCATGTAGTAAATTCCATTTCCATTAAGCTCTATAGGAAGCTTCTCGCCCTTAGCTATTGCTTCATATAATCTTTTATGTACTTGGTCTCTACCAACATAAAGTGTTCCATAGATGAAAACCTCATCTCCTGCTTTAACTCTTAATAGCTCATCCTCACTGTATGGTAAATTAAGCCTGACCATCATAGCCTCCTAATACAACTACCTCTGCTCTTCGCTCTGCATGGCAGTTAACTGTTACAGCAACTGGAAGTCCTGCGATATGGGTTGGGAAGCTTTCAATAGCAACACCTAAGCAGGTGTTATCACCACCAAGCCCGCCTGGACCTATATTAAGTCTATTAACTGCATCTTTAATCTTTTCTTCGAGCTCACGATAGCGTTTATCACTATTACTTCCACTTCTTAGGAGAGCCTTCTTACTTAAAAGAGCGGCCTTATCCATAGTTCCTCCAATTCCTACTCCTAAGAAAATTGGAGGACAAGGCTTGCCACCTGCTTTAGAGACGATATCACAAACAGCAGCTATAACATCATCCTCTCCCTGAGTAGGATTAAGCATCCTAACAGAGGAACAGTTCTCACTTCCAAATCCCTTTAGCAATAGCTTTATAGAGATATCAGAGCCCTCAACTAATTCATAGTTAATAATTACAGGAAGATTTGTATTTGTATTTTCTCTATCAAAAAGAGGGTCCTTAACTACACTCTTTCTATAAAATGCATTCTTACTAGCCGCTCTACATCCTGCAATAATTTCACTCTCTAAAAGAGCAAGATTTAATCTTGCACTCTTACCAATTGAAACTAATGCCCAAAACATACCAGTATCCTGGCATAGAGGTAGTAAAGTTTCTTTACTTACATCGATATTTTTAACAATGTTATCGAGAACAACCCTTCCAAGGCGGCTTGTCTCACATTTATCTGCTTTTCTAATAGCCTTTTCAACTTCCTCTGGTAAAACTCTAACGGCAGAGGAAAGTGCGTTTTCAATGCTTTTGCTCAGTTTCATGCATTACATCATACCAAACGCTTTTATCCATTACCAGTACAAGAAAGATATCAAGTAATATGATTCCAATAGCAATTCCTAAGACAACACCTAAAAAGTCTGCGATGAAATCAAGGTAGTCACAATTTCTATCAAAAAATGGTTGAAGAAGCTCAATAATTAGACCAAAGATAGAACCTGCTATTACAGAGATAGAAATAGCCTTAGTATTGTGTGATAAGAATAAAAGTGTTCCATCACCACTTTTTCTCTCCTTTCTTGCCTGCATAAAGGCTGGCAGGTGAACAAGTGTTAAAAATAGAGAAAATCCTAATGAGGTATATGCTATAGAGTGAGCAATTTTATCATTCTTAATTAAGGATGATGTGCCAGAAGAAAAATCGAGAAATGAAAATGTAATAATCAAAATAGTAGAAATAGCTAGGAGAATAATACCAACGATCCTAACTGTTTTTTTAATTGATAACTGCATATTACCTATTAACTCCTAATTTAGGATAAAGTAACAAGCTTCCTTGTGTAATATTATTGTTTTCCATGTATTTTTCAAGGTTTTCTATTAAATCGCGCTTATCAGGGTATTCAATTGGGTAAACTAAGCGTGCTCTAGGTGTCTCTGTTAGTAATCTAAATACAATAATATCTCTATTTAAACGAGCAATTATAAAAGCAAGTAAGGCTATATGTCTCTTATAGCTCATAGTTGAAAAGCACCCACTATTAATATAGCTTCTCTCAAGTACTGTATTATGAGTTATGTGGATGTTATGTATCTTTATTCCATCACAAGCTGTATCATTTATTATTCTTACACTATCCTCAATATCCTTAAGGCTATCATAGCTTGGCATCAATAAAAGATGAGCAGTTACCTTCAAGCCGTAGGATTTAACTCTATTTACAGCAGCTATAAAGCATTTAGAGTCGTGACCACGATTAATTTTCTTTAGAGTTTTATCATTTCCACTTTGTAATCCAATTTCAACCCAAACCTCTCTATCCTTAGTTTGGTAGCTACTTAAAAGCTTACAAATCTCATCACTTAGTAAATCAGGTCTTGTAGAAACAATTAGCTCCTTAAAATCATATAGGGAGAGTGCATAGTCATAAACCTTTTTTAGGTTTTCTATGCTATCAAAGGTATTTGAAAAGGATTGAAAATATAAAGCCGCATATTCTGCTTTATATCTACGCTTAATAAACTCTAATCCTCTTTTAATTTGGTTATCTATTGAGTCTATACGGGCTTTTAGTAAATCCTTTTTTAATTCATACCCCTTTTCTTCACCTCTTTGGTAAACAGCTACAGAGCCACTTCCATCGCAGTAGGTGCACCCACCAGAACCATTTTTACATCTATTTGGACAGCTAAAGCCACCATCTACACCTATTCTATAGAGCTTTTTTGAATAACGACGATTTAAATACTCAGAGTATGTATTCCATCTCATCTAACATACATTCCTATAGATAGCTTCTTATCATTTGATAAAGCCGCAATAAATGAAACATCGATAGTATCTAAAAGCTTTATATCAAGTGAAAGCTTAGGGCCAACTACAATATCAGATAAAGCAGCAAAAGGTATTAAGGATGTAGTGTTTCCACAGTCATTAAGGTCAAAGAAGCATCCAATACTTAAATTCCAATATTTATTTGTAAATAGCTTATATGATAGCTCTGCACTAAGGCGGTCCTTAGCTAGAGTTGAGAATAAATCAACATCATACGATGATGCTAAGCTCTCATTACCTCTAATTGCTCTAAGCTTAAATGAAAGTATGAATCTATCAAGATTAAGAGCTGTATCGGCCTTCATTTCATAGCAAAGATTTCCATTAAAGCCTGCTTGGAGCAATAAATCTATACTATGAATATTAGAGCGTGAGCTATATGAAATTCCTGAGCCGAAATACCAAATAGAAGGTGTAGATGAGAAGAGATCTATTTTAGTAAGCTCACCCTTAAGAGTTATATCAAGTCGCTCTTTATTAGTAAAATTAGATGTAAAGGTAGTTAATAGAGATATGCTTCCACCTTGACTTGGCTTATGGTTTTTAACACTAATTAATGAATCCTTAGCATATGCTCCAAAGCCACCCTCAAGTGCAAATGATAGGTCAAGCATTTTATCTAAGGGATATGAATATTCAAAGGCTAAAAGATTAATACTTCCAATTCTTATTTTTCCAGTAAGCTTACTTCCTTTTATGTAATATGAGGAGGTTAAAGTAACACCTGGATCAAAAAAAAGATAATCATTTCTAAAGGAGAAATCTGCTGACAGGCCTATAGTAGCATTTAAAATTCTCTCCTCATAGCGCTTAACATCGATAGCTAAAATGCCATCAGCTACATTATAGCTAATACTCTTAAAGTTCTCTCTCTGCTTTAGCTTAAATAAAACCGTTGAAAGCTCTGCTATATAAGCTTCATCAAATACTCTCTCTTTAAATGGTATAAATAGCTTTTCATATTTCTTTAAGAGAGTAGGTAATTGAATTTCATCGATATATAAATATGGTCTTTCATCGTAGGCTAGAGGCTTTTCTAGTGGTAAATAACCCTTTAATTCTTCCTCTATTTGGTCAAATAAGGCTTTATTTTCACTAACAAAGGCTTCTCCTACATGGAGTATTTCATCAACAGAGGTAAAATCAATTACAGAGATATCACCTGTATCAGGAATCATTAAATAATCTGAAAGCTGGTGCTCTGAGCGAACACTACCCATAGATATTAAAATAATTAACTGCTTTGCGACTCCTGATAGTGTCTCTAAATAGTAAGGCTCAGTAGCATTTGCTCTTACACTATCATTTACATCTATAGCTATTATGATGTCAGCACCCATCTCTCTTGCGATTGAGGCTGGTAGGTTATCTGCTAAGCCACCATCGACAACATATCGGCCATCCTTTAGCTGATTTGGTGAAAAAACTAATGGTAGAGACATTGAAGAGCGTAAAGAATCATAGAGATTAGTAGAAAATACTATAGCCTCTCCCGTTACAAAATCTGTACCTACACAACGAAATGGAATAGATAGGTCATCAAAGCTTTTGATATCTAATACCTTTGAAAGCTTTCTTTTTATTAATGCTTCTACCTTAGAATCATCTAAGAGAGAGTTATTTAACCCTATTCCATGGTCACTAATACTTAATGAGATTAGAGAGCGATCATAATTAGAATATGGTCTATCAAGATTTTGCTCCTCAATTTGGAGATTAAATATTATATCTGATAAATCCTCTTGCTTGACAATTTCTTCAATCTCGAGCGCACTGTAGCCCGAAGAGTACAATCCTCCAATCAAGGCTCCTATGCTTGTTCCAGTAACAATATCTGGATATATTCCTCTACTTTCAAGCTCCTTAATTATAGGAATTTGACTAATACCTCTTGCACCACCACCTGAAAGTACTAAAGCCACCTTGGGTCTTGCTGCAAATACCATTAGAGGTGTTAATAATATTAATACAAGAGATATTAGTTTTCTCACGAGAGTTTTGCTCCAATAATGTCTCTATTTCCATTGACGAAGTCAGCTGCTGATAGCTCCTTCTTTGTTGGACGCTGCAGACGATTAAAATATAAGTATCCATCCTTAAAGGCAACCTTAAGGCCCTTATTTTTATCTAAGCCAACAACAGTTCCAGCCTCTTCACTTGGCTCCTCTTGAGAGAGTGTAAAGATACTATCTGAAACTCCACAAAGATAAAGCGGCTCACCCTTAAAAAGAAAATATGCCTTTGGCCATGGATAATATGCTCTAACCTTAGCATGAATAGCTTTAAAATCATCCTCAAGAGTAAGTCTTGCTTCCTCCTTAGCTGTGAGGTAGGACCAAGATACTTCTCCCTCCTGCTTAAGGCTTTTGTAGCTATCTAAATTTGTAAATAGCTCTTTTGCAAGCTCAGAAGCTACCTTTGACACCTCTACAGATAGACTCTCCTCTGTTTCATCGCCCTTTAATGCAAAGCGGCAGGAGGTGTAGATATCACCCTCATCACACTTTAAAGCAATTTCTTGAATAGATATTCCACACTCTCTATCTTGGTGTAAAATAGTCTCCTTAATTGGAGCACACCCTCTATATTTTGGTAATAGAGATGGATGGATATTAAAGGTTTTAGAAAAGAGTGCTAAGAACTTAGGTCCAAAGATTTTTCCATAGCAAAATGAAACAAGAGTATCACAGGAGAGTGTAGAAACATCTCTTCTTGCGTCTAGACCAAGATGCTCAGGAGTAAATACAGTAAGTCCTAGCTCTAGAGCTCTCTTTTTTATTGGAGTAGGAATTAAATCCTTTCCTCTCTTTCCTCTCTTATCAGGTGCTGTTAATACACCACCTAGAAGGCCTAAGGAATTTAGAGTCTCTAAGGTTGGAATTGCTATATCACCTGTTGCTGCAAAAAGGATTCTCACCTCTTTCCTCTCTTTTTAGTTTTATTCTTTCTTTCATATACCTTAACCATCATTTCTCTATCCTCATCGCTGAGTCTATCGATAAAGAGACGACAATTAAGATGATCATTTTCATGCTGAATAACTCGAGCAAGTAAGCCACTAGCCTTTATTGTAAAGGCCTTACCATTAACATCCTGAGCCTGAATAGTTACTCCAAGAGGTCTAATTACATTGTGGTATACTCCAGGAAGTGATAAGCACCCTTCCTCATATGGACCTTCCTCTACACTAGTTTCAATTATTTCAGGGTTAATAAAGGCAATTCTATTGCCCTTTCTATCATCAACGACAAAAAGCTTTTGACTTACACCAACCTGTGGAGCTGCAAGACCAACTCCATCGGCCTCATCCATGGTCTCAAACATTGCATCAACTAAAAGCTTTAATGCACTATCAAATTTTGTTACTCTTTGAGTAGGTGTATATAATACATCCTCTCCTAATTTATAAATATCAAGCATAATAGAAAATATAATAAAGATGAGCCTTGTGGGTCAACCAAATGGCTATAGTAAACTCAGTGGATCAACATCAATCTCGATATATATATTACTTGGAGTGTGGTAGCGCTCAAGAGATACCTTCACGATAGTATTTAGATGTATAAAATTCTCTCCGGAGAGTAAGATTTGATAGCGGAAATTACTAGCCTTTTTATATATTATGCAAGGATTCTTACCTATCACATAGACATCACTATATCCAGATTTACTAATTACTCTTTCAAGTAAAAGATATAATTCATCGCTAGCTTTTCTTACACTATCCTCATTTCTGCTTCTTAATGTTAATGCAACAAGCCTTGTAAATGGAGGAAAGCCTAAGCTTTTTCTAATTTCAAGCTCATTTTCGTAAAACTCAGCTACCTTTTGGTCTCTAACTGCCTTAATAGCATTATCGTCAACTCTATAGGTTTGTATTACTACTCTACCGTCATCACGATAGCGCCCAGCTCTTCCCTTAACCTGCTCAAGAAGTGAAAAGGTCCTTTCCTCAGATCTAAAATCAGGAACCGATAGTGTGCTGTCAGCAAGTATTACACCAACTAATCTAAGTCGAGGGAAGTTTAAGCCCTTAGCAACCATTTGAGTTCCAAGGAGTATATCTATTTCTCCCTTCTTAAAATCCTCAATAGTTTTTTTAACCTTCTCTTTATCACCTGAGGCAACATCTGTATCTAATCTTGCAATTCTTGCAGATGGAAATAGCTTACCTGCCTCCTCCTCTACTCTTTCAGTTCCAAAGCCAGCTACACTCATATCATGTGAGCCACACTTTGAGCAGTGGCTTACTAGAGGTGTTGAGTATCCACAGTAGTGACATACCATACGTTCACTACTCTTATGGTAGGTAAGAGCTATAGAGCAGTTAGGACACTCCTCTACATGGCCACAGGAGTTACAATGATAGTAATTTGTGTATCCTCTTCTATTTAAAAATAAAATTACACCGGCTCTATCATGTAAGGCACTTCGAATTTCCTCCTCAAGCTCCTTTGAAATTGTCCTGCTCTCCTTGAGCATGTTAACAATTTTAACCTTCGCTTCAGCACCACCTGCAACCTTAGTTTTTAAATCGAGTCTCTTCATCGCACCCTTTTTCATAGAGAGGTATGCCTCTAAGGAAGGTGTTGCAGAACCCATTACTAGAGTTGAATGCATATTCACAGCTCTCTTTTGGGCAACCTGTCTTGCATGGTAGCGTGGAGTTTGTCCACTTTTGTAGGAGTTTTCATGCTCCTCATCGATTATAATAAGACCAACATCCTTAAAGGGTGCAAATACAGCAGAACGAGCCCCAATAGCGATATCGGCTTCACCATTAATTATTTTGTGCCAGTGCTTTAGTCTTTGAGAAGGTGTTAATGCTGAGTGCAATAGTGCAACTCTATTTGAAAACCTTAGAGAGATATCACTTAATAGCTGGTGAGTTAAGGTAATTTCAGGAACTAAATATATTACCTTACGTCCCTGCCTTATTACCTCCTCTGCAGCTCTTAAATATACCTCACTCTTTCCAGAGCCCGTTACTCCATAGAGATAGAAGGTCTCTCCAGGATTATTATTTATCTCATCAAGAGCACTTTGCTGCTCCTCTGATAGCATTTTAATTGGAGTAAATGACTCCTCAGCTGAAAATAGAGCACTCTCACTCTCTCTCCTTCCAGATGGGATCATCATACTTAATATTTGTCCAACAGATGCAATGTAGACTTTACTCATCCACTTTGCAGTGTCTAATAGCTCAGAGGTAAATATTGGCGTTTTATCAACACTCTTAATAATTTCCTTTATTTCGAAATCTGTTTCCTGGTCCTCTTTAACATTTACTACAAAGCCAGTAAGCTTTCGCTTTCCAAAGGGTACAGAGACTCGACAGCCAAACTGTGTTTCACCCTCTTTAAAGCGATAGGTGTATGTTTGGTTTAAAGGAAGAGGAAGATATACCTCGGCTAGCATCTTCGCTCCTTAATTCCAGCATAGAATGCAACCTTCTTTAAATCATTCCAAATTAAATTCTTTAGTCTTGGATCCTTTTGGACCTGTGATGGAGAATATGATACAACAGCAACGCTATCGCCAAAGGATAGAACCTGTTCTCTTGCCTTTTCTATAGAATCATATCCTAAAATTTGAGCTCCAAGGGGACCTAAGAAGAATACAACCTTAGGCTTTAGTACCTCTACCTGCTTTTTTAAGATGTTGATACAATCTGAATTAACCTCATTACAGGAGCCTGGACACTTTATAATACTAGTTAGGTGACACTCCTGACTCTTATCCAGCTTAATAGCATTTGACCAAGTGTTTAGCATAACACCCTCATCAGGGGACACCATTGCACCTGTATCTAAGGTTTTATCAACTACAAATAGTACCAGAGGGTGCTGTGAGCCTCTACCAACTAGGCACCTATGGTCTCTGCACATCCAGTTATCACAGGAGTGACAATTTAGATACATATCTCTTAGAGAGAGCTTTTTTGTCTCAGTTTTTTCTTCTACCTTTTGCTCAACACTGTAAGAAACAAAGGGAGTATCCTCTCCTAAGTAATCTTTATTTATAACTCTTATTGCATCATCGAGGAGTGATAATAAATACTCTGTTCCACTATCCTGCATATTTACTCCTCCTCAAACCATGCGTATTCTGCTTCATCATAGCATATTCTTGCTAAATATAATCCCTCAGGTGGTGCTGTTCTTAGAGCTTTAGAGCGAAGCTTACTCTCTAATCTTTCTTTAAATTCTTCCTCTGACTCACCTAAGAGCCCAGCTTCAATCATTGTTCCAACCATTGATCTTACTTGGTGATATAAAAAGGCATTACCTACAACCTTATAGCAATATACACATTGATTAAAGCGATCGGTCTCCTTACTCCATATAGACTCATATATATCACGATATTTTGAGGGTGAGATATCACGAGCCGAAGAAAAGGTTGTGAAATCATGGGTACCTTGGAGGATAGCTGCATACCTATTTAAGATAGCTATATCTGGAAGCCTCTTAAAAAGACCTACATATTTTTCATCAAATGGTAGAGAGGAGTTCATTTCCTTAGCAAAGTATCTATATTCTCTAGCCATAGTTGTAAATCTTGCATGGAAGGAACCATCAACCTCCTCACTACTTAATACTTTTATAGTCTTTGGAAGCTTTGTATTTAATGCAAGCTTAAACCTTTCTGCAGGTATTGTTGAGCTTTTTGGAATATCAAAGTGACATACCTGACCAAGTGCGTGCACACCACTATCGGTACGGCCTGAGCCTTGAACAGTTACAGCTAGCTTCATATCCTTTAACGCATTTTCTATACTCTCTTGAACACTCTCTCCATTATCCTGCCTCTGAAAGCCATGGAATGCAGAGCCATCATAGCTAACTGTAATCTTAATTCTTCTAAGGTTATCAGCTAATGGTTCTAGGGCCGGTCTTCTCCAATCCTTTCTACTCATGATATTACCACCATAGCAACTGAATACTCTTTTTCATGAGAAATTGAAAGTGAGACCTCTCTAGAACCTATCATATCTAAAATATCCTTTGTTAATACAAGGTATGGTTGGTTATTACTATTTTTTCTAACCTCAATACATTTAGGTGTAATATTTTTTATAAAACCAGTCCCAAGTGCTTTCACAAAAGCCTCCTTAGAGGCAAAGCGTGAAGCGTAATATTCACTTTTACCATTACTATTTTCAATCTCATAGTCGGTAAAAAGGTGGTCCCTAAGTCTATCAGATATGTTATCAAAGCGAGAGTTTTTAACTATATCTATGCCAGTAGAAAGCATTAAGGCTCCCTAAATAGGATTCTTACAGAATCAGGATTTGCACGAACACTTAAGGATGCATCTAAAAAGGCATCACTATTATAAATTACCTTTACAGGAACTCTAGCAATACCCGCTTCATCTACACTTGAAAAGTCTGCTTCAGCAGATATAGATGTTGCATCAACAAGATATATTAATTCATCATTTCCACTTATTACTATCTCAGTCTTTGATGGAACTAAGGACTCTGGTACTACTACCTCCTGTGAAGGCAAGGTAACAGAGAGAGGTATTGTAATTACTCTATCTGTCATATTTAAATAATTTACAACTGCAAATATTAAAAATGCTAAAACTAATGATAGAACCCTTGGAACCCATGCTGAGAGGAAGGAATTGAAGCCTTTATTTCCTTGTTTCATCTTCTTCCTCCTTTACATCCATTGGTGATACATCATGGTAGCTCATAAGAGCTAATACAACTCTTTTTATTGTTTCTCTATCGAGGTCATAATAAATATTTGCATTATAAGCAAGGGACATTGCACCATTTTCCTCTGATACAATAATAATAACAGCATCTGAGTCCTCTGCTAAGCCTAAGGCAGCTCGGTGTCTTGTTCCATAGCTTGCATTAATTCCTGTTTGTGCTGAAAGCGGTAAATAGCAGGAAGCTGCTACAATCTTACCACCCTGAACAACTAAGGCACCATCGTGTAAGGGTGTATCATGGTCAAAAATAGTACAAATTAATGATGATGATAAATCTGCATTAAGCTTTGTACCTGAATCAATGACACTCTTTATATCTGTGTGTCTTGGGAAGATTATCAAAGCACCTCTTTTTACCTGTACTAGATTTTCACAAGCATTTAAAATTGTATCAATTTGTTCTACTGTTGTTTGAGATCCAATTCTAAATAACCTTGCTCTACCAGAGAACAGGGTTGTAAATGCTCTTCTAAACTCTGGATGGTAAATAATACAGAAGAACATTAACAGTGGGAGTGTGATCTTCTTATATAAATATAAAAGAAAATCAAATTGCAAAATATAACATACACAGAAGAATAGTGCATAAGAGAGCATTATAAATACTAGCTGTGTAATTTTTGTTGAAGAAATAGCCACATACAGCTTATAAAGTACCCAAGCAAGGATTAAGATTTGTATGAAATCCTTTGCATAAGTAATAAAGTATGCGGAACCACCTAAACTAAACATATATTATTCCTCTTTAGAGGCCCAGTTAAGGGTTCTCGATACAGCCTTTCTCCAGAAGATAATTTTATTCTGTCTTGTTTTCTCATCCATTGAAGGGGTCCATCTTAACTGTTCCTTCCAATATTTTGACAGATTTTCACGATTTTGCCAAATGTCAACGCTTAGTCCAGCAGCAAAAGCAGCACCTAATGCAGTAGTTTCTGTAATTCTTGGTCTTATTACAGGTATTGAAAGGATATCAGACTGGAATTCCATGAGTGGATTTGAGTTTGTTAATCCTCCATCGACCTTAAGTGTTTTAAGGTTTATTCCGGAATCAAGCTCCATAGCTTCAAAAATATCATTAGCTTGGAAAGCTGTTGCCTCAAGGACAGCTCTACAGATGTGAGCTCTATTAACATAGCCTGTTAACCCTGCAATTACACCTCTTGCATCACTTCTCCAATGAGGAGCAAAGAGGCCTGAGAATGCAGGAACTATGTATACTCCACCACAATCAGAGACAGAGGAAGCCAGCTCATCTAGCTCCTTTGCATTTTGAACCATCTTTAAATTGTCTCTAACCCATTGTACTAAGGAGCCAGCAATAGCTATTGAGCCCTCAAGAGCATAAGCTGGTTTTTCTCCCTTGGCAAGATATGCAACTGTACTTACAAGTCCTTTAGATGAATAGCAAAGCTTATCACCAGTATTAACAAGCATGAAGCAACCTGTTCCATATGTACATTTAGCTTCGCCTTCACTAAAGCATGCTTGACCAAAGAGTGCTGCCTGCTGGTCACCTAAAATTCCACATAGTGGTACCTTTGTACCTAAAATATCTGCATACCCATATATTTCCTTCATTGAAGGTACGATAGTAGGAAGAGCTCTTCTTGGGATTTTAAAGAGGTCTAGGAGCTTTTCATCCCACTCTAAGGTCTTTATGTTCATTAGCATATATCTTGAAGCATTAGTTGCATCTGTAATTATTTTTCCTGTGAGCTTAAATGCAAGGAAGGTATCGATAGTACCAAAAACACAGCGATTCATATCAAGACGTTCCTTTACTAGAGGAACATTATTAATAAGCCATACTATTTTAGATGCTGAAAAATAAGGTGAAAATAAAAGTCCAGTTCTCTCTTTAAGCTCATCTGCACTAATTAAGCTCTTAAATGAGGAAACGATACTACTTGCTCTTAAATCCTGCCAAACGATAGCGTTATATAACACCTCACCAGTTGTTGGGTCAAAAGGAATAATAGTTTCACGCTGATTAGTTATTCCTATTGCCTTTAAGTCCTTTATGTTAATACCACTCTTTTTTATTGCCTGCTTAATTACAGTTTGAGTGTTTTTCCAAATCTCATCTGGATCATGCTCAACATAGCCTGGCTGAGGATAATATTGCTTATGCTCAATTTGATGTGAGCCAATAGCTTCACCTCGATCATTAAAAATAATAAAACGAGTACTAGTAGTACCTTGATCTATAGCTCCAATATAGTTCATCTATTCACCTCTTTTTTGATTATAGACTAATATCATGAAGCAGAAAATAAAAAAGAGCACCAAACTAGTGGTGCCCTCTTAGAATAAGCTACTAATTATCTTAAATCCTCAGTTTTGAGCCAATCCTGGTCATCATATGCTCTGTTTTCACCAACCATACCCCAAATGAATGTGTAGTTAGTTGTACCACAGCCAGAGTGGATAGACCAGCTTGGGTTGATAACAGCTTCATCATTGTGCATTACAATGTGTCTTGTCTGGTTAGGCTCACCCATGAAGTGGAAAACTGCCTGGTTTTCAGGAATATCGAAATAGAAGTAAACCTCCATTCTTCTTTCATGAGTATGAGCAGGCATTGTATTCCATACAGAACCTGGTTCAAGGTGTGTAAGACCCATTGAAAGCTGACAGGTATCGAGAATATCTGGGTGGATATACTGGTTAATAGTTCTTTCGTTAGAATCTTCAAGCTTACCAAGGTGCTTATGGATTGCCTTTTCATATGGGATAACTGTAAGAGGATAAGCTCTGTGAGCAGGTGCTGTTAAGATATAGAACTTAGCTGGCTCCTTGCTATCCTTACTCTTAAATAAAACTTCCTTAGTACCCATTGGAACATAGAGTGCATCATAGTGATTAACATTAATTTCCTCACCATCAACAATTGCAACACCATCACCACCAATATTAATAGTACCAAGTTCTCTTCTCTCTAAAAGGTAATGTACACCAAAATTCTTCCAAGGATCGATATTTTTTTCGATGTTTACAGTCTCATCTACTGGCATACAGCCCATTGTTACAATTCTATCAACATGTGAATAAACACATGATACATCATCCTTTACGAAGACATTCTGAATGAGGAACTCTTCTCTAAGCTCCTCTGTTGTCATTCTCTTAAAAGGTTCCTTTCCTGTTGAATAACGGATATCCATATTCTCTTTATCTCCTTTATTAGGCCAAGTAGCCTGCTAATTCACTATTATTTGAAACTCTATCTATGCCACCATATAGATGCTCATGCAAAATTTCGTAGATACAATCTGTATTCTTTTCTCTAATTGCATTTAAGATCTTTAAATGGTCCTCTATAACAACCTGCATTGAGTGATGGTCAATGATATCAACTCTTCTTTGTCTTGTATAATGTATAGAATCCTGAAAATAATCCCAAATAGGAATTGCACCAACAGATTCATACCAGAGACGATGCATCTTAGCATCAAGCTCATAAAACTGCTCTATATTAGATTCCTCATTATTAACTACAATCTGCTGCTTCCTAATTAAGTGCTCAACATCCTCAATTAATAGAGGATCATCGATTTTAATAAAATCTCTAATGACTCTATCCTCAATTGCAGAACGAGCATATACAAGCTGCTTAACTAAATTAAGATCAATCTTTGATACTCTTGTCTTTTGATATGGGAGTAAATCAATTAACCCCTTATCCGCAAGACGCTGCATTGCAGATCTAACTGGAGTTCTAGAGGCATTATACTTTTCACAAACATCATTCTCTGAAAATGAAATTCCTGGCTTTAATTCTAGGGATAAGATTCTCTGAGAAATATCTTCATATATCTTAGTAGCAATATCTTTATAACCAGCCATCAAAAACCTCTTTATAGTTAGATGTTAATATACAAATATAATGCAGTCAATAAAAATCTTATAAAATAAATATAGATATATAAATTTGTATACAAATATATTAAGTTGTACTTAGAGAATAAAAAACCATCCTACAGAGGATGGGTAAGGAAAAATCTATAATAAACATTGCTTAAAGCAATGAGAAAGGCGAAAAAAAAACCTGGCAACGACCTACTCTCCCACGGACAAGCCGCAGTACCATCGGCGAAGAAGCGTTTCACTGTCGTGTTCGGGATGGGAACGTGTGTTTCCACTTCTCTATGGTCACCAGGAAATTCA
>NZ_VUNN01000030.1 GCF_009695635.1 Bullifex porci
TCTAAGTCTTTATCAATAATAATTAAGGAAAGCACTTTAGTATGGTTTGTATGTTTTCCCTTTTTATTTGACTTTTTCTGTCCTTTTTCAGCTGACTCTTTTTGTCCCTTTTTAACTGACTCTGACAACATTCAAGGAACTTTTCTGCCTTGCCGCTAGACTATAAGGCGAGGCCGGACGGGTCTCGCGGGCCAGAGACGGTGCAAGACGCCCTTTGGGGTGCAGCCGTCGTTACCATGGCCAGATTCCCATGGGCTTGCCCGTGGGAGTACGTCAAAGTAATAGTCCCATTATAATTTCTAAGTAATCCAAGCATAAGCTTTGTTAAAGTTCTTTTGCCTGCCCCAGAAGACCCTAAGAATGAAAAGATTTCACTTTTTTAATACTTAAAGATAAGTCTTTAATAAAAGGTTCTTTTGTATAGCTAAATAAAAGGTTATCGATATTGATCATTAAAAAATTACCTTAATATTTGGATCATTATTCCCCTAATAATGAGTTTTAATAATTCTTCACTCTTATCATCGGCTGTTTCTTTTAGATGTAACATAGTGAAATAAATAGCATGAAGAGAAGAAGAAACTGTCTCTACTGTAATACCATCCTTAAGAGGTAAAAATCTCATTAGTTTAGCACTCATATTTCTATCTTCTTCTAGATGCTTTGATATCCTCTCTTCCGGAAGTCGTTGAGAAATTAAAGTAACATCTTCTCGACTAATGGTTGCAAGTAATGGATGTTCATCCACCATCTTATAAAAACTATAAATTAATTCGGTAGCACTATCAGGATTAATAGTGGATGGATTAACTTTTGATATTTGCTCAAGTATTGACTTCTCCATCTTTTCATGCTCATTTTCTAGAACTTCAAAAAGAAGTTCTTCCTTCGTAGCATAAAAAAGATAAAAGGTCCCTTTTGGTATCATCGCACTTTTAACTATTGCATCAATGGTAGTATGTCTTACTCCATTTCTTATCATTAAACTTGCAGCTGCTTTCCTAATCCGTTCCTTAATTAAGTTTCTCTCTCGCTCATTAAATGCTCTTGGCATATTAATTCCTTTTGACTATATTAATAACAATAGTCAAATATTATTCAAGAAATGCTTATATTGTCAAGATTAATTCAATTTTTTTCACAAATGTGATTGCCTATATATCATTAAGTAGATATATTTTTATCTAGTAATAAGGAGTTATTTTTAAAATGACATTAAGAGAAAAATATGGTGAATGGGGTATCATCCTTGGTGCTACAGAAGGTGTTGGAAAAGCTTTTGCTGAAAAGATTGCATCTGAAGGAATGAGTGTAGTTCTTGTTGGTAGAAGAGAAGAAATGCTCAAAGAACTTGGAAAATCTATCCATGAGAAATATGGTGTTGATTACAAAGTAATTAGAGCCGATTTCGCACAATCAGATTGTACAGATAAGATTTTCGAAGAAACAAAGGATTTAGACATGGGCTTCATGAGTTATGTAGCTTGCTTCCATACATTTGGCAAATTACAAGATACTCCATGGGAAAAGCACGAACAGATGATTAACGTAAACGTTCTTACATTCTTAAAGTGTTTCTACCACTACATGGGTATCTTTGCTAAACAAGATCGTGGTTCTGTAATCAATGTTTCTTCATTAACAGGTATTAGTAGCTCCCCATACAATGCACAATATGGAGCTGGTAAAGCATATATTAAGAAGTTAACAGAAGCAGTTGCAGGAGAATGTGAAAAAACCAATGTTGATGTTGAGGTAATTACACTTGGAACAACAATTACACCAAGCTTACTTAAAAACCTTCCTGGTGGACCTGCTGGAGAGGCTGTAATGAAGGCAGCAATGACTCCAGAAGCTTGTGTTGAAGAAGCTTTTGCTAATCTTGGAAAATCATTATCAGTAATTGCTGGTGAACACAATAAAGCTAATGTACACAATTGGAAAGCAAACAAGACAGAGGATGAATATATCCGTTATATGGGATCTTTCTACGAGAGATAAAATTCCAAGGCTCGGGCTCAAAAAACCCGAGCTTATTTATTTTTAATTAAACAGGTGCTCCAAACCTAACCCTTTTATTATTACAACTATTTCCTTAGACCTTGAACACCCAAACTTTTGAAGTAGTGTTCTTATTTGAGACTTTACAGTTGATATCTCAACATTTCTTTGGGATGCTATCTCACGAACCTTCATATCTGCTAAAAAGCATTGAATTAAATCTCTCTCTGTTGGAGTAAGAGTACTAATATGCTTAATAAAATAAAGTAAGCTCTGTTCTGATTGTCTAAGTTGTTAGCGTCAGGCTAAATCAACCCTAAAGGTTAAAATAGCTTGGCTCTAACAGTAACTACTTTATGATGTTAATATAAGCAAAACACTTAATCTACCTATTTCTAATTCTAATATTACTTTAAAAAAGTGTGAAAGGAAAACCTCTCACACCACATAATTTAAATCATTCTGACTGCTATTGCAGGAAGAGTTTGCTCCCTTCCATAGTTTGTTGCTCCTACATCGTATTTATACATGAAGGCTTGAGTAAAAGGATAACCATAACAGCTAGAGGTCCAAAAGCTTTTTAGTACAATATCCTTTATAGCCTCAGGAACTTCATGAGTTTTATAGTAAGCAGCAATAATTTCTGCTTCTTTAACTGATGGAATAAACCAATCATTAATTTTTGTTCTCTTTCTAAAACTCACCAGTTCATCCCATAGATATTTATTAACCCCTAAGCGATTAATTAAATCACAATTTCTATACAGGTTCAAATTATTAGGGTTCTTTTTATTGTTAATATATCCTGTTGCAACCCTTTGATCCGAAGGAGTCTCATTTCTAGCAAATGAATTGATATAAGAGAGAATTTTACGAGTATTTTCCACTCCCGCACCTAAATCAAGTTTACAGAAGATTAATTCTTCACCATCCTCAGGAGGAGATGCAGCTGCTCCTACAAAGCTACTGTTACGATGGAAGCCCCAGTGAAGACTACCGCCTGATAATGGCTCTTCTGCAACAACAAGGAAACAGTCACGGCCATAATATCTAGTGTAAGAATAAACATCAGCAAGCTTATCTGGATCTCGATTTTTCATGTCATAATTTATAAGATAACCAGCACTATCATAAAACCTGTATGTTCCATCTTCATCAAAAATATGAATTATCTTGCCTTTAAGTAGTTCTTCACTAAAACTCTCATACTTTAGTTCAACTACTACATCATAATCTGGCATTATGAAATCCATTCCTGCTATATCAATATCTACCTTTTTACCTTCTTCGTTAAAATAATATGATCTAAGCGGGAATTCATAATTGCAGCTACGAATATGTGTTAGTGCATAATATTCTCCATCTTTTTTGGTAAATTCAACAAGGCTTCCATATTTTACTGTATAAGGACCTGCTGGAGAGTATCTAAACCTTCCATCATCGCCAAATTGACTAATCTCTCCGTTATCATCGAAATATTTCACATATAGATTATGTTCATTTGCATTTCCAACTGCCTTTATTTTTACATCATATTTAGGCATGATGAATGTCCTAGAATCAAGCATTTCCACTTCTTTACCGCTCGTTGCATCACAGACGCTCCACTTAACAAAGGTATACCCTGGCTGCTCTGCTGATGGAGGAAGCATTACTTCTTTACCCACAAAGGCCGATGTAGGAATAGAGGTATCACACTTCCAATTGCCTAATTCCTGTATTATCCAATACTCAGCCACTGACAAACTGAGCTTTATTATGATGTCATGGTCAGGCATAATAAAAGTATTGTTTTTCACATTCAGTGGTTTATCACCATCCATTGTTACTTCATACCAAATTACATCATAACCCTCAGGTTTTGATATAACAGTAGGTAGTTTTACCACCGTGTTAGGAGCCTGAGTCAAAATATATAACTCTGATAAAACTACATTATCATCATAATCTACAGTAACTGTATAACTCTTCCTTTCTTTAATTACCTTCAAATTTACATCATGATTTGGCATTACAAAAGATGAGGAATTAAGCCTCTCCCCATCAAGTATCCATACAGGTTTATATATTGAGCTATCATAGCCTGTAACCTCAGGAAGGTTAATTAATATACCCGCTTTACTCTTTTTAATCTGCTCAACGACAAGGCCTTCCTCTACTTCAAGCTCTATAGAATACTCTTTATCGATTAGATTTGCATTTAGTATTACATCAGAAGCAGGCATTGTGATTATCTCATCATCAATAACTACGAAATTAGGTGAGGCAACAAGCCATGATGAGAGCATTAAGCCCTCATCAATGAGCATTTCTACATCGTCATTATTTAAAAGTAATACTCTATCATTTTCCTCATATCCATAGTCGACTATAATCGCATCTTGAACATGATATGAAATCTTATAAACTGGCTTTGAAGTCACAGAAAGATTTAATCGAGTAGCCTCTTTACCATTACACTCAAGAGTTATAAGGTACTCATCTTCAGAAGTAAAAGTTCTATTAAAGGAAAGAGCATTCTCCCCGATTGATTGACCATTTATCTTCCATGCCCACCTAACATAAGGTGAATTTACAGCACTATAACTAATTGTTATATTACTACCCGATTGGATTACAGCACTATTAAGTATAACAGCACCATCAATCATGATATCCCCGCTAAAGGAATACCATAAGGCATTAAAGGTAACATCTGAGTATATTTCAATAGAGTTATCCTCTATAAGACCCTTTGAATCCTGCCAGCCGATTAAGACTGCATTATTAACTTTATGATCTTGAGGCAGAGTGAAGACACTTCCAGATTCTACATATTTAACCTCATCAACGGTTCCGTCATTCCACTTTAACGTTACCTTATACTTAGGAAGTTCTTTAATTGGAGTAGCAGGATTACATGAAGCAAAGAGTATTAAAACAGAAATAATTAATATAATTGTTTTTTTCATTTCAGATACTCCTTATCATCACAGCGTTATAATAGTAGGTAATATCATTTTTAAATCTATACGAAACATCATTATTCATATTTAAACGAACTATATAGTATTGTGTTCCCTTATTCGTGGAGCTTGAAGAAATAAAAGCGTCATTGACTCCAGTTAGTTTGATTTTATCAGGAATATTTACAGATTTAACAAGGGCCACAAGTTCATCTCTACTCGGTATCCAGTAATCATTCGGTTGATCTTGAGAGAACGTAGTTAATTTATAAGAAAGAACATCCCAAACATACTCAACTTCTTTTTTGCCATTTTTGTAGAGTTTTTTCTCATTATCGCCCTGACAATATTGCTCAATGTATCTCAAAATCTTTTCGGTAGCACTCTTTCCATAACCTATTTCCAAACCAGTAGCGACCTTGACATTAGCATTTCGATAGTAATCACAAATATCATTATTATCATTAAATCCCCACTGCAATTTATCTCTACTTATTAGCTCTGGATATACTACTAAAAACCTATCTTCTCCAATCCCCTTCTTTATATAAAATGCTGCATCTTTTAGAACTGCAATGTTATCTGTATAAGTAATTTTTTCTCCATCTTCTTTATAGAAAATATATTCAGCATTACTTATAGAAGGCCCTATATCGTAGTAAATTACACCACCAACAGGTTTTTTCTCAAACTTGGCATAAGTCATATATAACATAACATTACCAGATGGCACATTAAAGCTATCAGATGAGCAATCTATCCTATGGTCATAACTAAACCCATCTTCACTATAAAAACACTCTGCTGAAGCAAAATAATACTCTACATTATCATACTCAATATCCTTAAAGATAATTGTATCACCATACTTTTTATCTGAAATGCTTTTTTCTTTAAGTCTATTTCCATCAGTATCTTGGTGAATTACCTTAATATTCACACTCCTTGCTTCTCCAACAGGCCTTAAGACAATGTCTTTATTAGGCATAGTAGATGGAAGATCAGAAAGTGTTCCTTCATTATCAATTTTCCATCCAGTAAAATTCATTCCTTCCTTAGACGGAGACGGAATTGATAAAGATTCGCCATAACGAGCCCAAGTTTTAATATTATTTGGAAGTGTCCAACCATCAAGTATATATGAAATGGAGTATAACTTTCCCCGTACAGTAAGCTTCAAGGTTACGTCTGAATTAGGCATAATAAAAGAACCACTAACAGGTGTTTCATTCATAGACCAAAGAAACTCATAACCATCCGCTGCTTCTGATTGAACTAAAGGAAGCTTGACCTTAACACCAGGCCTTTGAGGGGCAATTGATATTGGATCAATTGTGAATGATGCACTATCAATTGAGATGTTTTTCTTCATTACTTCCTTTTTTAGTGTTAAGACAACATCCTTTCCATTAATAGTAAAACCACCTGTTATTTCATTTCCATCTAGATACCAAACTGCATCAAACCCATCGTTTCCACTAACACTTGGAAGAGATACATACTCACCATTCTTCTTATTTTCAATTACAGATGGATTAAGAATAAAGCCTTCGTCTGCATTAATATCCACCCTGTATTTCTTTTCAGTAAACTTCGCCCTTAAAATTACATCACAGCTAGGCATAGAAAAGTCTCCAGAGGGATTAAGAGTGAGACTATTAGGAGAAATCACCTCCCATTGGTTGAAAACATTATCTGATGGTATTATACCACCAAGCTCGCTTACAGACTTTGGAGTAATATTCAGACCAACACTAAAACCACTCTCGACCTTCTTCATATCTCCAACTATGTAAATAATTGAATAAACCGTCTCTCTTGTTATAGTTAGAAGAAATGATGCTGCTTCGGTTTCGTTAGCCTCTATCGAGATTCTATAATCTCCTTCCATATTAGCAGAATCGAGAGAAAGTAAAGCTGGATTATTTCCTGCATTCTTTCCATTAACCTTCCAAACCCAATTAGTATTTACAGGGCAAGCAGAGACATCATAGCTGAAAGCAATTGGAGTCCCCTGAGTTTTTATAGCTTTTGTTCCTAGATATGTGTTAAGGAATATCTCTCCTGGAAGATCAAACCAATGAGCTTCGATTGTCATATTTTGTCTTACAACAGGGTTAACTTCTAGTTTTGTACCATCAGAGAGGTACCAACCTGTAAAAATTGATTTTTCCTTCTTAGGTGTAGCCGGAAGTGGAAAGATATTTCCTTGAATAATGTCTTGAACCCTTACTGTACTTCCATCTTTATAATCTATATATACAGAAACGACATTGCTTACAGGAGTCTCTGAGTTACATGAGAAAATGACCATGACAGTTATTATGATTAATAATGCTTTAAATACTCTTTTTGCGTTCATATTAAAAGCTCCTTATTGGAATCATGACGTGGTCTCTACCATCATTTCTGCCGACAGCTGCAAAACATAACTCGCCGTTGTAATATTCAACTACTTCTGCAATAACATATCCATGTGTGCTTGACGACCAAACACCTTTTGAAAATATAGTTGACCATGAATTTCCATTGATTTTTATATCTTTTTCTTTCATAAATAAAGCAAGCATCATTAGTTCCATATTATTTGGGATATAGTAGTCTTGAGGATAAGTTTCCCACAATTTCCACTGCCAATCTTTTAATCTATCAAAGAGGTATAAATTATTATCTTGGATATAGCGCCCACAGTTACGATATAGACTATAACGTCCCTTGTTAGTAAGATTTATATTAGTATTTGGTTCATCACTAGATTTCTCATTAACACAATATGTGTTTATGTAAGATAGAATCCTATTTGTTGCGCTTTTTCCTATCCCGATTGTATCTCCAATATCAGAAAGATCTGTATTGTTATAAAAGCCCCAATATTTAACACCTTCGATAAGATTACCATCTAGATATGCAACATAGAATCTATCACGCTTAGGCTGTCCCTTAACAGTATAAGAAACAGCATTATCAAGCTGAGAAAGTGTATAACCATCATAATCGATTTTATTTCTATTCTGGTCGTAGAAAGTATATTCAACTCCCTCCTCTCTTCCCCTATCTAGATATATTCTTCCACCTATTATATTAGTTCCCTTATAATTGTAATTTATAGTGATTGTTATATCAGAAGCAGGCATAGTGAATTCTTCATCACGTTCTACATTGATACTTGTTCCACCTATAGAGTATGAAGAATAATTATACTCATATAATTCAATACCCTCAAAATCACCAACTGTTAAAATATCATCGGTATATGCCGTTCGGTCTTCGTATTTCAGCACAGTATTAACATATTTATGGTAAATTTTAATTTTATGGCTTTCAGCACTTCCTTTAGGCGTTGCAATTAAATTATATGCTGGCATTTTAAACTGTGATTGAGCATCAGAGATATCAATTTGAGAATCAACAGGAGCTACAATCCACTTTGTAAAGGTATAACCTGGCTTGGAAAGTAATGTAGTAGGAAGATTTACTACATCTTTATAGGAAACTTCTGATGGCAAGATATGAGGGCAGTTCCATCCATCTAAGTTGTAAAAAATAGAATATTTTCTAGCACATTTTCTTACTGTAATTTCGACATCACTATTTTTCATTGTAAAGATATCAGAGTTCCACACTTCACCATCAATTTCAAAAATCACTTCATATTCAGGAGGAATAGTGGAATTTACCTTGGGAAGTGAAATCAAAGTTCCCTCATAGCTAGGGGTGTATGATGTAAAAGAAAGTTCAAGACTATCAGGATTACTTATTGTGATATTATGAGGGACTCCTCCCTCTTCGACCTTAAGTAATACATCGTGCTCCGGCATGATAAATTCATCACTATTAAGGCACACTCCATCAAGGTACCAAATAGCCTTATAGTTTTCTTTTATAGCACTTGGAAGTGTTACCTTACTCCCTGCAGCATAGGATCCTAAAACTTCAGGAGTAAGGGTAAACCCACCATTATTCTCTATAGACACACGATATTCTTTAACAGATGTGTTAGCTTTTATAATCACATCTGATGATGGCATTGTGAATTGATTATCTGAAATAGCGAGATATATAGGCTCAATAACAGTCCATCCTGTTATAACTTGGTTAGGAGCAATGATAAGATCTGCATTCTCGGTATCAGCAAAAATATTAACTACAGAATTAACACGAATAGCGTCCTTATAAATTAACCCATCTTCTATAAGGTACTTGATGGAATAAACTTCCTCTTGGGTTACAGTGAAAATAAGAGAGTTTATTTCTTTTCCGTTACAAGTAAGAGCTAAGCGATGCTCTCCTAAATAGTCACCTGTAGATATAGAAAAGGAAAGATTACTCTCTGCCACTATTTTTTCATCTATTTTCCACGTCCATAAAACAGATGTTGGAGCATTTGTATCAGAGTATGAAAATGTAAGTATAGAGGTGCTGTTATGAGTTGCTCCTGCAAGGTTCATGCCGTTTGTTAAGATAGATCCATCCGCTTTGTACCATTTACCAGTAACAGTCATGTTTTTTCTAGCAATTATTTTATTTCCATACACTGCATTACCATCTGAGTACCACCCAAGAAAAACGTATCCATCCCTCATTGGTGCATCGGGTAGGACAAGCTCATCACCCTGTTGAACTTGTTTAATAATTGTTTGGCTTTCTTCTCCAAAATCTATTTTAATCTCATAGACGTTAGGATTATTTGTGTTATTGCTACATGAAGCTAACAAAATCAATAAGGAGAAGACAATTAGAACGATATATTTCTTCACATATCCTCCACTACTCATCAATAATAATACAAATAATCCGTTGCAAAAGTGTTATATACACCTATTTACAGCATTTAAATTTTTTTTATTAATAAAGTTATAAAGAGGTCAATAAAAGTATCTACTCATTACACTTATATCTCTGCCCAAATAAAGCTAACAAGATAGAAGATGAATACATCTACTACATGGGATCTTTCTACGTGAGATAATAATTGCATAACTAATAGAAGAAATATAATAAAACTTTGATTATTTTAAGCGAGGCTTTCAAAATGCTTAATGCAAATTGAAAGCTTTTTTAACACTCAAAGATATAAGATACCGGTTATCGTAAGAGATTTATTATGGAAAGAATTAGATGAAATATTAATTAAACAGATGTTCTAACCCTAAGCCCTTAATTATTACAACTATCTCCTTAGATCTTGAACATCCAAACTTTTGAAGTAGTGTTCTTATTTGAGACTTTACAGTTGATATCTCAACATTTCTTTGAGATGCTATTTCACGAACCTTCATATCTGCTAAAAAGCAATGAATTAAATCCCTCTCTGTTGGAGTAAGAGTACTAATATGCTTAATAAAATAAAGTAAGCTCTGTTCTGATTGCCTAAGTCTCTTATACTCACCCATTACAATAGTTCTAACTCTATCATCAAGCTG
Organism: Bullifex porci; assembly: GCF_009695635.1. Taxonomy (GTDB): domain Bacteria; phylum Spirochaetota; class Spirochaetia; order Sphaerochaetales; family Sphaerochaetaceae; genus Bullifex; species Bullifex porci. The sequence continues at coordinate 10,370 of NZ_VUNN01000030.1, forward strand.
TGGCTTATGGTTATAAACAGCATCGATGTGTGATTTTATTTCAGAAGCAGGTACACCCTTAACTATAAAATCCTGAGCACCAGTTGCAAATGCAGTCATAATCATCTCATCACTATCATGACTTGTTAGATAAATAATCTTTGCATCACTATATTGTTCTAAAATAGTTTCAGCAGCTTTAATACCTGAATCTGCCTCTTCCATTTCAATATCCATTAAAACTATATCAATTGATTCATCATATTCCCTTATAGCGGCTTCTCCGGAAGATACAGACTTAACGATGCTAAAGCCGAGGCTTTCAAGATTTTCCTTTAAATCCTCACGTAGAATATCAAAATCATCAGCAAGCATTAACTTAATCATTTTATCTATAAACCTCCCTTTAGTCGTCCATATCTTGGTAATAGGATTTGGAATATAGTGCCACCACCATCTCTTTTCTCAAATCTTATTGAACCTAGGTGGCTATTAATTATTTTCCTACTATAATACATCCCCATTCCCCAATTTGAGGAGCTATTCTTTGATGAGTAAAATGGTTCCCAAATTTTTCTCTTTAAGGCTTTAGGAATTCCAGGTCCTCTATCAAGAATAGAAATAGAAACCCATAAACGCTCTAGTCTTATTATTACTTCTATTTTACCATCACATTTCATAGCTTCCCAGCCATTAATAATGATATTTGATATAGCCTCAGCAAGCTCAAATGAAGAAGCTAGGATAAGAATTTTCTTATCATAATCAGTTATTTTTATTTTTATATCTGGGTGTGTTGCAATTGAAATCTCAAGTGCTTTATTAATTACACTATCTAGAGAGACTAATGAAAGCTTCATTGTTTGCTCTCTAAGTGTGGAGTAAAGACGCTGCATCCTAATAATTAAATTATCATTTAAAGACTTTAAAGCCTCGATATCACTACCCTCAACTCCACTCTTTTCTAATCTTGATATCAACACTCTACTTGCTAATAATTCATTCTTAGTACCATGTATAAATGCGCTAACACCAATACTTGCAGCCCTTGCCTTTTGCTTTAATACTACCTCCTCCCTCTCTTGGTCCAAAATAGTACTCATATATTTTATTAGAGATATAAAACCAACAAAGGAGCATGAAATTGATAACACCATGACAACAAAATAGAAAGGTGTACTTAAGCCCTTATTTAAATACCAAAGGCCTAACATCCACATATAATCATTTTTATAAAATAGATATATCTGTGCTGGGTCCTGAGGAGCATATAGTGAGTATATTATTGCAACAGATGCAAGAATTAATATTTTAGGTATAAATCTTCTTCTAAAGAATAAGCTTGTTATTGAGTAATACTCATACACCATTATAAATAGAGCAATAAGGATATATAGGAATATCCAAGTTCTAGAGCCATAGATAAATATTTTTAATACGAAGGTTTGCTTCGTAGCTGTTGTCTCAAATATTCTCGGAATATAAAGAACTAAGGATATTAAGGGTAAGATAGCAAAATAATAAATTTTCTTTCTCATCTTAACTGCAAAATCAAAATAAGAGAAATCTAAGGCATTAGCAATGATAATAAATGGGAATGTAAATCGTCCAAATGCAACTAAGTACCCTAGCTGGCCTAAGGTTAATGGTAAATATTGGAAATAATATCTTATTGAAGAAAATCCAAATAGTAGTAGAGAGGTATCATCTGCAATTCCTCCCTTTTTAGCAACATAAATTAGAATTGATATAATAAAAATTGAAAGAGAAGACATCATTAAAAAGATTAGTAATGATCTTCTATTTCTTGCAAATAAGAGAAAGATAATAGAGGAGATCAACATTAAAAGAATAATTATTAGTAGCATTTATCCCTCCTCTAAAAAGAAATACCGCAGGTCGCCCTGCGGTAGGTTTATCAGAAATCAATCATTTTGCTGCTTCAAGCATTACATCGAATAATACGTAATCTGAAACCTTAGCATCCTGATTTACAGCTGTACCAAAGCCCTTCTTCTGTACTTCATAGAGCTTATTAATTGTACCATCGTTAATTTGAGAAATCAATTCAGCACTTGTGATCCATTCTGCATCACCACGCTGTGCATATGCTGTATCAAATCCTGTACCAGTTACCTGAGCAACCCATTCTGCAACCTGCTTGTAGTTATTTGCATCTGCTCTGTAATCCATACCTGCATAGAGAGCCTTAGTAAATCTTACGAGGAGGTCTCTATTATCAGCACTCCACTTCTTCATAACAATCCAAGAAGCAACAGATGCACTTCTGTCTGCGAATGAAAGGTTATTTGCAACTACTACAGCATCAGAACCAAGAGCATCAATTACTGTGAATGATGATGGTGACCATGTTGCACAAGCATCAAGAGAACCAGAAATCATAGCTGTTGTTAAAGCTGAAGCATCCATTTCATAGCCCTTGATATCATTCATTGTTAAGCCAGCACCCTCTAAAGCCCAAAGAAGAATCTGCTCTGAAGATGTACCTGATGCATAACCAACCTTCTTACCCTTTAATGAAGCAACATCTGTAACACCCTTTGCCTTGCTACCTACGATAGCATCACCATTACCTACGTGTGAGAAAGCGAAGATATCTGCTTTACCATTGATACAAAGCTTGTGAGCACCATGTCCGATATAACCAATATCGATAGAACCTGATTCCATAGCTGAGATGATTGTAGGACCATCTGCGAACTCAAAGAGCTCTACTGTAATTCCCTGTTCTTCGAAAGCACCTGTATTCATTGCTGAAACTAGAGTACAAAGAGATGCATAGTTAGACATGTATGCAACGCGTACTGTGTCTGTCTTCTTAGCTTCTGTAGCTGTTTCAGCTGCACCATTTGCAAAAACACTTGTCATTGCAATAAGAGCAATCATTAAGATAGCAATAGCTTTTTTCATTTTTTCTCTCCTTTTATTTTCTGACCTCAAGGTATTCCTGATATACCTGTGACCAAATTAAATTCTTAAGCTCTAAAAATCTTGGACTCATCTTAGTCTCCTGATTTCTAGGATATGGGATATCAACATCAACAATATTCTTAATTCTACCTGGGCGTGCAGACATAATTACTACTCTCTGACCAAGAATTAATGCCTCATCAACGTCGTGGGTAATAAAGAAGCAAGTCTTTTGTTCCTTTTCCCATGTATCAAGAAGTTCCTGCTGAAGCTGAGTTCTTGTTTGAGCATCAAGAGCACCAAATGGTTCATCCATTAATAGTACCTCTGGATTAGCTGCGTATGCTCTTGCGATAGCAACACGCTGCTTCATACCGCCAGAAAGCTCCTTTGGATAGTGGTTCTCAAACTTCTCGAGATCAACCATCTTAATATACTTTCTTGCAATCTTTTCAGCCTCTTCACCCTTAATTCCCTTCATGTTTAATGGGAACATAACGTTCTTTAAAACTGTAAGCCAAGGGAAGAGAGCATATTGCTGGAAAACAACACCTCTTTCTGGACCTGTACCCTTAATTGGTTTGCCATTACAGGTAATAACACCACTAGTTGGCTCTAAAAGACCTGCAAGGATATTTAATAGTGTTGATTTACCGCATCCCGATGGACCAACTACTGTAACAAACTCATTATCCTTGATATCGAGATTAACTCCATTAAGAGCAACTACTTCACCAGTACGTCCCATATATGTCTTTTTGACATTCTCAATATGGACTTTTATATCTCTCTCTTTTCCTGCCATCCTGTAAGCTTCCTTTCGAGCAATTTAATAATCTTCTCAACGGTGATGCCGATAATACCGATGATAATGATGTAAAGTAACATTGGTGCTGTTTCATAGCTGTTATTTAGTGTTCTAATTCTCATACCGAGACCAGCCATTGCACCTGTAGACTCTGCTGCAATAAGAGTTGTGAGTGCTACAGAAGCACCAAGACGAACTGCAGTAAGAATAAATGGAAGTGAAGCTGGAGCAAGAACACGAACAAAGATATCTTTATCTTTTGCACCAAGAACACGTGCTGCCTTAATTAATGTTTCATCAATATTGATAATACCCTGATAAATTGTAATACACATAATAAGGAAGGTAGCGATAGTAATAACGATTACCTGAGGCTTTCTTCCAACACCTGCTGCAATTACAATTAATGGTACATATGCTAGAGGTGGGATATTTCTAATAAATTGAATCCAAGGCTCTATAATATTTCTAACAGGCTTGTACCATGCCATTAGGATAGCTACTGGAAGTGCAATAACAAATCCAAGTGCATATCCAAGTCCAACACTAATTAAGCTTGAAGAGATATCCTTAAATAACAATCCTCTCTCGATCATTACAGGAATCTGCTTAACTGTTACTATGATGTTCGGAAAACTTCTAGAAGTCTTTGGAAGAACAGATAATAGTGTCCATAACCCAATAGCTGCAACTAAAGATAGTAGCAACCAAAGACGGCTTTTAGTTTTTTCTGAAATCCGAGAACTCTCTTTTTGATTATTCTCTGCTTTAGCAATTTTTCCTTTAGCCAAAACAATGCCTCCCTTTTCTTTACATATTTAGGCTAACACGGATTTGAGATATTGGTAGTATGAACTTTTTTCAACCCTATTTATCTATTACCCCTAGGGTTTTAAATCAGAACCATATTTATTTTATGCTCACACATTTTTATTAAATGGGCTCTCCTAACAACATTTTCCTTAAGGATAAGGAATAGCACATCAAAGAAAAGAACCTATACAAATTTCAAGGATGAAAATATCTTTATAATTTATTGTGAAGCGCTTAAGCTATTAGATAAGGAACTATAATGAATACTATTTTTGACGCTTATACTAAAATTTTAACTGAGGAGCTAAAACCTGCTATTGGATGCACAGAGCCTGTTGCAATTGCCTTTGCATCTGCTTCAGCAGCAAAAGCCCTAGGAACTTCTTTTACCTCTATTACTGTTAAATGTTCGGGTAATGTCGTAAAGAATGTGAAAAGTGTTACTGTACCAAATTCTGGTGGAATGAAAGGTATTGAAGCAGCTGCTCTTCTTGGAGCACTTGGAGGAAATGCTTCACTACATCTCAAGGTTTTATCAACAGTAACAGATGAAATAAGAAATAAAGTAAAGGAAATAGTTAATAGTGGAATTTGTAAAGTAATTCTAGCTGAGGATATTCCAGGTCTATATATTAGTGTTACTGCTGAGAATGGTAGTGATAGTGCAACAGCAGTCTTAAAGGAATGTCATGATGAGCTTTACTCTCTTTCAAAAAATGGAAAGCTTATTATCAATAATGGTACAAAAGAAAACTCAGATGATAATCTTGATGAATTAAGAAAGCTTCTTAACCTAAAGGATATTCTTAGCTATGCAAAGAATGTAGAGATAGATGAAATTAGAAAGCCTCTTAAAAGACAGGTTGAATTAAATAGAGCAATTGCAGAGGAAGGCTTAAGAAAGAATTATGGGTGTTCAATTGGAAAAACACTTAAAAAGCTTTATGACTGGGATGATGTAAGAATTAGAGCAAGAGCATATGCCTCAGCAGGTTCAGATGCAAGAATGTCTGGCTGCTCCCTTCCTGTAGTTATCAATAGCGGAAGCGGGAACCAAGGTCTTACTGTATCTCTACCAGTAGTTGAATATGGTGAATATTTAAGATCAACAGAGGAAGAGGTATTAAGAGCTTTAGCACTATCTAATTTAGTAGCAATTCATCAAAAGAAATATATTGGTCCTCTCTCAGCTTATTGTGGAGCAGTTTCTGCTTCTGCAGGAGCTTCTGCTGGAATTGCATATTTAATGGGAGGAGAAGAGGCTGAGATATCAAAAGCTATTTCTAACACCTTAGCAATGGTTGGTGGCATAGTCTGTGATGGAGCAAAAGCATCATGTGCTGCAAAGATATCTTCCTCTTTAGAGGCTGCGATTCTTGCTATGGAGATGAGCTTAGAAGAAAAAACAGCTTTCCAAAGTGGTGATGGCTTAGTCAAAAAGGATATTGAAAAAACGATTGAAGCCTTTGGAAAGATGGGTAAAGAGGGTATGAGAGAAACAGATAAGGAAATCCTCAACCTAATGCTGGAGGATTAGTAAATCTAAATCATGAATAAGAATTTCTAAGGCTTTTCTATTTAGATTAAAAAAGGGTGGTATTTGCTACCACCCATCGTTTATTAACCAAGATATGGTTCATCCTTCATGCAAAGGTGTACAGCACCAAGCTTGAAGGTCATTGGAAGAGCTAGGATATTAGGATTAGGTCCTACAATCTTTCTCTTTGCATCCTCTAAAGCTTCCTCAAAGGTAGCTCTAGTCTTTAAGCCCATACCTCTAGCAATACCTGGCTCTCTTGCACCAACAATATAAATAGCAGATGTATCACGTTCTGCAAGGTGACCACAGCTCATCATAGAAAATCCATGGAATGGATGGAATGCATTAGCAAAACGGTATTTACGAATATATTCTTGGTTAGTACCAAAATACTCACCATATCTATTCATATCAGGGAGTATATTCATATAGTCGTGCTGGAATAAATCATATAGCTCTCTTAAATATGGCCATCTCTCATCATGGAAATATCCATCACAAATTGAAGAGCAGATAAATACACATCTATCAGACATAACTCTCTTATGTCTAATAACCTGAGCAGAAAGTGCCTGCATCATCTGGATTGGGTTTGTACCCATTCCATTACCATAGTGGAAGTTTGTAGGCATACCAAATACGATTACATCATATTTCTTCTCAGCCCATGGTACGAAGGTTCTCTTATCAGCACACTTCCAGCTAATTGGCTGCATCTCCTTTGCATAACCGGAGTTAATCTCAATTTGTCTTGAAAGAGTATCGAGTACTGCATCGCAGCAGAAGAACTTCTTACCCATCTTTTCTTCCATGAACATACCCTGGCAATCAAACTTAGAACGCATTTCAGAGTGTGTTGATACAGGTACGAAGTCACTCTTATGCATGACCTGAGGAACGTGGTGTGCACTAATAGATCTCCAATGTGTAATTCCAGTTGCACAATGCTTATATCCACCAGAATAACCACCATAAGGATTTCCCTGAGTATGACCAATTAAGATAGCTACATCGGCATCAAATACTGCCTTATTCATAATTACATGGTCACCATTAGGAGCTAATCCAAGGTCAACAAGATTATCATAATCCTCACTATCATGGCTTGTAATTTGGCCAGATGGATAGAACTCATTAAAGAGCTTATCACCTAGGATTTGCTTCATTTCACCAACTGTTGCTCTTGGATGAAGACCATTAGAGATCAAGAGTAAGATATCCTTCTTCTCAACGCCTACACTATAAAGCTCATCTAAGCAACAAGTAATTGAAACCTTTCTATGGCTAGTTGGCTGGCAACCACCCTTTACGATATCAGGGATAACAATTACAACCTTAGAGCCCTTATGAGCAAGCTCTGTTAAGGTAGGCATTCCAATAGGATGACGAATTGAATCCATTGTGATGTTATATAGAGTATCCCAATCCTGAGGAAGACATTGTGGATCTGGATAAGTAGTACCTGGGATAAATACATCTGTATTATCAGGTAGGTTTGCACTCATTAAGCCCTGTCCATATTCAAAATCTAATTTCATTATTACTTCTCCTTACCATTCATATATAGTTCTACAATCTTGATGTACTCATCAGGATAGAATCCAATTTCTCCAGTAAAACGAGTGAGTGCAATTAATCCTCCATCGATTTCCTCGATAGATGAAAGCATCTCAGCATTAGCTTCCTTAAGACCTCCTCCATATACAACAGGAACTGGTCCAATAACACTCTTTATTAGCTTTGCAACCTTAGTAATATAATCCTTACCAGCAGGAGTCTTACCTGGTCCAATAGACCAAACAGGCTCATATGCAATTACAACAGTTGATAAATCAGCACCCTTTAAGCCTATTTCAAGCTGCTCTCTAATTACACTATCCCACTCGTCTAATTCTGTATCCTTTTCACCGACACAATATAAAACCTTTAGACCTCTAGATTGTGCTGCAAGGACTTCCTTATTCAAAATAGTATTAACTAGCTTTCTATCTGTATTTCCACCAAGAGCTAATAACTCATTTTTATCATTTCTCTCTTCGCAATGTCCGATTAAAACAGAGCTACAGCCCAGAGCCTTAGCCGCAGAAGCTGGTCTATTAGAGGTAAAGGCACCAAAGTTACCACCTACTGCTACATCCTGTCTAAATACAGATTGACATCCGATTTCAATACAACTTCCCTTTGCAGCCTTTACAGCAGAAGGGATCTGAGACTCTGGATAAAACTGTACAAATTCACAGCTTGATCTATACTTCTCAAGCTTTGGAGCACAAAGTGGAATTATTGTAGAGGAGTAATCTGCAATATCAGAAATTCTATTTACGCCTCCCATTTGAGAGGGAACATCAAAGCGCTTGAAGTTCACATAAATATGCTGCATCAGATTCCCTCCTTTTTATAGAATTCAGCCATTTCATCTAAGGTCTTTACTTCAACCTTATTAGCTTTTCCAACCTGACCAAACTCAACAATTAGTGTTCCTACTACCTCCATAACACCCTTTCTAATAAGATGTGTGATCTCACGAACAGATTCATTAGGTATGTTGCCATACATAACTGTATCCATAATAGGTGGTAAGAAGGCACGTGGGTCAAAGGCCTTTGGATTACTCTCCATTAGGTGCCAAATTTCATTAATACACTTATCCTCTCTTGCCTCAGGGTTATTTACAAAATACTCTCTTAAATTTCTTGTAACAGCTAAACGAATATCTGTATCAACATTAATCTTTCCAATTCCACAATGTGATACCTCCTTAAGCTGGTTTAAAGCAATTCCATAAGCATTTTGGATATCACCACCAAGAGCATTAATTTCATCAACAATGTATCTTGGTACTGTAGAGGAGCCGTGAGAAACTAATACACCCTGAATACCCTCATGTCTTAAGCATTCCTTAATTGCTATTGCAATTTCCTTTCTTACAACAGCATCCTTACCCTTATTTGCACCATGCATAGTACCATAGCTAATTGCAAGAGCATCAACCTTAGTCTCTTTAAAGAACTTAATCGCATGTAAAGGGTTAGTATATGTAGACCCTGCTGAGAATACGTGGTCCTCAACGCCTGCAAGAACTCCTAGCTCGCCCTCAACGGTTACACCTCTTTCGTGAGCATACTTTACAACCTCTCTTGTTAATTCAATGTTCTTATCGAGAGGAAGTGAGGAGCCATCAATCATTACAGATGTATAACCACCATCGATAGCTGCCTTTACTGAATCAAAATCTCTACCATGATCGAGATGAAGGGCAATAGGGATAAATGAGTCTTTAGCCCTTTCTTTAACAGCATTTGCGATATTTCTAGCACCAATGATTTTATCTTCAATTGTGGCATTCATGAAGTCCTTTCTACCACCCATAAAACCATTTGCTAAATCTGCACCCTGCAATATTGCTGGTGAGCGGAACATCTCATGTACATCAATTACTGCCTGTGCTTGACATACTGCATTAACATTGAACGCCCCCTGAGCGTAATCAAATTTGTCTGTTGCATCCAATATTGGACGAAGTGGGATTAAAGCCATTTTATCACTCCTTTGTATAAACCTTTCTACCCGATACATATGTTTCAAGTAGATTTAAATCATTATCTAAAACCACGAAATCAGCTGGATAGCCAACCTTAATAGCACCTCTATCTAGACCTAGCATAGTAGCCGCATTCTCTGAAAGCAGAGGTGAAACATAAGAAAGCTCACTTTGTGTAAACTTAATAATATTTCTCATTGCTCTATCCATTGTTAAGGTACTTCCAGCTCTAACTCCATTTAAAAGCTGAGCATCACCATTTTTTACAACGACATCATTAACACCTAGCTTATAGTTTCCATCAGGAAGACCAGCAGCCATTATTGAGTCTGTTATAGCAATTACCTTCCTATTACCCTTTATTTTTAATATTAGTCTCACTGTAGCAGGATGAAGATGGAAGCCATCAGCAATAACTTCGGTATATACCTCATCTCTCTCAAGAACTGCTCCAGAAATAGCAGGACGATGCATATGGAAAAGCTTCATAGCATTAAAGGTATGTGTTGAAGCAACAGCACCATTTTCTATTGCTTCGATAGCTGTTTCATACTCAGCAGCACTATGGCCAATAGAAACCTTACATCTATCCTCTCTTTTAATGTGCTTTATTAAATCTAATGCACACTTTCCTTCAGGAGCTATAGTAATATAAAGAATATTATTTCCTGAAATCTCCTGATAGTGATCAAATAAAGCAGGATCCCCATCTAAAATTAGCTCAGGAGCCATAGCACCCTTATACTCAAGAGATAGAAAAGGGCCCTCAAGGTGAATACCCTCTAGACGAGCACCATCAACACCTCTCTCAATAGCTAAACGAAGTATCTTTAATATTCTCTCAGTTGTTTCTTTAGTATCTGTCATAACAGATGCTAAAAACGATGTTACACCTTTAGAAGCAAAGAACCTTGAAAGCTTATTAACATCCTCATAGCTTTCTATATGATTAACATCAATCATATCACCACCATGAGTATGAATATCAAAGAAGCCTGGAATAATTATCGTATTATCAGCTTTATTTGTTTCATTAATAGAGATAATTTTTCCATCCTCTATCTCAATGGTTCTTGGGACTAATGATGATCCAATTAGAACCCTTGATGAAGAAATAACCATCAGAAAGCCTCCTTTGAAGCCTCACTATTCGCAAGAATTAATGCATCCCTATGATTTTGAATTAGTGTTACAGGGAAGTGTCCAGAAGGATCATCAAATAAAGCCTGTCTTAATACTGCTCTATGCCAGCTTCTAAATACACCAAGCCTAATTTTATTAGCCATTAGAATTTCTTTCATTCCAATAGTAACTGCATAAATAGGCATAGCATCAATTGCACCATTAAGGTCACCAATTGCATTTGCAACTCTAGTTTCTCTACTAATTGCAAGAACTCTTGTTGTTCTAGTTGCAAACTCCTCAGCACTTACTTCTTCAGCCTCATTAAAAGCTAAGTGTCCATTAATACCAATACCACCAAAGGCGATATCAACCTTACCAAGAGACTCAATAACTCTTAAAATTTTTCCTGGATCCTCTGGATCTGGGAAGAAACGATTTTCCTCAGGAATATTTAACTCCTCTGGAATTTGGTTATAAACAGCTCTATCCATAAAGCCTCTAAAGGAAAGCTTACTATCCTTTGAGATATATTTTTTATCATCATCAAGATATTCATCCATGTTGATAAAATAGCAATTCTTAAGACTAAGCTTTCTTTCCTTAACAAGTCTTACGAAGATTGGATATTGTCCAACAGGACCAACTGGGCAGATAAATACTGTCTTTTCACCCTTTTTATTATTTTCCTCTATTTGGTTTACCATCTCTAGAGCTAGCTCATAGAATACTTCTCCGCTATCACCAAGACACTTTACAGGTATTTTTCCTTCACTAATTAATCTTTCCTTAGAATATGAAAATACACTCCTATCCATATCAAACCTCCCTATACAAATGAACAAAAATCATCACCAATTGAGCCAATAAGTGGCTTTGCATAATCGATAAAGGACTCATTAATAAACATATTTTCTTTATCGATAAAACTCTCATCTAAAGTTCTTGCTTCTAGAATACTATCGAGAATTGGACTCTCTATCGCTTCAAATTTAAATGGCTCTGAGGATATTCTTTTTATTACACTCATATACCCATTTTTACCCTCAAGGGCACATCTAACAGATACTCTTCCACACTCTATAGCTTCAGCTCTATCTATATCACTTTGCCAAGAGATAGAGGCTCTTCCCAAAATACCAGGCTTTTCTGAACGTGCTTTAATACCCAGCTCCTTAATAATTAAGTTAGAAAGGTGTGATGAAACATCTCCAAAGTAAACACTTCTTCCAACCTGGAATACTGGCTCTACAATTGGGGTTTTATCGCTATAGCGCATTCCTTCACTTGCGACAATTACTACGCCGCCCTTCTCTTTATGGATTTTTTCAACCCTTGTTAAAAACTTATCCTTATCAAATGGAACCTCAGGAACAAGGATGATATCAGCACCAGGAGCCTTACCACTCTTAGCCATAACTGAAGCTGCAGTTACCCAACCAGCATCACGTCCAAGGGCCTCTATTACGCAGGCATGAATTGGTAAGCCCAATACATCCTCTGAGGCTTCTCTTACACAGGCAGCTATATATCTAGCTGCAGAGCCAAAGCCAGGGCTATTATCTGTAACAGATAGGTCATTATCCATAGTCTTTGGGGTACCTGCTACAACAATATTATATTTACTTGCAGCAGAGGAAAGCTTTCTGCAGGTATCCATAGTTCCATTTCCACCTGTCATGACTACATAACCAACATTATTTTCATTTAATATCTTAGCAAGCTTATCGTAGTCATCACCCTCTAAGTGGTCTCTTCCTGTTCCAATTGCAGAACCAGGAGTTCTCTCTAGTCTTATTAAATCACTGTCACTTAGATTAGGAATTTTATTAATTTTTCCCTTCATCAAACCACCAGTACCAAATGGAGCATAAAGGATATCACCATCAAATTTTCTATCATAAAGCTCTCTTATGGACCCTGATAGAGAAGCATTAATTACAGCCGTTGGCCCACCTCCATGCATGAATAAGATATTCTTCATTAATAATCCTCCTTTTCTACTGTTGATTCTCTTTCAACTAGCTTATATGGAATATTTATCGTTATGTTTTCTGTTCTAGGATTTAAGCAACGATCAATTACAATTTTAGCTGCAAAGCGCCCTATATCACTTTTAGGAACATCAAAGGTTGTTAATGCAGGACGTAGAAATGCAGAGGCTTCAATATTATCAAAGCCTGTAACTGCAACCTCTTGAGGGATTTTTATCTTCCTCTCATTTAAGCACCTAATAATACCTAATGCAGCATTATCATTAGCAGCTACAATTGCATCTGGCATTACTCTATCTAATAGAGTCTTTGCTCCATCATAGCCATCTTGAGGAGATAGATATATATCCTGAACTAATAAATCATCATATTCGAGATTAGCCTTCATTAAGCCTTCCTTATACCCTCTGAATCGATGCTCATTAGCTATATTTTGTTTATCTGTTGGACCGATGTAGGCTATTCTTTTTCTTCCTAAGCTTGCTAAATAGCTAACTGCCTCTTCAATACCCTTTCTAGCATCACAAAGAACTTCATCCATATTTCCAATTGAGTTAAGTCCAGCATAAGCAATAACAGGAATATTTGACTTAATGTGCTCTATGACATCATTACTAGCTCGTCCTAAGATTATTGCGGCATCTATTTTACTATCCTGAATACTAGAGGAAAAAGCCTCATCCTTAACTGTTAATATTGTGTGTGCAATGTTTACATCTAAATCCTTTCGATGTATCTCTTGATCTATTCCTTCAAGTATCTTTGTGAAAAATGGAGATAAAAAGCTTTCCCTATCAGAGATAAATATAGTTGCTAGCTTAAGCTCCTCAAAGGAAGCCTTTATACGCATTGTTCTGCTTTGTGCAAAGCCTAACTCCGATGCAATTTTTAAGATTTTTTCTTGAGTTGCTTTTCCAATACGATTTGAATTTCCAGAGAGTGTTCTTGAAACAGTAGACACACTAACACCTGCTCTGTTCGCAATATCCTTTAATCGTACATCTCCCATTTACTTCCTCTTATTTAGAGTTTATCACCAAATGGATATTTTGCAAGCAAAATTTGAACAAATATTTGCGCAACTTTTGTGCAAAAATAATTCTAATCTCTTTTAAAGAAAAAACTAAATGAGTCCATTATTAATAAAATGTTTTACTATGAAGGAGAAATAGTATAATAATATTACTAATTATGACTAACAAAGAAAAATCAGATGCAGAGATAATCAAAGAGCTAGATAGTATTATTGAAAATGGTATATCTATCGACTATGACACAAAGCCTAAATATACAGTAAAGGAGCTTTCTAAGAAATTAGGTCTCTCCTCTCATACTATTCGCTTTTATGATAAGGAGCATCTTTTTCCATTTGTTAAGCGTGATGTTAGTAATGATGAAAGATTATTTTCTGATGCCGATTGGGCGTTTGGAAAGCTAATAAAATGCTTAAGACAAATTGGTCTTTCGATTCACGATTGTAGATTATTTATTCTAGATACATTAATTGGCGATGATACTGTAAAGGAAAGACTTTTAATTCTTGTTAATTTGCAAGCTTCCTTAAGAAAGCAGATCCACGAGCTGCAGGAGGCAGAACGGGATCTACAATATAAAATAAGGTTCTTTAGCTTGACCTGTGACCTTCTAGTTGGACCAAAAATCCAATTAGGAGGTTTTTTTCATGAAAGTAAAGGAAGAGGATCTCAGACGAGAGCTTCTTAAGGCAATTAACGGAGAGGACTTAATCATCAATTGTT
>NZ_VUNN01000031.1 GCF_009695635.1 Bullifex porci
AAGCTTAAACTCATCTGTGTAAGTCTTCTTGTTTCTACCCATATCTTTTTTACTCCTTTGATATGGTAGCTGTTATTCGAATTATTTTCACCTCCCTGTCTGATTTATGCTCTTAGTATACTTCCTTGCTTCAACAAATTCACAATTTGATATTAACCATGTGAAAGGATCATGCTGTAAAAGAGATACTCCTGAGCTACGTATAATTTTTATATTATCTGGGTTCTTTAAAAGTAGACCAATTATTGATGATTGAGGGACAACCTTAATAATTTTATTTTCTATTCTTTTATATCCATCACACTCTAAGGCCTCTAGAGGAAAGCCTGGACCATCAAATGAATAGACTGAAACAATCTTATCTTGAATATCCTCTCTAGCATTGAATGCAGAATATATAGCAAGGTTTCCTCCCTTAGAGTGACCTCCTATGAATATCCTTTTTGCCTTAGCTCCAATTTTGTTTAAGTACTTTAAAGCCTCTATTTGCGATGGTATAGGATATTTGAAGGACATATTGAAATCCTCCTTCCATCCTGTGAAGGAAGCATCTGTTCCTCTAAATGAGATAAATACAGTGTCATCATCGATATCAAATGTAAGGGCTGAAAATTGTTTCTCACTTCTTTCGTCTAGCTTTTGTACCTTATTCCTTACCCTAATATCTCTAAATCTAGGGGATGCCACCAAATTCCTAAAGAGCTCTCTCGCTTGCTTAGGGTTAAAGGTGCCATTAAAAAGAGTCTCATAGTACTCTAAATAGTTTAATTCCTTAATCTTAAAACCCTTAGCTGTTTTTATTTTATCGAAGAAGGGTGTAAATTCAAAATAAGAAAAATAGCTAAAAACTAATCCATCAAGCTCATTAAGCTCCTTCTGGGAGAATGTCATTAAGTTATTATTTGTGTAATCAACAAGAGTTTCCATAGTTGATAATATAATATCTTTTTTTAATGTGTTATCATAATTTATATGAAGGATGTAAAAATTACAGTAATAAGAAAGAGTGAATATCGAGATTTAATTGAAAAATATGAAAATCCTCTTGCTAATCCATGTCCTGTAAAAGAGGGTGATGTTTACATTTCTAAGGATGCAAATATCCCAGAGAATTTCTGTCAAAGTGCCTGGCATGATTTGTATCCTTTTGTTTTTGCACTCTCTGCTGGTGCGACTAGTATCTATGATAATTGGATGAAAAATCCACATAGTGCAATGATTTCCTGCAATGATGGATTTAGACCAGTCAGTTTTCTTTTAGAAGTGGTGGAATAAAAAAGAACGGAACCTATTATAAGATTCCGCTATTATATATCGGGCAGACTGGACTCGAACCAGCCACCACATGGTCCCGAACCATGCATTCTACCAGATGAACTACTGCCCGACTTTTTAGAAAATCATATTCTAATTGCTTATAAATGAAAAGGGGCACAGCTAGAAACTGTGCCCTTAAAAGGATGATTAATAAATCATTTTTTCTTGAGGTATTTAACACTATCAAGAGCAACTGCTGCGATAATGATGATACCCTTGAATACGAACTGAAGGTTAGTATCGATACCTAAGAAGGTGAGACAGTATGTTAAGCTTGTAAAGATGATTACGCCAAGAACAGCACCACCAATCTTACCAATACCACCATTAAATGAGATACCACCTACTACACATGCTGCGATAGCATCAAGCTCGAAGCCCTGACCTGTACCAGCAGAAGCGTTAGCTCTGAATGCCTCTAAGAATGAACCACATCCATAGAATACACCAGCCATGATGAATACACATAATGTTACCTTAAATACTGAGATACCAGAAACAGCTGCTGCTTCAGAGTTACCACCAACTGCATACATGTTCTTACCAAAGGTTGTCTTATTCCAAATAAACCATGCAACAATAATTGCAATTACTGCTGGAATAATTAGCTTAGGGAAGGTAATTAGCTGTCCACCACTTACACCTAAAATCCATCTACCACCAATTGCATCTTTAATACCTGAATCGATAGAACCTACTGGTGTACCTGTTGTTCCGAAGAACAAGAGACCGTAGATAATAAGCTGAGTAGAAAGAGTTGAAATAAATGGGTGAATCTTTAGTTTAGCTGTGAATACACCTGCAAATGATGAGAATGCAACACAAAGAAGTATTGAGAAAACTAAAGACATTATTACTCTTACAGCCATTGGAATAGCTGTGAAGTCCCATGGACCCATTCCGAAGAATTTAACAATGTTAACACCAGGATGGAGAATAAGACCTGTTGTTACAGAACCAAGAGCAACCATTCTTCCTACAGAAAGGTCGGTACCAGCAAGGAGAATTAAGCCTGCAACACCGAGAGCATAGAACATTCTTGTTGAGCTCTGCTCGAGGATTGTAAAGATATTTGGAAGTGAAAGTAAGTTCCCTTTACCAGTTGCTGGAGCAAGAACAATACAAATGATAAAGAATACGATAATAGCAAGATATAGACCATTATCAAGTAAGAATTTAGAGAGTTTAAACTTGTTTACATAATCGGTAAACTTAAGCTTCATATTCTCTGAGAAGTTTGTCTTACCATTTCTTAAGCTTCTGTTTGTTTGAACGTGGTCAACATAAGCTTGGTTCTTTGCAGCCTTAGAGCGATCTACTTTAGTTGTAAATTGGCTCTTAGCATCAAAGAGAGCAGATTTAGCTTCATATTTGATTGTATCAATTTCAGCTTTTCTCTCCTTAGAATCTGTAATATTTACTTTACTAATTCTCTCCTCTAGGCGAGCTTTAATTGCTGAACATTGTTTATCATACTCAGCTTTGTAAGAAGCAATGTTTGCATTTTCTTCTTCTTTAACACGATTTTCAATTTTCTTTGATAAATCATTAACGTAAGCAACAGCTTCCTTAGTAAGACTATCGATTTCAGCCTTATTCTTTGCAGCATCTGCTTTAGCTGCTTCAACATCCTTACTATATTGGCTAAGTAGCTTTTCTTTTGCTTCCTGAGAAAGCATCTTACTCTTTTTTGTTGTATAAATTAGCTGCTTTGTATCTGCAAGCTTGGTAACACCATCTTGGCGAAGTGCAGCAAGTTTACTCTTATAACCTTGAAGTTTTACATCTTCTTCAAGAGAAAGAGGTATATTATTGATTGCCATTTGATCCTCCTTATAGATATTTAGCTGAAAGTCTGAGTAGCTCTTCTTGGTTTGTCTCATGTGTATTTACAATACCGGCTAGTCTATGGTTAGACATAACTGCGATACGGTTTGTGATACCAAGAATCTCAGGCATTTCTGATGAGACAACAAGAATCGTCTTACCTTGTTTTGCCATCTGAATGATAAGCTGATAAATCTCATACTTAGCACCAACATCGATACCTCTAGTTGGTTCATCGAGTAAGAAAATATCAGGTTGTCGTTCCATCCACTTGCCGATGATTACTTTCTGCTGGTTACCACCAGAGAGTGCTGTAATTAACTCATCACAAGAAACACACTTAGTCTTCATCTGCTTTATCTGACGATTAGCTGCCTCTTCCATGAGGATATTATTCAGCATACCGTTCTTTTTATAGCTATTTAGGTTAGTAATAACAGTATTGAATCTAATAGTGTCCTTACCAAACATACCATTTAGCTTTCTCTCTTCAGTTACAAGAGCAAAGTCATGATCCATAGCATCCTTAGATGATTTAAATCTCATCTTCTTGCCATTAACCTTGATACTTCCTGAAGCTATTGTTCTAATACCAAATATTGATTCTAGAAGCTCACTTCTTCCTGCACCTACAAGACCATAAAGACCAAAGATTTCACCTTTTTTTACCTTGAAAGAGATATTTTCAAGTTGTGGTTCAAACTTGGTGGAAAGATCATCGATTTCGAGGTAATCATCACCTGGTGTATTATCAACATCTGGGAAGCGCTTATCTAATGATCTACCAACCATTGCGGCAATAAGCTCGTTCATGTTTGTCTCTTTAGTTGGCTTTGTCATGATTAGCTTACCATCACGCAGTACTGAAACCTCATCACAGATTTCAAATATTTCATCCATCTTGTGAGAAATATAAACGAAGGAAACACCTTTTTTCTTAAGGTCATTTACAATGCTAAAGAGCTTTTGTACTTCACGTTCTGTGAGTGATGAAGTTGGTTCATCTAGTACGATAATCTTTGCATCATAGGAAACAGCTTTAGCTATTTCTACCATCTGTCGTTGAGAAACAGACATTGTTCTCATAATTGTAGATGGGTTTACATTCATATTTAATGAGGCAAAGAGTTTATTTGCATCCTTAAGCATCTTTGCTTCATCGATTATTCCTGCACGGGTTGGGTATCTTCCTAAAAATAAGTTGTCAGTGACAGTCCTATCTAGGCACTGATTGAGTTCCTGATGGACCATGGCAACACCGTTTTCAAGTGCTTCTTTAGGACTCTTGAAATTTGTGATCTTTCCATCAAATATGAACTGACCTTCATCTTTTGCATATATACCAAATAGACATTTCATCATGGTAGACTTTCCAGCACCATTTTCACCCATTAGACCAAGAACAGAGCCTTTCTTTAAGGTTAGATTGATACCATCAAGTACTTTGTTTTTAGCAAAAGACTTAGATAAATTCTTAATTTCTAGTATAACGTTATCCATATCTTCTTCTTGTGTTGCTAATTATAGTGGTTAAATCCACATCCATATTCAAATAAGCATGTAGAGAAAGAATCCCTACATGCTATTAATCAATTATGCTTTTTATAAACTATCAGTACTTGAGTAAGTCTAAGTAGTTAGAAGCTGAGTTTGTCTTAACCATGTTGATTGCATAAGCATCAAAGTTAGACAAGTTAGTGAACTTATCGAGACATGATGACTCGTTCTGTCCATCACCCTGTACGATTGTAAGGTTGATGTTGAGAAGTGGAGCATAGTACTGGAGAGCTGGGATATATGAAGATGAAAGGAAGTTATCACCTGCGTTATAGATTGTTAAGAGTACTTTCTTAGCTGGAGCTGTTGACTGCTTAACACCTGCATCTCTTGTACCTGCTGTGTACTGCTTCCAGTTGCCAGAGTTAACACCTGAGTTAGCTGCCATAACTGCCTTCTGGTCTGCCCAGTAAGCTACAGGAGCTGAAATCTGGTTGCCATACTGATCTGGCTCTGTGATACCCTTTGTATAAACGTCTGAACCTGTGAGGCCATCGAGGAGGTTTCTAAGAACCTGGAGAGTAGCTGTAGCCTGAGCGTCTACGTTCTGAGATACTGTACCTGAAAGCTTGCCTGCGCCAATAGCTTCAATTGCATCTGCGTTTGCATCGTAACCAAAGATTGGAACACCTGCTGGATAGTTAGAAGCTTGGAGACAACCCATTGCCATACCATCGTTGTTAGAAACTACCATATCAATCTGTGTACCGAACTTTGTTGCCCATCCGCCCATTGCTTCAGTTGCAGCGTTTGCGTTCCATGTAGAACCATCTGTACCAGTCATTGCCTTACCTTCAAGTTCAACTACCTTGAAAGTCTTTCCGCCAACTACTACTGAACCTTCCTTGCTGTTAGTAGGATCTGTTGAACCATTCCATGTACCAAGAGCTTTTCTGATACCTTCTGTTCTTGCCTTAGAGTCGTTGTGTCCTACGTCACCAATGCAGAGTACATAACCGATAACTCCATCACCGTTTCTATCGATCTTAGCTGGATCTGCTTTTGCAAGATAATCTGTAATGAGCTGACCCTGAACAGCACCACCTGCTGCAGCATCGAAACCTACATAGTAAGTTTTGTCATTCCAGTTCATTGAAGCCATATCAATTGCGCCAGTTGTTGGGTCTGATGGCTGTCTGTTAAAGAATACGAGTGGCTTATCCTTATTAAGAGTAACGCCAGTAGCTTCAGCGCTACCATTAGCAAATACACTTGTCATTGCAAAAAGCACTACAAGAGCAATTAATAAAGTTTTTTTCATTTTGTCCTCCTTTTTTTGACTATATGAAAAATATTTAATCAAATTAGATTTTACCTTGTTTTTGCCGTAATGCAAGCAATTTTAATATGAAAAATAAGTGTAATAAATGTGTTTAAAAATTAAAAATAATATTAAAAAGAAAATAATTATATATTATATATAGAAATAAATAGATTATTCTATTGAAGATGAGGCTAGGATGCACGCATTAATTCTTTTATCATACTTTGATAGCCTCCTTTACCAACCTGCTTGAAAGATTATTTTCAAGCAGAAGGCTCCTATTCAGCCTTATTTAGAGGTGACATCATTTTCATTAATATTTACTAGCTTTTCTATTGGTGTAAAGCCTTCTCCTAATACTTGGTGTGTATCAAGAATTGTCATGAATGCATTGGGATCAACCTCATGAACAAATTGAACTAATCGTGAAATACTGTAGTTTGGAAGAACAACCATTAAAATAGGTTTTTCTTGGTTAGAATATAATCCCTTAGCTTTAACAATTGTTCCAGAACGATCCATATTATGTATTATGAATTTGCCAATATCTTCAAGGGAGTCAGAGATAATAAATGCTGTTTTTGCATATCCTGTTCCCATTGTGATTACAATCTTATTTATGACTAATGAAATAATATAGCTTACTATTACTGCATATAATGCACTCTCAATGCTAAAAACAAATGCAGAGATTGCAATTATTATTCCATCGACTATTAGTAGAGAGGTTCCTGTTGGAATATGAGTATATTTTGACAATATTAATGCAATAATATCTGTACCACCAGTATTACTACCTGACTTTAATACTATTCCAATTCCACATCCACATAGCACACCGCCATAGAGACAGCTTAACCAAATACTCATATCCTTTGTGTAATCAAGGATGCCATTATAACCAAATACCTTACACCATAGAGATGTAAAGAATGATAGTGAAAAGGTTCCGAATAGAGACATCAGCCCATAGCGTTTCCCAAATAGCTTTATACCGATAATAAATATAGGAATAGAGAGTATAAAAATAGTAAGGCCAACATCAAAACCAAAAACATGGTATAGAATTGTTGCAATACCCGATACTCCTCCTGGAGCAATTTGCGCAGGGTTAGTAAATAATGAAATACCTAAGCCAGTAATTGCTGAGCCAATCATTACATATAAATAGTCTATTATTTTTCTCTTATTCATATCTTTGATGGTAGTATAACTTTCTTTTCCTTAATGTCTTTAATTATTTGATTTGCATCCTCTGATATTATCAAGGAATCAAAAACCTTATTCGATAAAAAGCCTTTATCAACACATTCTTTTAAAAAGCTAATTAGAGTATTGAAAAAACCATTAATATTGTAAATTGCAATATTTTTATTATGGTATCCAATTTGTTTCCAGGTAAATATTTTAAAAAACTCATCAAAGGTTCCAATTCCTCCTGGAAGGATAATAAATGCATCGGCTAAATCATAGATTTGCTTTTTCCTTTCATGCATATCCTTTTTGATAATTAACTCATCCTCAACACTTTTTAACTTAACCATATCGTTATCAAAGATTTCAGGGAGAACACCAATAACATGTCCGTTATTATCCTTTACACCTTGAGCGACACTTCCCATTAAGCCTCTATAGCCTCCACCATAAACAAGTGTAAGGCTGTTTTCTGCTAATAAAGCACCAAAGCTATGAGATATTAATTTAAAGCTATCATCATTTCCAAAGGAAGACCCACAAAATACAGCTACTTTTGTTATATTATCCATATGCATATAGTATAGAAAAAAATAATCTTTCTCAAACCCAAGTAATGTTACAAAAAATTAAATAGGGTGTTTTTCTCGTATAGAAGAAAATATGCTTGCCCTAAATTGGCATAACTTATTATAATTTATTAATTGACGAGGAATGTTTTCCTAGGAGGTTTTTATGAAGACCAAGAAGCTTGTATTATTAATTGCAGCTTTATTTCTTATTGTAACTCCAGTATTTGCAGCTAAGATTGCAGTTACTTGGGAGTGGCTATTAGCTGATCCTGATGTTCAATACTTTAGATATCAAGTTGATGGTGAGGATCCTACAGGTTGGACTGTAGTTACTAGTGAAGTAACAAATTACAGCGTACAAAATCTAGATGGATCATCTTCTTATACCCTGTATCTACAGCAGTCTTATGATGGTATTTATTGGTCTGCTTCAGCAATGGCAACTTCAGCACCTGTTGTTCCAAAGGAACCAGTATTAGAGGAGCCTAAGTGGGAATTAGAAGCAGTTGAGGAACCAATTTCAGTAGAGACTACAGTTATTGAAGAGCCTGTTGTTGAAGAACCAGCTGTAGTTGAACCAGTTTATGGTGCAATTTCTGTATATGGATATCCTCTTTCATGGAAGTTTGTTCCAGGAACTATAGATATTACATATCCTTCATTTGTAACAGACGAAGAGGTTTCACAATTTATCGCATATACTTCAGCTAATAATGCTAAATACTTTGATGGCGTAATTTATGATCTCAAGGGTGATGGCAAGGCAGTCATTACTCTTCCTGAGGGTGTTAGCTATGAAGATGTAGAGTATGTTGGTTCTCTTGTTATCTCTGATCTCTTTAATTTCATTAACGAGCTATTGGCTCCTAAGGCAGAAGAGGTTAAGGTAGAAGCACCTGTTGTAGAGGAAGTTGCTGTAGTAGAAGAAGCTCCTGCTACTCCAGTTGAGGAAGCTCCAGTAGTTGTTGAAGCACCTGTTGTAGAAGAAGTAGCTCCTGTTACAGAGGTTGTTGTAGAGCCTATTGAGGTTCCAGCAGTTAAGAAGACAAAGGCACCATTTAGATTCACAATGTCTATTGGTGGTGGTGCAGGTGTTGTTACACAAAACTTTAAGGATATTGGTAATGAGTTTAAGCTTGGCTTTGGTCTTGGCTTTGAAAACTTCATTTCCTTTAATAAGACAGTAGGACTTTCACTCCAGCTTAATGGTGGTATTGATCTTCGCTTTGCTAAGTATGATGTATTATTTAAGTCTTTCAGTAATGTATTCTCACTCTCAAGCTATGCTAAGGATTGTTATGCTGAAGCACTTCTTGGATTATCATTTAACACTGGCAAGGTAACAACTCACTTAAGTGGTGGTGCTAGATTTATCTTTAGTGGACATCTCTCACCAGATAATATCCTTGGTAACTGGAAGCTCTTAGGTAAGGATGTAGGTATTACTCTTGCACCAATGGCAAGTGCTGGTATTAGATTTGACTTTACAAAGCACTTCGGTATGGGTCTTGATGTTAACTATGCATACCTCATGAATAAAACAAGCAGTAATAACATGCATGATATTGATGGCAGAATTTATATGTCATTAGTATTCTAACAAAGTATTTATATTGTTTAACAGGAGGCCTTCGGGCCTCCATGATTTTATTGACGTAGTGTCATTGAACAAGTATATTAAATGAGTATGGTTGGGGATATAGTAAGTCAAATTGAAGAATTTGTAGAACAACGAGATTGGAAAAAATTTCATAATCCTAAGGATCTTGCAATTTCTATCTCCTTGGAAGCAAGTGAACTTTTAGAGCTTTTCCAATGGAAGAGTAGTGAAGAGAGTGTAAAGAAATATCCAAATGAGTTGAAGGAAGAGCTTGCTGATATCCTAATCTATTGTATTCAGTTTGCTTCAATTATGGGGTATGATATTGAGGATATTATTACTTCAAAATTAAAAAGCAATGCAGCAAAATACCCTGTAGAGCTAGTAAAAGGAAAGAAGGAAAAGTATACTGAATACTCTCAAGAGGTTTTGATTGATGAGAAACGATGAAGTTAGCCGGTGCTTAGACTATATCCGGTTTACAAGTGAGCTGGAAGGTTTTTCACTGTCCGACGGTGATGAAGAGATATTACGTGATATCTTAAATGGTGATGCTAGTGCTGAAGGCGCTATCAGAGCTTACATTGATAATAATGGACTAGATACAAATTATGAGGCTGTAGAGGATGAGCAATCACTCTATGAAGGTACTAAGTGTCTAGTAAACTACTTTAATATTAAAAACAGAGAAGTATTAAGAGCTGCAGAGAGATATTTTGTAAATGTTAGAACTGCAGAGCTATTTGCTAATCCATTAAAGATGCACCTATCTTTTTCCTATCTTCAAGCGATACACAGTAATCTCTTTGGTGATATTTATCCTTCTGCAGGTGAAATTAGAAATACTCAGGCCTCAAAAAGTAAGGAATTTTGTCATCCAAGTCAGATAATGAAAATGGCAGAAGAGATTTTCCAGAAATTAAGTAATGATAACTTTTTGAAGAATCAAAATGATAGAGATGATTTTATTAACGATCTTGCCTTCTATATGGGCGAAAGTGAAGCCTTACACCCATTTAGAGAGGGTAATGGTAGAGTAATAAGATTCTTCTTCTATGAGCTGATAAAGCAGGCAGGACATGATGTAGATTGGTCTGAAGCTGATCCAGATAGAATGCTAGAGGGATCAATTGCTGCTATAGATGGTGATTATCAGCCGCTCGTTGATGTCTTTGAAGAAATATTACTAGACTAATAAAAAAAATCTTCAGATAGTGTTACCTATTTGAAGATTTTTATTTTATCTTAAGCTATCTATCGATTTTCCCATATCCAGCAATTACATCACGATAGAAGTAAGCACTGTCCTTCGGATAACGCTTAAGCGTCTTGTAATCAGCATATACAATTCCAAATCTCTTAGAATATCCCTCTGTCCACTCATAGTTATCGATAAAGGACCAAACAAAGTATCCTCTTAAATCAACACCAGCCTTAATTGCATCTGAGCAGGCCTCTAGATGGTTATAAAGATAATTTATTCTTTCCTTATCGTGTACTCTGTTATCAAGAGTAAGCTTATCATCCTCGCATGAACCATTTTCTGTAATATAAAGTGGAGTATGATTTGTATATTCATCAAGCCACTTTAATTGTCTAAATAGTCCTTCGCTATCACATGGCCAACCAATATTAGTTTTTCTCTCCCAAAATGGCTGCTGAGCAAATCCTAAAGGATTACTTTCATCTGCCGAGACTGGGTACTCGTTGTAGTAGTTAATACCAAAGAAATCAACCTTAGCACTGATAAGCTCTAAGTCACCATCTTCAATAGGGAAGGTGATGCCAAGCTTATCTGTTAATATTTGTGGATAGCCTTTTCCTGTATATGGGCCTAAGAAAACCTCTGTTTCTAGAGCTCTAGAGAGTAAAGCTGCTTCGATATCACTTTCTTTTCTTGTAGCAGGTCTAGGTGTTTGAGGATTAACAGTAATTCCAATAGGAGCTGTATATCCCTTATCTCTGTAGTACTTCATTGCAAGTCCATGTGCAAGATTAACATGGTGAACTGCCTTTACTGCAAGGCTCATATCCTGATATCCAGGAGCATGTGCTCCATATAGATAGCTTAACCAAGTAATACAAAATGGCTCATTAATTGTAATCCAGGAATCTACAACATCATTCAGATTATCAAAGCATGCCTTTGCGTACTCAAGATAATCATATGCAATTTGTCTATTTGTCCAGCCACCTTCATCTTGCAAGGTTTGTGGAAGATCCCAATGGTAAATTGTAGCATATGCCTTTATACCTCTTTTATGAAGCTCCTCACAAAGATTTCTATAGTAAGCTATACCCTTAGGATTTACCTCTCCACGACCATTAGGGATTATTCTTGGCCAAGCTATAGAGAATCGATATGCTTGGATACCTAATTTATCCATTAGCTCGATATCTTCTTTGTATCTATGATATTGGTCAACTGAGACCTTTCCATCATCACCGCAATAAACCTTACCTGGTATTGAAGCAAAGGTATCCCAAATACAAGGCTTTCTGCCATCCTCAAAGCTTGCACCCTCAACCTGATAGGAAGCAGTTGCACAGCCAAATAGGAAATTCTTTGAAAAATCTAAACTCATAATACCTTCCTTTTATAGATAGCTTATAGGGGTTTTATGTATTTGTCAAAGAATTTGTTCAGTCTTTGTACAATCTTAATATTTTCTTGACAGATTGGGTTTTTCAATCGATACTACGTTTGTACAGTGAACAAACATTCCTAGGAGGACTCATGCCTATAAACAATAATATTTTCCAAAAAAATGCTAATACAGCATTGGTAACAGAGGCAATTTGGTTAAAGGGTGAGGTCTCTCGTGTTGATATATCTAGATCCTTGCATCTATATCGTTCCACTGTAACAAATATAATCTCCTTTTTGCTTGAATCTGGTGTTGTCCTTGAGGGTGAGACCTCTAAATCTCCTTCTCAAGGAGGCCGAAAGCCTATTCTATTAAGTCTAAATGATAGCTTTGGATGTGTAATGGGAATAGATATTCAACCATCACACTATAGAATAGCAATTCTCTCATTCTCAGGAAAAACACTCTGTGAGGAAAAGGGTAGCTTAGGTGATATATCGCTAGAAGATATGATATGGAATATACTCGATATAGCATTTTCAATGCATAGAGAGTGTGTAAAAACTCCTGTCCTAGCTATTTGTTTCTCAATTCCAGGTGTTATTAATAATGAAACAGGAGAAATAATATATTCAAATCCATTTAAAATTGAGAAATTTAATTTAAAGAATTACGTTAAATCAAAATACGACTATCCTATATATGTTGATAATGATGCAAACTGTGCTGCCTGGTGGGACCTTGTAAAATATGAAGAGCATAAGGAAGAAAATGCAATAGTCCTTGTAGGAGACTACCATGAGGATACTAATGTATCAAATGATAGAATAGGAATTGGTCTTGGTATTGGAATAGTAATTAATGGTAAGGTTTATCATGGCTCTCACTATAAGGCAGGTGAGTTTTGCTCTGTCTCCTGGTATAAGGGAAATGAGACTCAAAATGGTCTTCCTTTAGAACTTTTGAAGAGGACTATAGATGATGAGGAAGCGTATAAGAAATGGTTTGCAGATACCATGATTTCCTTTGTACCAATGCTATCAATGATGGATTTTAAGTCTATGATTTTGCATGGTAAGCCATTTTCAAATAAGGAGAAAATATTACAAACAATAAAAGAGGTAACACCAACTCTATTTGATGCACTCGAATTTGCGGGTACTAAATTAGTTTTTGATTATGAAAATGACATGGTTGGAGCGAAGGGGGCTGCCATGATGTTTTTAGCGAAGCTATTTAGTGTTCCAGAGCTAAATGAGAAGAATGATATCCCTACTTGGGATGAGCTTATTTTGTTTGCTAAGAGACAAGTTTGGTAATAGGATAAAATAAAAGGAGGAGTTTTTTATGGCAGAAAAGGATGTGGCTGTAAAAAAGAAAAAGGGGATGAGCTCTAAAGGAGAAGAGCTGAGGGCATATTGGTTGTTCATTCTACCAGGCTTTATTATGTACTTCGTAGTTATGGCCTTCCCAACTGTGTTCTCATTGTTCTTGAGTATAAGTAACTATGCAGGTGGAGCTTTATTTGGTAATGTTCGTAACCCACTAAAGATTATGGGCTTTAAGGCCTATAAGGTTATGTTCGCGGACCAATATTTCTATCTTGCATTGAAGAATAACCTACTAATAGTATTTATTTCTGTATTTGGCCAAATTCCACTTGGATTCTTAATGGCTTATCTATTACACAGAGGTATGGTTAAGTTTAGAGATTTCTTCCAAACAATCATATATTTACCATGTGTAATTTCTACTGTAGTTATTGGTATTCTATGGAAGAGCTTCTTTGCTCCAAATGGTGCATTTGTTGATTTAGTTAGAATCTTCAACCCTGCTTACGAGCCAACAGTATCTAGTCATCCAATGATAAAAGTATTGTTTGTTATTCTTTGGATGTATACTGGTACATACTTTATTATCTTTACTGCAAACCTCCAAAAAATTGATACATCAATCATTGAGGCTGCAAAGATTGATGGAGCAAGTGAGATGCAGGTACTTTCTAAGATAATCCTTCCTGCTCTCTCTGGTGTAATTGTAACTAGTGCAATTCTTGCTATATCTGGTTCCTTAAAGAGCTTTGACTTAATTTACGTTATGACCGCTGGTGGTCCTGCTGAAAGAACTAGTGTACTTGCTACGTACATGTTTAATAAAGCATTCAAGGGTGCTCCAAACTATCCATTAGCAAATGCTATTTCAACAGTAATGATCATCATTAGCTTCTTCTTTATTGCAATCACAAAGATTGTTGAAAAGAAATTTGGAGGTAAGGAATAATGGCAAATATTAAGGATAAAAGCTGGAAATCACATCTAGGTATGGTAATTGTATATGCAATACTTATTGTTTTTACAGTACTTGCCATCTACCCTCTAATTTGGCTTTCTCTCAATAGCTTTAAGACAACTACTGAGTTCCAATTAAATAAGCTTGGTCTACCTGGAACAGTTGAAAGATTAAATGCAGATGGCTCTATTACTAAGTTTAAGCCAACAGTAATCAACTATGTTGATGCTTGGACACGTGGTAAGTTCCCAATATTAATCTTTAACTCAGTTCTTTATACTGCAGTTACTACAATTGTTGTAATCATATTTAGCTTTATGTCTGGATTTGCATTTGCAAAGATTAGACCTAATACTAAGACTACTAAGGGCTTATATGGCTCATATGTAATTGGTATTTTGATGACACTACAGTCTATCATGGTTCCTCTTTTCCTAGTTATTAACTGGATGGGACTTTATGATACAAGAATTGGTGTATTAATCCCTTATATTGGTATTGGTATGCCGATGGGTGTATATCTCGCAACCGAGTACATTAGGAGTATTCCATCTGCATTAGTAGAGTCTGCAAGAATCGATGGTGCAAGATATGGAAAAATCTTTACATCAATTATTTTCCCTATGGGTAAGCCTGTAGCAACAACCTTAGCTATTTTGTCTGTAACAGGAACCTGGAATGAATTTATGCTTATCAACATTTTAACAAGTAATGATAAATATAAGTCTTTACCAGTTGGTGTACAGAAATTTGCGGGTGCACTCTCATCTGACTTTGGTAAGCAGTTTGCTGCTCTCGTCATTGGCTTAATCCCTATGCTACTATTCTATCTCGTTTTCAGAAAGGAGATAACAAAGGGTGTTGCAGCTGGTGCTGTAAAGGGTTAAATACTTTTAATACTTAAACATAGCAGGAGGAATTTCTTCCTGCTTTTTTTGTTATAGGAGATGAATTGTAAAATTTTTATTTCTTTAGTCAAAAAGTAAATTTTTAATTTGACAGATATAAAAACCCATTGTAGACTATAGTTAGTTCAGTGAATGAACTAATCGTACGCTAATAATCCTCACATTGAGGTTGTCTGTCATAAGGAGGTAATAATGACAAGACTTAGAAAAATTTTAACTGTATGCTTAGTCTTAGCTATGGGTATGGCTATGGTATTCGCAAACGGTTCTTCAGAGAATTCTGGCACAACAACTATCCGTGTAATGAACTACATCGATATGTCAGAGCCAAATAGTATGAATGAAATTTCAATGGTATGGGATAAGTTCGCAGAGCTCCATCCTGAAATTACAGTTATTAGAGAAGATCTCTTCAATGAACCTTTCCACCAAAAAGTTGAAGCATATGTAGCTTCTGGCAACCTTCCTGATGTAATTTATATGTGGCCAGGTGGAAGATCTACTTCTCTCCAGACAACTCACTCAGTAAAAGACCTTATGCCTTTCCTCGAGAAGGATGGTCTTGTAAGCTCCTACAACCCAGCTTGTCTCGTTCCTCAGACAGCAGGATATCTTGCAGAGCTTCCTAACGGTTTAACAGCTTCTCACATGATGTTTGTTAACACTAAGGTATTAAAGGAAAATGGACTTTCTATCCCTAAGACATATGAAGAGCTTAAGGCAATGGTACCTGTTCTAAACGCTAAGGGTATCGAAGTTGTCGGTATGGCTAACATGGACTCATGGGTAATGCAGTCATGTCTCTTCTCAACAATCGTTGGTCGTCTTGGTGGCGCAGATTGGTATGAAAAGCTCGCAGCAGGTGAGATTAATTTCACAGATGCTTGGTTCGTTAAGTCTCTTGAATTAGTTGATGACATCTATTCAAGCAACGTAATTAACCGCAATACTCTCCAGATTGGTTATGGTTCTAACCGTGGTGACTTTGCTAATGGTAAGGCAGCATTCTACATTGATGGTGACTGGTCAGCAGCAGCATTCCAGACAGATATCACAACTGGTCAGGCTCTTATTTCTCCAGCAGATCAGCAGGCTAACTTCGAAATGATGGCTTTCCCAGTAATCCCTGGTGAAGTTGTTCATGACACAGTTTCTGGTGTTGTTGGTACAGGTTGGGGTATGTCAGCTAACCTCGTAGCTGGTTCCAAGGAAGAAGCAGCTGCATGGGAACTCATTAAGTTCTTAGAGGGTGAATATGTACAGACTTATAGACTTGAGACTGGTGCTTCATTCCCATCAAATCTCAATGTAGATGTTAACAAGCTTATTGACGAAAAGGGTCTTGAGCCATTCGTAGCTAAGAGATCTGCATTCTATAATAGTTATACAACTACTCCAGTTATCGACGGTGTTCTCCATTCAGATGTTTACAATGAGATCAACGTTGTTCTCCAGGAAATCGGACTTGGTGCTTGCACACCTGCTCAGGGCGCAGCTAGAGTACAGAAGGCTTGGGAAACATGGAAGGCTAATAACTAATAGATTTTATTCTCAAACTAAGGGTCCCTTGGAAACAAGGGATCTTTTTTTGCAATCCTTTTTGACCAAAAAAGGTTTTTGGTGTAAATATTAAGTTACAACGTGCCTCATCAGAGTAAGTCCAGTTGCTCTGAGGGGCAATTTTTTTTTGTTTAAGAGGTTGTAATGGATAATTCAATTCAGGATTTAGGAAGAGAAAGAGTCGGTGTGCTTATCGTCCGATATGGACTTCCTTGTGTAATTTCTCTTTTGGTAGGTGCTTTATATAATATTGTAGACCAAATATTTATAGCAAATGCAACCTATCTAGGTTCCTATGGTAATGCAGCAAATACAGCAATTTTTCCTCTTACTGTAGGCGCCTTAGCAATTGCAGTAATGTGTGGTGATGGTGCATGTGCATATGCTAGTAGATTGCTTGGACTAAATGAGAAAAATAAAGCATTAAAAAGTGTTGGAAGTGCTATATCTGTAACAATAATAAGTTCAATTATTTTAATGATAATTTACATTGTTTTCCAAGATGGACTAGTTGTTATGTTTGGAGGGAGTGTAAATGAAAAAACATATCTTTATGCAAAGGAATATCTATTTTATATAGCTCTTGGAATTCCTTTTTATATGTTTGGTCAGGCTGCTAACCCAATTATTAGAGCAGATGGTAATCCTCGATTTGCGATGATAGCAATATTGATTGGTGCAATAACAAATATCATTTTAGACCCAATTTTCATTTACATTTTTAAGTGGGGTATGATGGGTGCTGCTATTGCAACTGTAATAGGACAATTCATAACAGCAGTTTTATCCTTAATTTATATTTGTAAAATGAAAAACCTATCAATAGGATTAAAGGATTTAATTATTGATGCTCATGAAGCTATAACAACATTAAAAGCGGGCTTAACAAGCTTTTTGTCTCAGATCTTATTAGTACTTGCTATGATGGCAATAAATAACATGATAATGAAATATAGTGTTATTGATCCAATATTCTCTTCTCCTGAGCTTACTCAAATACCTATGGCTGTTTTAGGTATTGTAATGAAGTTCTTCCAAATAGTTATTTCAATAGTAGTAGGCTTAAGTGCTGGCTGTATTCCAATAGTTGGCTTTAATATTGGTTCTGGCTATAAGAAAAGAGTAAGAGATTTATTAAAGCTACTACTAATTAGTGAATTTGTTGTAGGACTAGTTTCATTTATATTAGTTGAGTTTTTTCCTGATCAGCTTATCTCTATATTTGGTGCTTCATCAGAGAGTATTTACTATACACTATATGCAGAAAAGGCATTTAGAATTTATCTAGCATTAATAATTTTAGCATGTATTAATAAAGCAACCTTTATCTTCTTACAGGGTATGGGTAAGGTTTTAGAGTCAACTATATTATCAATGGTAAGAGAGGTAGTATTTGGTGTAGACTTTGCACTTTTACTCCCTATTTTCTTTAAGCTTGATGGTGTTCTTTATTCTATGCCTATTTCAGACTTAATTACTTTTATTATTTCTGTTTATCTTCTAATTAAAATTAGTAAAGAATTAAAAAAGGGATGATTTCTCATCCCCTTAGCTTAACTTAGAGCAGCTTCTAGCTGGGCCTTTGCCCCAGCTAGAGTTTCATCATATTGCTTTTGAAGCTTCTCAAGCTGAGTGTTTGCAATCTTTAAGAACTCTGGATCATTCTCAAGAGATACAGGGACCTCCTGTCCATATTGTGCCTTCAGCTGGGCAGCCTTTTGCTCAAGCATTGGTGCAAACTGCTCCTTTAGCTGGTCTACTAGCTGTTTTCTATGTTCAGGGAATTGCTTAACAAAGCTTATTATTTGGCCTGTTAGCTCCATAATATTAGGATTATTACCACACGCTATAGCAATTATATTAGCTATTCTTTCATATCTGTCTGTTAATACAGTGTCAGAAGGAAGAGTTAGATTTTGAATAGCTGATAGCTTAAGAGCTGTCTTTACTGCAGCCTCATCATCGATTTGCTTTAACTCATCTGCTAGGGATGAGCCATCATTTTCATCATCATTTAAATAAGCACCGATTAAAATACGTGCTTTTTTGATATTTTCATCCTTTTTAAGCTTTTCTCTATCAATAGTTATATTTTCTGTTTTCTCTAAAGCAATTTCCCATGCGGATCTTATCTTTGCCACTTTTAAGCCTCCAGAGACAAAGATATATGATTTTAAGAAAAAGTCAAAGATAACTAACACTACTATTTAGTTTGATAAAAAAAGTAAAAATGAGTGTGGAATATTACTCAATAAGTGATTAATCTTTAGTTATGCATAGCGAATGGATTTATGTATTAGATATTTTTGGTACTGTAATATTTGCAATTACAGGTGCTGTTAAGGGTGTTAGAAACCGTTTAGATTTTTTAGGTGTAATTGTATTTGCAATTACAGTTGGATGTGCTGGCGGTATGGTTCGTGATTGTTTAATAGGAGCAACCCCTGTAGCCTCCTTCTTAAATACTTCATACCTTGTTGCATGTATTATTACAGGAGTTTTTGTATTCTTTCTCGCTCCTTGGATAGTAGGTAGATGGAGGATAATTCTTATTTGCGATGCAATTGGACTTGGAGTTTTTACAGCTCTTGGAGCTGAGAAAGCAATGTCCTTGGGTATTGGACCTGTAGGACAAATATTTGCTGGTGTTATCGGAGCTGTAGGTGGTGGAGTTTTAAGAGATGTCTTTTCAAAGGAAGTCCCTGCAGTCCTTACTAGTGATTTTTATGCTTCAGCTTCAATTATAGGTGCTGTTATATTTGTTATCTTAAATAAATTAAATGTCCAGGAGCCTATAAACTTTACTATTACAATGGTATTTATTACAGTACTACGCCTTTGTGCTATGCACTACCACATCCACCTTCCAGTAGCAAGAATGGTTGGTGAGGAGAAAAGAAAATGAGTGAAAAGTATTATTACGTAGAACCATATTTAAAGACTATCGACGCTAAAATAGCAGGTATAACAAATAAGGGATTAATATTAGACCGAACTATCAGCTATCCTGAGGGTGGAGGACAGCCTGGGGATAGAGGTACTATTAATGGAATAGTGTACACAGATACTATCCATGAGAATGATGAAATCGTTCATGTTATAGCTAATCCTTCGAGCTTTAAGGTTGGTGATAGTGTTACCTTAAATATCGATTGGGCTCATCGCTATGATTACATGCAGCAGCATAGTGCTCAGCACCTTCTTTCTGGAATTTTATTCAATAAATACAACATTGGTACAGTTTCTGTTCATCAAGGAGAGGATATTCTAACTATTGAAACAGACTCCTCCTTTATAAGTGATGAAACTCTATTAAGTGTTGAATATGATGCTATTAAAGCAATATGTGAAAACCATAGGATTTACTATAAGGAGATGAGCCATAGCGAGGCTGAGGCTCTTGGCTTAAGACGATCGATAAAGGTTGAGGGCGATGTTCGTTTAGTCTTTATTGAGGATGTAGATGTTATTGCTTGTGGTGGTCTTCATGTTTCTTCTACGGGTGAGATAATGGAGCTTAGCTATGCAGGCTCTGAGATGATTAGAGGACATGTAAGAACCATTTGGAGAACAGGAAATAGAGCAATAGCTAAAAGAAGAAGAGATAGTGAGAGTATAAAGACTATTTCTGCTCAGCTATCAGCTCCTGAGGATAAGGTTTCTTCAGCTGTTCAAAAGCAAGCTGAGGAGCTAAAGAGCTTGAAGCTTAAGCTTAGATTATTAGAAGAAAAGGCTGCATTAGAAGAATTAAAAAACTGTAATGAGAGGTTTTTTTCAACTACATATTCATTAGCATCCTTCGTTCCAAGCTTAAAAAGTGGAGAATTTTTTATAACCCACATTGATGATAATCGTCTTCAATGGTTATATTATGGCTCTGAGAGTAGGTTTAGTTGTATAAAAGCTAAATTTAAGGAGCTTGGATTAAAGGGCGGTGGTAGAGCTCCTCTTTATCAAGGTGTTTGTTCAATACCTGAGGAGGAATTACTTAAGTCCATTAAGGAGATACTTATTTGAAAGAAGAGAAAGAAAACGATGTGCATCTACCTTGGGCAAGGATTTTAATTATTGGTTTTATTCCACTAATTTTAATTTTTGTCGGTTTTTTTACGGTAGTTAAATACATTGGTGTTGATAACTATAATTGGATAATTAACTATGTAGATGAGAACTTCGGACTTTTAGGAATATTTTTATATGTCTACATCGTTGATTTACTGATCTTACCGCTATCACCAGATTTTGTATTTCCAATAGTTGCAGGAATGCCTTGGTATGAGATAGTTCCTATTATTGGAGTTGCTTCAGCACTTGGTGGTGTTACTGGCTTTTATATTGGAAGATTATTAAACCATATTTCATTTGTTGCAAAAATCAGTAATAAAGCAAAGGAAAAATGGGGTAGGTATATAGCAAAATATGGAGTTGTTTTTGTTATTTTAGCAGCGCTATTGCCAATACCTTTTTCAACTGTATGTATTGCTTCTGGTGTAATGAAGCTTGAGAGTAAGAAGGTAATTCCAGCATGCTTTGTAAGAATAATTAGAATGGGAATATTCTATTTCTTATTTAAGGCTGGCTTAGTACTTGTATAAAATAATAGGGGCTGTTGCACGAAATAAAATAAATTAAGGACTCGTGCACAGTCCTTTTTTATTGTCATTTTAGGTGGAATATACTATAATTAACTTGTTATAAGATAAGGAAATAAAAACAGAGAGAACCTCC
>NZ_VUNN01000032.1 GCF_009695635.1 Bullifex porci
TGTTTTCAACAGAGTATGACAAAGTAGAAAAGGAAAAGGTATTAAGAGAAAAATATAAGCTTTCGATAGAAGCGATAAATGAAGGAGAGGCTATGTGTAATTATTCTCAAATGGTTTTAGATAATGGAAGGTTAAATGGCTTACATGAAGCATATATTAAAATGTATCTCTCTAATGTTCTTACTCTTGATAGAGCAGCTAAGGAATGTAGTGTTTCTAAAGAAGAGTTTATCAGCTTAGTTGAAGATTATAAAAAGGATGGAAAAGT
The DNA here is from genome assembly GCF_009695635.1 of Bullifex porci. GTDB lineage: Bacteria > Spirochaetota > Spirochaetia > Sphaerochaetales > Sphaerochaetaceae > Bullifex > Bullifex porci. The sequence goes on from NZ_VUNN01000032.1 coordinate 269, forward strand.
ATAATTATTAGCTTTTAGATCATCAATCAAAACTACCGGCTCAGCCGGTAGTTTGTACTGCGGGTGCAACCCTTTTCTACCGGCTGGCGCTGACTGCGCCCTGAATTGCACTTCCTTTCGCACCATCTTTACAGGCTGCTGCTAAAGCAGCTCTGGTCTTATGTTAATGTTGGAATTTTTCTTCCACCAGATTTTATTTCTTATTTTTATTGCCTTTATTTGGCTCTCCTGTAAATGGATCGAAAAGCTCATCCATCATCAGCTGCTCGGACAATTTGTCCTCAACTAGCTGGTTTCGGATGTACTTTTCTATTGCCGCTTTATTCCTTCCTACCGTGTCTACATAAAATCCTCTGCACCAGAATTATCGGTTCCCATACTTGTACTTTAGATTCGCAAACCTATCGAATATCATTAGGCTACTCTTCCCTTTTAGGTACCCCATGAATGCTGACACGCTTAGTTTCGGCGGAATCTATACTAGCATGTGTATATAATCGGGGCAACATTCCGCCTCAACTATTTCTACCCCTTTCCTTGTACATAACTCTCTTAATATTTTTCCTATCTCTATTTTGAGTCTTCCATATATTACTAGTCGTCTGTACTTCGGTGCAAATACTATGTGGTATTTACAATTCCATTTGGTATGAGCTAAACTTTCCTCATCCATTTTTATTCTCCTTTATTGGTAGTGGTGCTATTTGGGAATGCAACACTTCCATTATTGGAGAATTTTTTATTTGTGTATAGCTAAAGCTTTTTTAACCTCCAGCCCAGCTGGAGGTATTCGTTACACAACAAAAAGGCGTTATGCACTTTTGCAAAACGCCTTTGTTTGTGCGTATAATACAGGTAATGTTACATTTTGTTAAAGAGTAATTAGAAAAAACGTACCTTGACGACAATATGTTATAGATGGTATTTTTTTAAAGAAAAATTTTTTTATTAGAGGATTTTATTATGGATTCAACTACAGGTTCAATGTGGACCACTTTTATCATGTTTGGTGCTATCATTCTTATTTTCTATTTTCTAATTATTAGACCACAGAAAAAGAGAGATAAAGAAACTCAAGCTATGATCGATAGCCTTAAGAAGGGTGATAAGGTAATTACAATTGGTGGTATTCACGGTACTGTCGTTGCAGTTAAGGAAAAGACCGTTGTTTTAAAGGTCGATGACAATGCAAGAATTGAGTTCTTAAAGACAGCTGTATCAACAGTAGTTAATAAGGATGCTGTTAAGAGTGCTCCTTCAAAGAAGAAGGAAGCTGAGAAGAAAGCTGAAGCTATTGAAGAGACAAAGCCAGAAGAGGCTGTTGAGAGTAAAGAAGAAAAGTAAGGATTAAGTGATGAAGAATGCAGGTCGTATAGCTCTGGTTCTTCTTGTCCTTATCGTATCAGCAGTACTACTTTATCCTAGTATAAAGTGGTACTGTTTTGTTTCTGAGGATGTGAAGAATCTTGCAACAGGTTCTAAGGAACAAATTCGTTCTTACTCAAGAGCCAAAGCTAGTGAGGATGGTGATGCCTTGCTTGCCTTAGGTGGGGCTGCTGCCATTCCTAAGGAGTATTCCTATTTAATAGATGAAGCAAAGGATAGAGGCTATAAGAGTAGCTCTTGGGATGTTTCATCTCTTATGGGTGCTTTTAAAAATAAGAGTGACCTTTATAGTGTAATTGAAAACCACTATCGAAAAGAGATAATGGATGCAAAGGCTCTTCAAAATAGAATATTATCACTTGGTCTAGATTTAAAGGGTGGTGTATCTGTGCTTCTTGAAGCAGATGTTGCAGCCTTTGAAGAGAAGCTTGGTCACGCGCCATCTGCAGAAGAGATTAGTAGTGCAGTATCTCAGGATATTGAGATTCTATCATCTCGTATCGACCAATATGGTGTTAGTGAGCCTGATATCAGAAAGCAGGGTGATAACCAAATATTAATTGAAATCCCAGGCGAAGCAGATACAGAAAGAGTTAACTCCTTTTTACAGGGAAAGGGTAGCTTATATTTCTGCTTAGTAGATGCATCCTTAACAAATAAGGTAAATTCTCTATACCAAAATGATCCAAATAGCTTCTTTGATGAAAATGGTGAGCTAGTAACACCATCAATAGTTCCTAATGGAAAGCTTATGCTTGGCTACTATAAGAGTGATGATTACTCACTAGATGTTTTAGAGAGCCTTGTAGTTTTAGATCCAACAGTTACACTAGATGGTTCCTACATAGAATCCTCTCAGCAGAGTAAGGATAATGTTACTAATCGTCCTGTTGTAAACTTTACACTTTCAAGTGAGGGTGGACGTCTATTCTATGAGCTAACCTCAAAGCATAAGGGAGAGCCTTTAGCTGTAGTTCTCGATGGAAAGGTTAGAAGTGTTGCAACAATTAATGATGCAATTAGTAGTAATGTTCAGATTTCAGGCTTTACAGAGAAGGAAGCTCAAGCCTTAGCAATTACCTTAAAGAGTGCCTCCTTCCCAATTGATCTTGAAATCGTGTCGATGACTAGTGTTGGTGCAACTTTAGGTGATGATGCAGTTAAAACAGGTCTTATGGCAATAGTTATTGGTTTTATGCTTGTTATAATCTTTATGATTGCATATTACTCATTATCTGGATTAGTTGCTGATATAGCACTTCTATTAAATCTATTTATTATGGTTTCTCTTCTTTCTGCACTAAGCTTTACAGTAACACTTACCTCTATAGCTGGATTAATCCTAACTCTAGGTATGGCTGTTGATGCAAATGTTATTATCTATGAAAGAATTAAAGAGGAGCTTAAAAAGGGTAAGAGTGCATATGCAGCCTTAGAAAGTGGCTTTAAAAGAGCCTTCTGGACTATTATGGACTCTAACGTAACTACAATTATCGCTGCATTAGTACTATCAACTCTTGGAAGTAGTAGTGTTAAGGGCTTTGCAATTACACTTGCTATTGGTATTGCAAGCTCTCTATTTACATCACTTTATTTCAGCCACTTAGTCTTTAGTTTGTTTATTAAAGAGGATACTAAGAGGTTTATGATTTCATTTAAAGGAGGCAAAAGATGAATAAATTAATTAAGTATAGATATCTGTTTATGCTTCCTTCTGCATTAATTATTATTGCAGGCTTAGTAGTTCTATTCACATTAGGCTTTAATACTGGTATCGATTTTTCATCTGGCTTATTTGAACAAATTCAAATTGCACCAGTTGGCTTTGATATTTCATATAGTGGAGACGGTAGTGCAAATCTAAGTGCTCAGCAGGGAGTTTTAAAGCTAACAATTAAGGAGAGTGGAAATACTACTATTTATGAGGTTGACCCAAATAGCTATAAAACTGTAAATGATGCAGCTTGCTACCTTGGAGAGATAAATAATATTACCATTAATATTAAAAATGACTCTCTAGATATGGAGGACATCGTAGTTGGTGCTAATTTCCCAGTAACACTTAGTTCAGCTCCTTTTCATGTGAATTTCGCAACTAATAGTGATGATGTATCAATTTCTGATATTCGCTCTGCACTTTCTCCAATGAATGGGCTAAATGTCCAGGTTGCAGGAAATAAATCAGATGGGATTTTCTCAATTAAGGTCAAGGTCGATGAGGGAGAGACTCAGAGAGAGCTTGAAAGCCAAATGAAGAGCTTACTCTTAGAGCTTGCGTCCCCTGAAGAAATAGTAACACTTCAGAGTGATTTCGTTGGACCTAAGTTCTCATCAACACTATTTACTTCCTCGATTAAGGCTGTAGTTATAGCAGTTGCATTAATACTTGTTTATATTTGGGTTAGATTTAGATTTTCATATGCAATTTCATCTATTATTGCACTACTTCACGATGTATTAATGATGTTTGCTTTTATCTTAATCTTTAGATTAGAGGTTTCCTCAACTACAATTGCAGCTGTATTAACTATAATTGGATACTCATTAAACAATACAATAGTAATCTTTGATAGAATTAGAGAGAATGTAATATATGTTAAGGGTAATGATGTTGATAGAACTATCATAGTTTCTATTAAAGAGAGCTTATCAAGAACTATCATTACTAGCTTAACAACACTCTTTGCTGTTATCCCTCTTGCTATCTTCACAACTGGTGCGATTAAGGGCTTTGCAATTAACCTCGTTTGGGGTGTATTAGTTGGTACCTATTCCTCTAACTTTATTGCTCCAGTTTTACTGAGACTTTTCCATAAGATTGATCCAATTAATAAGGTTAAGGAAAAGAAGAAGGATGAGAGCTATCATATTGGGGATGCTTACGTATGAAGAATGTTGAGCTTGCATCAATCTTTGGGTTTTGTAAGGGTGTTGAAGCATCTGTAAACCTTGCTGTTGAGTTAATTAAAAACCACAAGGGTGAGAAGCTTTATACAGCAGGTGAATTAATCCACAATAAGTGGATAGTTAATAACCTTGCAGAACAAGGAATAATCCCTATCTCAGGGCCTGAGGGCCATGAGAAGGGTATAGTTCTTATCTGCGCACATGGAATTACTCCCACATTAAAGCAGCAATATATCGATGCGGGCTTTAAGGTCGTAGATGGAACCTGTAGAATTATTCTAAGAAACCAAAAATTGATTGGCGAAACAAATAATCAAACGATATTTATTGGTAAGAAAAATCATCCTGAGACGATTTCTACTATGGCCTTTGCAAAGAGGCCTTCTATATTAATCTCTCAAGTCAGTGATTTAGATTTACTTGAAAGAAATATTAGGTATGATGCTATAGTTCAAACAACATACTCATCAAGTATTATTAGTGATTTAAAAGAAGCTATTAAAGAAAGGGGACTTGATGTTAATTTTCTTTCAGATATTTGTAATTCATCACAAAGAAGAAGAGATGCTGTAAAGAAACTGTGTGAAACCTGTGAGTCTATTGTTATAATAGGAGATAAGCATAGTGCAAACTCTCAAGGACTTAAAAAAATTGCAGAGGAGGAGGGTAAACCAGCCTTTCTAGTCTCTGATGTAGATGATATTACTCCTGAGATTTTGCGTTATAAACACATAGGATTAAGTGCTGGTGCATCTGTCCCTATGGATGTGATTACTAGAGTTAGGAGGTATTTGATAAATGGAGAAGCCGCTTGTTCTACCGATTCCAACAGTTAAAAGATTTCCTTCATACTTGAGAATTCTTCATCAATTTCATGAAAGGGGTGAGGAATATATCTCTGCTACAATTCTAGCAGATGAGCTTGGCTTAAAGCCTATTCAGGTAAGAAAGGATATTTCATATACAGGAATCGAGGGAAAGCCAAAGGTTGGCTTTGAGATTAAAGCACTCGTAAAAATCCTTAATCATGTGTTAGGTTGGGATAACACTAACGAAGCAATTATTATTGGTTCTGGTAACCTTGGTTCTGCACTAGCTGGTTACAACGGCTTTAGAGCATATGGTCTTAGCATGGTTGGACTCTTTGATAACGATATAACAAAGGTTGGCCGAAAGGTTGGAGCTTTAACAATTCAATCTGTTGAGGAGCTTCCAAATTTTATCCGTGAGCATAGAATCGTAATTGCTTCCTGCAAATGTCGCTCAGAAGGTTGCTGATGATATTATTTCACTTGGTATTAAGGCTATTTGGAATTTTGCCCCTATCGATTTAAAGGTACCATCATCGGTTGCTCTACAAAGAACAGATTTAGCAACAGCACTCGCCGTATTATCTGTTAAAATGCAAAATAAGCTTGAAACTGCAGAGGATGAGCTAAATTAATAATCTTTTATTTACTAATTAATATACCGTGTCCATAATTTATGTGAACACGGTTATATATTCTTACAATTAAATAATATTTTAACTCAATAAAACTACAAAAAAATAAGTTATCTATTTGCAATATTCCATTTTATTGACTAACCATAACTCCTAGGTTAAGCTTTATCTTGAGGTAAATTAAGGATGGACAAGAATATCACAATCGAGCTATGTATGGGCTCAAGTTGTTTCGCAAGAGGAAATAGTGAGAACCTACAGGCTATAGAAGTGTTTTTATCAGAGCGTGGTTTATCTGATAGAGTAGAACTTGTTGGCCATCTCTGCCTTGGAAAATGCAAAGAGGGACCAAATTTAAGAATAGCTGGTAAGGATTATTCAGGTCTAACACCAGATTGTGTTGTGGATATTCTTAAGCAGGAACTGGGGGTTAAGTAATATGGTTTATCCTGTTTATACTGAGACTACATATTGCCGTGACTGTTATAAATGTGTAAGAAGCTGTCCTGTAAAGGCAATCCAAATTAAGGATGGAAGTGCAGTAATTATTAAGGACCGCTGTATATTTTGTGGTAAATGTGTTGCTATTTGCCCTAATAGTGCAAAGAAGATTAGAAGTGATTTATCTAGAGCGCAAATGCTTGTTAAGTCAAAGAAGAGAGTAATTTGTTCTCTTGCTCCATCCTTTGCTGCAGAGTTCCAAGGCCATGAGGATGCAGTTCTCTCTGCAATTATTAGTTTAGGCTTTAGCGATATTTCAGAAACAGCAATTGGTGCTACTATCGTATCTGCAGCTATAGATATGTATGCAAATGAGCACGATGGAAAATGTTCCTGGATTAGTACCGCCTGTCCATCTGTTGTAGAGCTTGTTAGAAAATATTACCCAGAGGCTGTAAATCGTTTAGCTAAGGTTCCATCTCCTTTACAAACACATTGTGCTTACTTAAGAAGTATTTATGGTAATGATATTGGTATTGTATTTATAGGTCCATGTATTGCTAAAAAGAATGAAGCAGATACAACACCAGGATATCCTGATATAGCTATTACCTTTGATGAGCTTAGAAGCTGGCTAAAGGAAGAAAGAATTGATCTTGATAGTATCGATACCTCAAATAAGGTAGCTTTCGCTCCAGCTAAGGCTGGAATTGCAACCCTATATCCAGTTGAAAGAGGTCAAATTGTTACCTCTAAAATATGGGGTGAGAAGCCATTTTGCAGAGATGCATTAGCTCTATCTGGAGTTAATGAGATTCATGATGTACTTGCTCAAGGTCGTGATAACGATCCTTTCTTAGAGCTTCTTGGTTGTGAGGGTGGATGTATTAATGGCCCTGTATCTGATAAGTGTAAATCACTTGCTGTTAGAAAGAATGCTATTGCTCAATTTACTGAAAGCAGGATTTCTTCTGGAGAAAAGCTCTTTGAGCCTAAGGAAGAATTTGTAAGAGAGGTTCTTGATAAGGGCTATAGTATTTTAGGTGGAAGTCAGCCTGCAAGTGATACAGCCTTTAATAAAAAATTCTCAGAGGAAGAAATAAAGCAGGCACTACTTGATTTAGGAAAGAGCACAAAGGCAGATGAGCTTAACTGTGGTGGTTGCGGCTATAATACCTGTCGTGATATGGCTATAGCTTACCTTTCTGGTATGGCTGAGGTTGAAATGTGTGTCACTAAGATGAGAAAGGAAGCACAAAGTAAGGTTGATATGCTATTAAGGACAATTCCAAATGCAGTTGTTATCGTAAATAGAGACCTTAATATTGCAGATTGTAATATAAACTTCCTAAAGATTTTTGGTGATATGGATGAGTCTTTATTGGATGATTCTATGCTTTCATTAGTATCAGGACTCCCATTAGAGCGATTTGTACCTTTCTATGAGAAGTTCTCTGATGAGTTCTATGCTCAAAAGCGTAACCAATATCGCTTACACTATAAGGATAAGTTTTTACGTGTAACATTCTTCTTAGTTGAGAAGAATAGATTACTTGGTGCAATGTTTGATGATATTACATCTCCAACTGTAAAGAGAGAGACTGTTGTTAAGAAGGCTGAGGATGTAATTCAGAAATCACTTGAGACTGTACAGCAGATAGCATCTCTACTTGGTGAGAATGCAGCTGAAACAGAGATTATGCTTAATAGCTTAATCGATGCATTCAGTGTTCACTCTGATTCTAATAGTGATGGCTTTACAATCGATGATGAGGTAGAGGTGTAAATGAATAATATCTTCATCGATGTAGACTACGCTCAAATTTATAAGCACGGCCAAAAAATTGGAGGCGATGTATTCTTACTCTCTAGAAACCCAGAGAGTAATAAAATAGTATGTACTCTTTCTGATGGCTTAGGCTCAGGAGTTAAGGCAAATGTACTTGCCTCTCTCACTGCGCACATGGCTCATAAATTGAGTTTCTCTCCAATCGATTTAGGACACTCTGCTGAGATTATAATGAATACTCTTCCTGTGTGTCGTGAAAGAAAGATTAGCTATTCAACATTTACAATTGCAGATATTCATTACAAGGAAAATATGGAGAATATCAATGTTCGTCTTGTTGAATATGATAATCCATTAGCTCTTCGATTTAAGGGAAGTGAACCAATTTCTTGGCAAAAGGATAAAAGAGAGCTTCAAAGAGAAGCAGCCTTTAAGAAGGAGGTTGTCCAGTATTCTCAATTTAATATGGAGATTGGAGAGCGCTTAATAATGTTTTCCGATGGAGTTTCTCAATCGGGCTTAGGAAAGTCTCTTCCTCTTGGTTGGAGAACTAGTGGTGTTCAGAAATATGTTTCTGAGTTAATTAAGTCAAATCCAGATATTTCATCTAGAGAGCTTAGTAGTGCGATTGTTCAAAAGGCAAATACTCTTGATGGCTTATGCTCAAAGGATGATATTACTGCAGTAGTTGTATATATTAGACGACCTAGAAAGACAGTTATTGTTACAGGACCTCCTTTTACAAAGGAAGCCGATGAAGTTTTAGGTGAAAAGATTAGAGCCTTTGATGGTAGAAAGATCGTTTCTGGTGGTACTACAGCATTAATTGTATCAAGATTATTTAATGCTAAAATCAAGGTTGATCTCTCATGCTGGTCTCCAGATGTACCTCCTGCAAGTAAGATGGATGGTATTGATCTTGTTACAGAGGGTATGCTTACACTATCGAGGGTTGCAAATGTATTAGAGAAGAAGCTTCCTGTTGCTCAGCTTCCTAACGACCCTGTTAAGAAGTTTGTAGAGATTTTACTTGATAGTGACCAAATACACTTTATAGTTGGTACAAAGATTAATGAGGCTCATCAGGACCCAAATATACCTGTTGAGATTGGTATTAGAAGAACAATAGTAGGGCGACTTAGAAGTGCGCTTGAAAATATATATTTAAAAGAAACTTCGCAAGAATATCTGTAGGAGGATAATAGTTTATGAAGAAAGAAAAAGTTCAGGTAAAGATCTGTGTAGGTACAGCTTGTTTTGTACAGGGTGGATCAGATTTACTTCTTTACAATGATTTCGTTGATCCTGCAATTATCGCAGAGTGTGAAATCGAGGGTTCTTCTTGCTTGAACGCATGTAAGGCAGATGGCGCCGGTGCTCCATATGTTGAAATTAATGGAGTTATTCATTCAAAGGTTACACAGGAAAAGTTTTGCAGATTACTTACGGAGGCTGTAAAGAATAATGCTTGAGATCAACAACCAATATACAGCAATAAGAAGACGTATTGATACAGAGGTATTAAAGCTCTTCTTCTCTGGTGAGCTTGAAGATAAGATTGATAGTCTTCCTTTTGAGATTATTCCTAAAGATAGAATTCCTAGCCGTTGTTGTATCTATAAGGAAAGAGCTATGGTTCGATATAGAATTATGGCACTCCTTGGTATTGATATCGAGCGCTTTGATGATGAAGAAAAGCCATTAAAGGCTTATGCTAAAGAGGTCTTAGAAAATAACCCTCCTGTTCTTCCTCTACTCACTACTATTAGTACAGGCTGCTACGGCTGTCCTCCTGATCAATATAGAATAAGTGACGCATGTCGTGGCTGCTTTGCTCGTCCATGTATGGCGAACTGTCCAAAGGATGCGATTTCATTTATTAATGGTCAAGCTCACATCAATGAAGAGAGATGTATCCGTTGTGGAAAATGTATGGATGTATGTCCTTTCCATGCTGTTGTACACATCCCTGTTCCTTGTGAAGAGGCATGTCCAGTTGGCGCAGTAAAGAAGAATGAAAAGGGTGTTGTAGAAATCGACCACAAAAATTGTATTAGCTGTGGACGCTGTTCAAGAAGCTGTCCATTTGGTGCTATTGCAGAAAAGAGTGGCTTATTCCCTGTAGTTAAGATGATTAAGAATCAGGAGAAGGTCATTGCTATGATTGCACCTGCTATCGAAGGTCAATATCCTGGTACTCTCTCTCAGATTAAGAGTGCTATCCTCAAGGCTGGCTTTGCAGATGTAATTGAGGTTGCTGAGGGTGCTGAGGTTACAGCTATCCATGAGGCAGAAGAGGTACAGCATAAGAAGGCAAATGGCGAAGGCTATATGACAACTAGCTGCTGTCCTGCTTATATGGAGCTTGTTAATAAGCACCTTACATTCTTAAAGGAGAGATATTCAGATGCTTATTCACCAATGATTTACACAGCAAAGCTTGCTCGTGAGAAATTTGGTGATGATGTTAAATGTGTATTTATCGGACCATGTCTTGCTAAGCGTGTTGAAGCTGTTAGAAAGGGTGGTGTTGATGGTGTTATCACATTTAGTGAGCTAGCAGCTATCTTTATGGCAAAGGGCATCGACGTAAGAGAGGAAGAGGCAGCTGATCTTGGAGATACAACAAAGTTCGCAGATTGTAGAGAATTCGCTGCATCAACTGGTGTTGCTGGTTGTGTACTTTCTCGTGTTGAGGATCCTGCTTCAATTAGAACTCAGCCAATTAATGGCGTTGATAAGAAGATGTTCAGATTAATGAAGACTTGGGAGAAGAGAGCTCCTGAGGTAGACCTTATCGAAGTAATGTGCTGTGAAGAGGGTTGTTTAAATGGCCCAGGCACAATTGTTAAGCCAATGGTTGCTAAGAAGCTCCGTGGTGGTAATAAGGCTGCAACTCCAGTTAAGTCTGTTAAGAGTTCTATCTGATGAGCTTTAGTTTTGAGCCTAGAAGCGATGAAGAGTTTTTATCATACATCGCATCCTATCTTCAAAATGATGACAGGTTAGTTAGTAATCTTGCTAACCTGTCTGCTCTTATTTATCAATATCTTGATAATATTTCTTGGTGTGGCTTTTATCTTTTAGATGGTAATGAGCTATATCTAGGTCCCTTCCAAGGTAAGGTCGCTTGTACCAAAATAAAGATTGGAAAGGGAGTATGTGGCACCTCATATCAAAGAGGTGAAACAATAGTTGTTGATGATGTTAACACCTTCCCAGGTCACATTGCCTGTGATAGTGCATCAAGAAGTGAAATAGTAGTACCAATAGAAGGCTTTGGAGTTTTAGATATAGACTCAACTTCCTTCTCTCGCTTTGGAGGAAGAGAAAAAGCATTACTTGAGGAAGTAATGAATTTACTTTCAAAAAAGCTTAATTGTAGTAATGCTTCTCAGAATGAGGAAGTGTAACAATAAAGCTACTACCTTTTTTAACCTCACTTAATACATCTATCTCTCCATTGTGAATGTCTACAATACGTTTTGCAAGAGCTAAGCCTAAGCCATTACCCTTCTCCCTATGAGAGGTATCACCTTGATAGAACTTCTCAAATATATGCTTTGTAGTATCCTCGCTCATCCCAATTCCACTATCCTCAACTCTAACAACAGCTTTATCGTTATAGAGCTTAAGGTATACTCTGACTCTTCCTCCCTGTGGTGTGAACTTAAATGCATTTGATAGCAAATTGTTCCAAACAAGTGATAGTAGAGCTGCATCCCCGAGTGTATATATTTCTTCCTCAATATCTACTTCTATTTCGATATTTCTTTCATTCCAAATATCTTCAAAACTTAGGAGTGCAGAGCATAGCTCCTCTGAGAGATTAAAGGATTCCTTTGAAGGGAATATCTCTTGGTTTTCAAGCTTATTTAAACGAAGAATATTTGTAACTAGCTCTGCAAGCTGTCTACTACTTTTAGTAATAACCTTTGCATATTCAATACGCTTTTCATCATTTAAATTTGAATCAGAGAGTAGCATCCCATAGTTTTGTATAATAGCTAAAGGAGTTTTTATCTCATGTGATACATTTGAGATAAAATCACTACGAAGAGTTTCAACACTACTGAGCTCCTTAGCAAGCTTATTAATATCATTTGCGATATCACCAAAGTAGCTTTCACTAACAGTTGGCTTTACACGCGCTGAGAAATCACCATGAGTTAACTCATTAAGACACTTTTGAATTTCCTTAGTTGGCCTTATTACTGTTATCACTCTTCTAATGTAATCGATAGTAGCAAAGGAAAGCGAGATAAATAATACAAGTAAGAAGGTTGATACTGCTGACTTAGTTATCTCTTCCTGTGTAAACTCATATCCTAAGGTCTTCATAAGAATATCCATGAAAAGAACTATAGTACAAGTTGTTACGAAAGCGACAAGCAGGAAAAAATAAATATAGTTAATAATCTCTTTATATGGCTTCTTCATTTTATTATTGCCTTATAGCCAAGTCCATGTACTGTAATTATTTCAAAGGAGGTACACATACTTAGCTTGCTACGTAATTTAGTCATATATACGTCGATAGAGCGTGGCCCAGACATCGAGTCCCATGACCAAAATTCATCTAAAAGCTGGGTGCGAGTAAAGGTTTTTCTTATATTAGTAAGTAGCTTAAATAAGATTTCAAACTCTCTCTTTGTTAACGGGATTTCTTCCTCGCGCCAGAAGGCAGAGTACTCGTCCTTATCGATAGTAAAGTCACCAATTACAATTCTTCTTGTCTTAGCTATACCAGAACGTCTTAAAAGTGCATTTATCCTTAATATTAGCTCATTAAGGTCGACCGGCTTTACCATGTAGTCATCGATACCAGCCTTATATCCCTTTGTTTTTGAGAAAATATCATCTAAAGCTGTCATAAATAGAATAGGGATTTTATCATCAATATCTCTGATTTCCTGTGCAAATTTAAAGCCATCAAAATCCTTTAGCATTATATCAGAGATAATTAAATCATACTTTTTCTCTTCAAAGGAGCTTAAAGCACTCTTTGCATCTAAAAAGCCCTCAACCTCATATCCATTGTTTGTTAAAAATGTAGAGACACTTGAATTTAAATTAATATCGTCTTCAACAAGTAAAATCCTTTCCATTAGAAAAACTCCGAATAGAAAGGATAATGCATATTTGTTTCAATATTGTAAAATTAATAGTAGAAATTTACTCCAATTAAAGGTGTTACATAGAAGTCACCCTTTACACTAAGTGAATTTCCATTATATGGAAGCTCTACAAAGTTAGATCCAAGCTTTGTGCCGATAGTAAAGCCAAAATGCTCTGTTAAGCTCCAATCTGCTCCAACGTAAGAGCCAATACCAAATGAGAATTTATCATTTGTTCCTGCAGCACTAGCACCAACTGCGATATTTACTTTAACCCCAGATTCGTCAAAGCTATATCTGTATGCAGGTCCAACAAGCATATCAATTTTCCAATCGTTAATAGACTTAACGTTAAAGAGTGCATCTGCACTACCATAGTAGCCAAAATTGGAATTGTTAAAAAATCCAATTGATTCAGAGGAAATACCTAAATAGTGATTACCATCATATGAATAGGCAAAGCTAGCTGATGTGCTTCCATCAAATGCGAAGAGTCCTGCTGTGATCACAAGGCTCAAGATTAATACTGTTAATACTTTTTTCATTTTAATCTCCTAAGTTTCTTTGTAGTTTATCTGTTAATCTCAAAATCTCTGTTGAGTATTTTGCTTTTCTTACTCCTAAATACTTATTGTAAATAGGATAGTTAATTACACAAATTATTATGCCAATGATGCCAAGTATAGTTCCTATTAACATTGTATTATTAATTCCTAGGGCAGTCCCAATATTAGTCATTGTAAGAGACATCCCAAAGCCCATAATAAGGGCACCGATAGTACCTAATACATAAGCTAAAATGGTTGGCTGAAGCTTTACCTTTTTATCAAGGTTGACTAATTCCTCAAGCTCCTTCTTATCATTTTGAATGTATTGGCTTCTGATTTTGTTTACTAAAAATTCTTCTGCTTTTTCTCTCATACTGAGGGATTCTAAATTTAAATCATTAATAATATTTTTGAAAATTGTTAAGATTTCTTTAAGTTTATAATTTTTTAACATTTTTTTGTTAAAACAGCTTATATGAAGAAGTTCTTTCTCTTAAAAGGCTATTTGGTAGCAATATTTTCAATTTTATCTGCAATCCTATTATATTGGGTCTTTGCCAATAATATGGAGAATAGTATTTTATCTTACATAATTTACACCTTCTCCTTTTATAGCCTCACAACACTAGTTTTATTCCTTTCATTGAGAGTAAAGAAAATAAAGCTTCAAATAATTTCACTATTAAAAAGGAATAATAGGACACGAGAAATTCTAGATGATAGAGTAGAAAGATATAGAACCTTTTTGTTCGTTTCATTTGTACTTAATCTAACACTATCTATTATAAAGATAGCAATAGGAGCTTATTTATCATCGTATTGGGTATTAATTAATGGTGCATATTATATGATTTTAGCAATTCTAAGAGCATTTATTTCTACATCTTGGAAGGAAAGTGCTGAAAAGCAGAGAGCTAAAATTAAGATTGCAGGTTTCCTTTTGGCTATCATGGCAATTACATATTTTGTAATACTTATTGAGATGTATATTAATTACTCAGCAATTACATATCCAATGTATTTGATTTATTTAGCTGCACTTTATGCCTTTGTAAAGGTTAGCTTTGCAATAAAGGATATATTTTCAAAGAAAATTGAAAGATCTCCAGTTATTGTAGCTACCTTTTGTGTAAAGCTTGCAAACGCATTAGTCGCTATAATATTTTTAGAAAGTAGTATGCTAGCAGAGTTTGGTAGTAATAGTGAAGGTGAAAGAGTATTACTGTTGATATCAGGGTGTATTGTTGCTTTAATCATACTTTTATTGAGCGTTTATATTTATAAGCATTCTGATAAATAAACTATTTATATATCATTCTTGACCATCAAAATATTTAAGAGTAGTATTAGCTTAACGCTGAGATAAAGACGAGTAGTTTTACCTCTTCATGAAAAGAGAGTGAAGTCGTGGCTGAGAGCTTCATGATGAATGTAAGATGAAAACCCCTTTGGAGCAGATTACGAGAAAGCAAGTAATCCGTAAGATAGTACGATAAACTTCATAAATTGAGCGTCTCTTCTGTTTTGGGAGGGGAAGCAAGGTGGAACCGCGGATTAAAGTCTTTTGAAATTCGTCCTTGCAAAGATAAGAATATTTTGCAGGAAGGGTGAAGTTCAAAAGGCTTTTTCTTTTTCTGCTAAGGAGTTTAATATGGCTAATGAAGAAAAGCTTGCTCTCATAAGACACTCAATGTCTCACGTGATGGCAGAGGCTGTTCTCGAGATGTTCCCAACAGCACAAATTGCAATTGGACCAGCTATCGAAAATGGCTTTTATTATGATTTCGAGCTTCCTCGCCAGCTTGTTAATGAAGATCTTGATGAGATTACAGAACGCATGAAGAAGATCATCAAGAGTGATAAGGAATTCAAGAGAATCGAAGTAACAAGAGCTGAAGCAAGAGAGAAGTTTAAGGACCAAAAGTATAAGCTAGAGCTTTTGGATGCAATTCCTGAAGGTGAAACAGTCACATTATATAACCAGGGTGGATTTACAGATCTTTGTCGTGGTCCACATGTAAAGTCAACTAGAGAGTTAAATCCTGATGCATTTAAGCTTCTTTCTATTGCTGGTGCTTACTGGCGTGGTAAGGAGTCAAATCCTATGCTCACAAGAATTTATGCAACAGCATGGACAAACCCTAAGGATTTAAGATTATACCTTGACCACTTAGCTGATATCGATAGAAGAGACCATAGAAAGCTTGGTAAGGAGCTTGATTTATTCTCACTCCATGAAGAGGCTGGTCCAGGTCTTGTTTATTGGCACCCACGAGGAGCTAGAATTAGACAGACTATAGAGCAGTTCTGGAGAGAAGAGCACTATAAGAATGGCTATGAGATGGTTTATACACCTCATGTAGGTAAGAGCTGGCTTTGGGAAACCTCTGGTCACTTAGGCTTCTATAAGGAAGGTATGTATCCTCCAATGGAGATGGATAATGCAGATTACTATGTAAAGCCTATGAACTGCCCATTCCATATTATGATCTATAAGAATAGCTTAAAGAGCTATAGAGACCTTCCATGCCGCTGGGCTGAGCTTGGTACAGTATATAGATATGAGAAGGCTGGTGCCCTCCATGGACTAATGAGAGTAAGAGGCTTTACTCAAGATGATGCACACCTCTTCTGTACACCAGAACAGATGGATGATGAGATTATCGAGGTATTAAGATTCTCTCTACATATGCTCCATTCCTTTGGCTTTAATGATATTCATGCTTATATTTCAACTCGCCCAGAAAAGTCAGTTGGTGACCCAGCTCTTTGGGACAGTGCTACTGAATCATTAAAGAAGGCAGTTGAGAAAGAGGGTCTTTCTTATGATATCGATGAAGGTGGTGGTGCTTTCTATGGTCCAAAGATTGACCTTAAGATTAAGGATGCTATTGGACGTGAATGGCAGCTCTCTACTGTTCAGTTCGACTTCAACCTTCCTGAAAGATTTAAGATGACATTCGTCGATAAGGATGGTGTTGAAAAGAGACCATTGATGATTCACAGAGCTCTACTTGGTTCTATTGAAAGATTCTTTGGTGTTCTCTTAGAGAACTATGCAGGAGCTTTCCCACCATGGCTTGCACCTGAGCAGGTATGCATCGTTCCTGTTGGAGAGATGGCTAATGAATATGCAAAGAAGCTTGAAGAGAGACTCAAGAGTGAAGGCTTCAGAGCATATAGCGATCTTTCTAATGATAGAATGAATGCTAAGATCAGAAAGGCTCAGCAGATGAAGGTTCCATACCAGCTCATTATTGGTGAGAAGGAAATGGCAGCTGGCTCTGTATCTGTTAGATATCGTGGTGGTAAGCAGGTTAATGGAGTTCCTTTGGAAGACTTTATTAAGGAGCTTCATGAGACTGTTAATTCCAAAGCTCAAGTTTGATTAGCAATTCGCCCCCATTCTTTGGGGGCATTTAACTATAGGAGGAATAAATGCAAAATTTCTTTTTCATCAATGATATAGAACCTAAGGACCTCGGCGGTGGCGTTACAAGAAGAGTCCTTGCTCATAATAAAGATTTAATGGTTTGCTTATTACACTTTGATAAGGGTGCAGTAGGCTCTTTACACCATCATCCACATACACAATGTACCTTTATTAAGAGCGGTGCCTTTGAATTTACAATTGATGGTGTTACAAAGGTAGTAAGAGCTGGAGATACTCTCTATAAGCAGCCTGAGGTTGTTCATGGCTGTGTATGCCTTGAAGAGGGAGAGCTAATAGATATCTTTACTCCTCAGAGAGAGGAATTCTTGGAGGCATAATGAGACCTGAGCTATTATTAGTCAAGGAAAGAGATAAAAAAATAATGAGCCTCAAGGGTATTGAGGCTCTTTTGAGCTGGGACCAAGAGACTATTTTACCTGAGAAAGCAAATGATTATAGATCTCAGCAGATGGGCTTAATGAGCTCAATTATCCAGGAAGAGGCTACAAAGGATGACTTTAGAAGGGCTGTTGAGAGCCTAGATGGTGATGAATCCTTAGCTCTTGAGGATAGAGCGTTAGTTCATTATTGGAAAAGATTTTTTCAAAGTAATGCAAATTTACCTATTTCCTTTGTTAAAAAGGAGGGTGAAGCTTTAGGAAGGTCTCATCAAGCATGGCTAAAGGCAAGAAGTGATAATGATTTTTCATACTTTGCTC
Organism: Bullifex porci; assembly: GCF_009695635.1. GTDB lineage: Bacteria > Spirochaetota > Spirochaetia > Sphaerochaetales > Sphaerochaetaceae > Bullifex > Bullifex porci. The sequence continues at coordinate 18,053 of NZ_VUNN01000032.1, forward strand.
CATACCTTGAGAATTTAGTTGCGCTTTCAAAGGAAAAAGCAAAAATAATTGCTCCTGATAAGTCCTGCTATGATGCATTATTAGATCTCTATGAGGAGGATTTAGATAAAAAGCTTTTAGACCCACTATTTGATGATTTAATAAAGAGCACGCACTCCTTAATGGATAAAATTGAAGATAAGGAAATTGATGACTCTATGCTATATCAAAGCTATGATGAAAGAGCTCTTCATAGCTTCTCTCTTGAGTTAAATAAAAGGATGGGCTTTGATAATTCTAGAGGATATGTAGCACTCTCTGCTCATCCATTTACAACTATGATAGGTCCTGATGATATTAGAGTAACAACTAGATACACAGACCCATCAATTTTTGATCCAATTTCATCAATCGTCCATGAAACAGGTCATGCACTTTATGATTTAAATGCTAACTTAAATGAGAAAATCGCACACTCCTCAATCGGACAGGGTGTTTCAATGGGTATTCATGAGTCTCAATCAAGATTTTGGGAGAATATGATGGGTAGATCTCTTGCCTATTGGACTTATATGTATCCAATACTTCAGGATTATATTCCATCCTTAAAAAGTGTTAAGCTTGATGACTTTTATAAGGCAATAAATAAAGTAAAGCCATCGGCTATTAGAGTTAATGCAGATGAGGTTACCTATAATTTACATATTATCCTTCGCTATAAAATGGAAAAGCTTTTATTTGAAGGCAATGTAGAAATAAGAGAGCTTCCAGAGCTTTGGAATAAGCTTTCTAAGGAGCTTATCCGCTATGATGTAAAAGATGATAGAGAGGGTATTTTACAGGATGTTCATTGGGCTGGTGGACTCTTTGGTTATTTCCCTACATACTCTTTAGGAAATCTATATGGAGCTGCATTTAGAAGTAAGCTAATTAGCGATTTGGGTGGACCTGATAATCTAGATAGAATTTTAGAGAGTGGAAATTGGAGTGAGATTACATGCTGGCAAAATGAAAATATATGGAAGCATGGTGGAATATATAGCCCAAGTAAACTCATTGAAAGAGTAACAGGTAAATCTCTTGACGCCAATGCCTTCAAGGTCTACCTTATAGAAAAGTATTCAAGGATATATGATTTATGAACATACCAAATAAATTAACTGTATTAAGACTTATTATGGTTCCTGTATTTTTCGTTTCTTTCTCACTTCCTATTTGGTTTGGAGAAGGTGCAAGAACATTTTCTATAATATTAATGCTCATTTGCTATCTTACTGCAGAGCTATCGGACTTTTTAGATGGAAGAATTGCTAGAAAGTATAATCTAGTTACTGACCTTGGTAAGGTTATGGACCCATTTGCTGATACACTTTCACACTTAACATTCTTTGTTTGTTTCTATGGTAGTGGAATTATGCCAGGCTTAGCTTTTATCATTATTATGTGGAGAGAGTTCTCAATTCTATTTTTAAGAATGCTAATGATGGGTAAGGGAAAGGCGGTTGCTGCAAATATTTGGGGAAAGAGTAAGACTGTTTTATATGCAATTACCTCTATTTGTTCAATTGTATATTTAGTACTTGCTCACTTCTATGCAGGTTCATGGCAAAGTGTATATGCTCTAGTATTAAATATCCTTTTCTATCTTGCTGCTTTAGCATCATTACTTAGCTTCTTAACCTATGTAAAGGCTATATTAGAGAGCAAAGCACTTTCTGGTATGACAAGATGAGTAATATTGAATCTAATGGCTCACCAATGGTGGGCCTTTCTGCTTTAAAGGACTTAAATATTTCATTAATCATCTCAGATGTAGATGATACTATTACATCTAATGGTAAGCTAAAGCCAAATGCCTTAGAGGCTATGTATAAAGCAAGTGAGAAGGGCTACAGAATTATTCTTCTCTCAGGAGGTTCTGCAGGGTGGTGTGAAGTATATTTAAGACAGTGGCCGATCTTTATGGTTGTAGCAGAAAGTGGTGCTGTGATGATTTATAAGGATGAAAATGGACAAATTTGTTACCAACAAAATCCTATAATAACTAAGGAAAATCTTGATTCTAGAGATAAGCTTTTAAGAATGATTGGAGAAGAAAGACTCTCTAGTGATCAATATGCACGCCTTTATGATATTGCTGTTGATTTATCAAAGGTAAATGAAAAGGAATTAAATGATATTAAAAGCATGGCAGATGTAATGGGTGCAAGCTATGCACAGTCCTCTATTCATTTAAATATCTGGTTCGGAGATTACTCTAAAAGTAAAGGTCTTTTAGCATTTATGAATCTTTGCGGAATTGATGAAGAAACTCTTAAAGAGGAGAGTATATATCTTGGAGATGCTCTAAACGATGAAGAGATGTTTAAGCTAATTCCAAATTCTATTGGTATGAAGAGTGTGTTAGATAAAAAAGAGGAGTTTAAAACACTACCTAAATATATATCTTCTTACTATGGTGGAGAAGGTTTTGCTGAAGCTCTAGATAATCTAAAAAAAATTTAAGAAATATTTTATTACCTTGTAAGACAATAGAAGAAAAGTTAAAAAAATATTAAAAAAATTAAATAAATGTTGTTGACAATGTCACGTTAAATTTGATATTTTAGTCAAGCAATCGAGCGAAAGCTTGATGATAAATAAAGTTTTTTGACAGATATATAAGCGAAGGGAAGAGAAGAAAAAATAGGTTCCTAAATGGAACAAAATAGAAGCGTAGAGCTTCTGTCAATTCAAATAAATCGAACGGAAAATGAAAAAAAGCCGGTTCGTGCGAGTATGACAGGATAAACTAGTTTAAAGAAGAAATAAGCGGGAACTTGTTCCCGTACTTTTGATAACGGAGAGTTTGATCCTGGCTCAGAACGAACGCTGGCGGCGCGT
>NZ_VUNN01000033.1 GCF_009695635.1 Bullifex porci
TGTTACCATACAAAACAAGTAGCTTGCGGTATCTCTTTGTGCGTAGAAGTTGCTCATAATTCTTTCTCATAAGAGCTACAAGCTCGTTTCCTGCTTTTCGTATTTTATCTGAAAGAGTTACAACTTGTAGTATATCAGAATAAGGCATATCACTTTCAACGGCTAAAATATGCCTCTCTGAAACCTTATGATATTGTTTTAGTATCTTATTATACTCTTCATCAATCATGGTTTTTCTGTTCCTCAATGTACTTGATTACTGTAGCTTCGCTTATATGTCCCACAGTTGATATAAAATACCCTCTTGACCATAATACTCCACATCTTGCATAGAAATCTTTTAATTGAGGAAAGACTTTGAATAATTTTATAGCACTGATACTCTTTAGTGTTCTTACAACATCGCATGGAGCTACGGTCTGTGGAACATCAATAAATATATGTATATGGTCAGCCATTACTTCAAGGGCCTTAATATGATAGTTATAATCATCACAGATTTTATATAGTATTTCTTTAATGGCTTCCTCTACATTACCTTTTAATACTGAAAATCTAAACTTTGGACACCAGATAATGTGATATTGTATCAAGTATTTACAATGAGAAGTACTATGATATTGTTCCTCTCTCATTATCTTTTTCTCCTAACTGATATTTTTCCTTAATGCCTCTACGCATAAGGTCGAGAAATGTGATGGTTTTTCCTTCCTCAACTGAATAGATTCGAGCAAGGTTTTCAAGTTCGGTTTTCCATTCAGAGGGAACTGAAATATTGATTTGTACGTTATTGCTTTTAGGACGTGCCATTACTATTATTTTCCTCCACGATTTGAATGATATGCTGAATTATTAGTATTTCATTGATTATTAAGATGGTTACTGTTTTCTATGTATGTTTGTATTACTTATTCCCCTTTTGTTTCCTTTCTAGATTTATTATATACATAGAATATTTAATTATTCTAGTTAATTTTCAAGGTAAAGAAAGCTGCTTTCATCCCATACGCAAGCGTGAGTGTTTTTCGCAGCATATATATAACCTTTTTCATCTTCATCTCCTATAAATAATTGATGACTAAATCTTATTTAGAAGTGATGAAGAGTTAATTAATATATGAACCGATTTTAATGGAGTAATATGAAATAAACACAAAGTATTTGTACATCGTGTTTTAGTTGTTGTGTTTTATATGGTAATTATAAAGCTTTGATGAAGAATTCCTACATGGTGTGGTAATTTATTACTGTTTTACCACATAGATCACTATTTATGGAGCTATCAATACAAATTACACTATTTGGAATTGAGGTCTTTAAATAGAAAAGGTATATACCCATATCTATTTTATTGAAAAAGGTTTTAATTTCTCCACGCATGATACTACTATTACCTGCACCTCTTTCAACAATAATATTATTATTTTCCACCCTTACTACCCAAGGCTGAGTATTACAGGCTGAGGGAGCTAGGGAAGCGGGTAGTGCAATATCATAGCTAAGTAATTTTGTAGGTTCGTTTCTTTTAAAATCTTCATAGCCTTTTCTTAAGCTATTTTCAGCCATAGCGCCAAAGTTAAGCATTGTGCAAAATGGAAGCCCATCATACTCCTTAAGCTTAGTTCGACCCATTCCAAGAAAACAGACACCGATATTGTTTTCCTGTAAGATTAAATCAACCTGTGATAGGATATAGCCTACATTTTCAAGGTAATAATCCTGCTTTTCACTATAAACTAGTAAGCAGTATTCACCTCTAGATACACTAGTTTCTTCCTTTTTAACGATTAAGGAAGAAACTCTTATATTATCTACTAGATGCTCTGCATTATTAAATACATCCTTAACAAAGGATAGCTCCTCTTGCGTTAGTGGTCTTGAGGAGAATGCTCTATGACTCTTTCTTTTATAAAAGAACTCTTTATCTACTTTTGTTATCATTAGCTTTCGTCTATCTCTTTAATTACAGCTGCATCTGTTTTCATAGGAATTAACTTCTTGATAAATGGCTGGACACCAATATATGTCTTTTCAAATTCGATTTCACTATCCTTAAGAGCAGCCTGCCAAGCAGCACCAAAGCCTGGAGAGTTAATAATAAGTCTATCAACAGCTGTCTGATAAACCTGTAGACGCTGTAATTCCTTTCTACCTGGCTTTTGAGCATAGGTTTGAATGCTAATTCTTAAATTTTCATTTTCCTTCTTTAGCTTTTCATTTTCACTCTTAAGCCTTGTGATACCTTCACTCTCAATTTCCATTCTATCTGTAAGCATTGATTTTAGCTTATCATTATCTGCCTTTGCAGTAGATTTTACACTTCTTAATTTTATTTCCATGATCATAAAGACTATCAGTGCTAAAAGTAACCCTGAGCCAAGACCAATTAAAAACTTATCCATATATACCTCTTAATATGTATTCTATTAATTAGTTTGTCACTGAGCAAGAGAAAGCAATAAAATTTCAAATACATTAAAATAACTACTTTACTTTATTTTTTAAAAATGGTATTAATTCACTTGTTGCCCAGATGGCGAAATTGGTAGACGCACAGGACTTAAAATCCTGTATCCGCGAGGATGTACGGGTCCGATTCCCGTTCTGGGCACGATTTCCTGCTAAATTAGCAGGATTTTTTTTATCCTTCCTCCTTCTCTAAAAGCTCTAAATATCTTTCCTCTGATTTCTCAAGCTCAGCCTTAGCTTCCTCATATTTTTTACTTCTCTCCTGAAGAGAGCCTAAAGAATTAGCTTGGATATCAGAAAAGCTTTCTTCAAGCTTTAAAATAAGCTCATTAAGAGAATCCATTTTCTTTTCAAGCTCTTCCTTTTCTTTACCTTCCTTCCAGGTAAGTCCCTTTTTCTCTCTCTTTATCTTTATATTTTCCTGTACAGGCTTTATTTTTTCTTCAACCCTTTCTTTAATTTTTTCTCTATATTGAGTATAAGAGCCTGCAAATAGAGTAATTTTATTATTTTCGATTACAAATAAGTAATCACAGGTACAATCTAGGAAAGCTCTATCATGGCTTACAATTAAGCAGCACCCAGTAAAGGATGAAATATATTGCTCTAGATTTTCCATAGTTTTTATATCTAAATCATTTGTTGGTTCATCGAGTACTAGGAAAATAGGGTTTAATGCTAATTTAGAGATTAAATAAAGTCTTCTTTTCTCACCACCAGAGAAGACACTTACTTCTGTTCTCTGCCTTGTAGGCGGAAAACCAAAGTATTCAAGAAATTGTGATGATGACATTTCACCTTCGCCTGTAAAGATTCTCTCTGCGATATCATTTATAAACTCTAGTGCACTTTTTTTAGTATTTAAATCTCGAGAAAGCTGATCATAGTAACCAAAAACAGTATTAACACCGATATCAACAACACCAGTTGTTGGCTCCTTATGTCCTGTAAGAATATCTAGTAGAGTTGATTTTCCAGTTCCATTGTCACCTACAACACCAATTTTATCTCCCTTTTTAAATTGGTATGAAAAGCTAGAAAATAAATCCTTGAAGCTAATGTCCTCACACTCTAATATTTTCTTACCTAATCTTCTTTCTAAGGAAGAAAATTGATTTTGCTTAATATCCTGTACGTTATGTACGCTAGAGAGCATATTCTCAATTCTTTCCTTTCTATTTTTATCCTTTCCAGTTCTAGCCTGAGGACCTCTAGCAAGCCACTTTAGCTCTCTTCTTAAAATGGTAGCAAGACGATCCTGTTCCTTTTGCTCCATCATAATTCTTTCGGCTCTTCTCTCTAGATATGCCTCATAGCTTCCTGGGTGGCGATGAATCTTTTTTCTATCAAGCTCCCAAATTGTAGTACAAACATCATTTAATAAATATCTATCGTGAGTAACTACTATTACACTTATTGCAAGTGAATTTAACTGCTCCTCTAAATACTCAATTGTTTTAATATCTAAATGGTTTGTAGGCTCATCAAGTATTAGTAATCTTGGGTTAAGAGCTAGAACACGCGCAAGTGCAACCTTTTTTAACTCACCACCAGATAGAGTTTTAAGCCTTCTATCATATTGAGCATTAACATTAAGCTTTGAGAGATGGGCCTTATAATTTACCTCTAGAGACCAAATATCATCCTTTTCTAATAGAGGTAATAATTTTTCGTAGGTTTTATTATCATTAGCTTTAAGCGCAAGCTCATATTGCTTTAATAATTTTATCTTTCTACTGTCGCTATCTAATAGGAAGGACTCGATAGTAGTCTCATCACTAAAGGAAATATTTTGTTCAAGCATTACAATGTCTGTTTCATTGTTCTTACTAATCTTTCCCTCATCTGGTGGGAGTATTCCCATTATTACCTTTAAAAATGTTGATTTACCTTCACCATTTTTACCGACAATACCTATCTTTTCACCTTCCTCAACGCCTAAAGTAACATTTTCAAAAAGTGGCTCATCATTTACAGTCTTACTAATATTTTCAATAGAAAGGATATTCATAGTTTTGGAATTTTATTAGCTTTTGGATAATGACACAAGGCATTCTTTATTTTATATTCGAAGACATGCATAAAGACATAGATATAACACTTAATCCTAAGCAAGCTGCACTATATGATGAATTAAAGCATGCAGCTGCTTTAAAGAGTAATATTAAAGAAAAAGATATCGTATCGGTAAGATATTTAAGAAAATCTATAGATGCTAGACGTAGAGATATCAAAATAAATGCAAGAATTAGAGTATTTATAGGAGAGGAGGATGAGAAGCCATATGATGAAACCTTCTTCTCCTCTGCCTGTAAAAGAGATGTAATTATTGTTGGCTCAGGACCTGCTGGGCTATTTGCTGCATTAACTCTTCTCGAAAATGGGTATAGACCTATAGTTCTTGAAAGAGGTAAGAACGTTCATGAGAGGAAAAAGGATACTGCTAATTTAAATAGAACAGGTGTTTTAAATGAAAGCTCTAACTACTGCTTTGGAGAGGGTGGTGCTGGTGCCTTTTCAGATGGAAAGCTATATACACGCTCCGATAAGAGAGGAAATATTAGTAAGGTACTTTCTTTATTTGTTCAGCATGGTGCTAATCCTGAGATTTTATATGAAAGTCATCCTCACATCGGTACTGAGAAGCTCCCAAGAGTTATTGAGAATATTAGAAATACAATAATTAATTATGGTGGTGAGGTTCACTTTGAAGCCTTAGTTACAGGGTTAATTAAGAGTAATAGTGAAGTAATTGGTGTAAAGAGCTCTAAGGGTGATTTCTTTGGCCCTGTTATTATGGCTACTGGACATTCAAGTCATGATGTTTATCAATTCTTATATAATGATGGATACTCTTTACAGGCAAAGGATGTTGCGATTGGAGTTAGACTTGAGCATCCTCAGGCTTTAATCGACCAAATACAATACCACGATCCAAGGGGAAGAGGAAAATACCTTCCAGCTGCTGCCTATTCCTTTGTTAGTCAAGTAAATAATAGAGGTGTATACTCCTTTTGTATGTGCCCAGGTGGCTTTGTTGTCCCTGCCGCAACTCAAAATGGGTACCAGGTAGTAAATGGAATGAGTCCTTCTAGTAGAAATAGTAGATGGGCTAATAGTGGTATGGTAGTACAGCTAAAGTGTGAGGATATAGATAATAAGAATCCTTTATCAATGCTTGAGTATATTAGAGGTGTTGAGAAGAGCTGCTTCTTTGAGGGCTTTAAAGCACCAGCTCAGAGGATGAAGGACTTCGTCGAAAATAAAATTAGTGATACTCTTCCAGATTCTTCCTATATACCAGGGTTAGTTAGCTGTAATCTTAATGATTATCTTCCTTCTATAGTTTCATCATCCCTTAGAGAGGGCTTTTTAAAGTTTTCTTCATATACAAAGGGAATGTTCTTAACTAATGATGCTTTAATGCTCGCTCCTGAAACTAGAACAAGCTCACCAGTAAGAATTCTTCGTAATGATGAGGCTTTCCAAATAAGAGGCTTATATCCTTGTGGAGAGGGTGCAGGATATGCAGGAGGTATAGTATCTGCTGCATTAGATGGAATATTTTGTGCAAATCAAGTAATAAAACACTATGAATAATGATGAAAAAAGTCTTTTAATTAGAACCTATTTTATATTTCTGTGCTCCGGTGCAGTTTCAACCTTAACTGGAGCGATACTTCCTGATATGCAAGCTGAGTATAATCTAAGCTATTCATTACGTGGGTTACTACTATCGTTTCAGCAATGTGGTAATTTATCAGCTATGCTATTAGCAGGCTTTTTACCATATTTGATAGGTAGAAAGAAATGTACTCTAATACTTTCCTCTGCTATAGTAGTTGGAATTTTAATGTTTATATTATTTTCAAATCCTATAGTTTTGATTATAGCATTTACATTTACAGGTCTTGGAAGAGGAACCTTAAGTAATACCTCTAATGTTGTTGTTTCTACAATTACTCATAATAGTAGTGCTGGCTTAAATATCCTACATGCTTCATTTGCTCTAGGAGCTCTAATTTCACCTCTTATTGCAGCCTTACTTGGTAAATCTTGGAGAGTATCTGCAATTATCTTTGCTTCCTTTATGGCACTAAGCATATTTTTTATAAAAAACAGTATTTTAAGTGATGAAAAGGAGAAACGAAGTGAGAAAAGTAAAAATAAGTTCTATAAGGATATAGACTTTTACCTAGTAACCTTTATTTTATTCTTCTATCTATGTAGTGAAGCCTCCTTAATGGGGTGGATGGTTACTTACTTTGATGAGTCAGATTTACTTTCTCCATCTCTTGCTAAGGTAATGCAATCATTAATATGGATTATGATTTTAGCTGGAAGATTAATTTCTGCATATATTTCACCAAAGGTTAAAAATAAGATGATTTTAGTTTTAATACTTGGATTAGGCTTTACAGTTTTCTATATGCTGATGATGGAGCTTAGATCTAATGTATTAATGATTATCTCTTTACTTTTTGTTGGCTTATCAATGAGTGGAATTTATCCTACAACTATTTCAACTCAAAATCCGAAATATAATAGTGATACGATAGCAACTGGTACCTGTATGGCTTTAGCAACAGTAGGGGGAGTGCTTTGGCCTAATGTTATTGGTCTAGTAGCAGAAAGAGGTGGATTAAAAAATGCTATGCTATCGATAATCATTCCTATTTTAGCGATGGATACATTAATTATTATCAAATTTTTTAGATACAAAAAATCAAATTTGTAAGCTTAAATATTTACACTGTGTTTTTCTTAACCTTTAATGCTATGCTTCCTTATGTGTCAGTAATTATTGTATTAAGCTTCTCTTCAAGAAACCAAACAATGAGTCCTGCAAGCTTAGGTAAGCCATTTAATAGAGAAATTAGAACATAACTTCACACAAACTCCTTATATTTTTGTTTGCCTTATTAATAATTTTTAGAGATATTTTAATTAGAGGTAAAGATGGAATATAAGGAGTTTTTAAATCAAATTACATATTCATTAAAAGCTGCTATCCTTGATAGTAATATCTCTTTAAACGAGCTTTCAAAAAGGACCGGAATTAAAAAATCAAGATTAATTTTACTTTTAAATGGAAAGGATGAGATTTATATTAATGATATCTTTTCAATTTCAAGAGTGCTTGGCCTTATCACTAATTTTGATTTAAATGATAACCACATAATATCTGAAGAGGAAAAGACCTATTGGGACTTTAGAAATTATGAAAAGCTTATTAATGATTTAAAGTTAAAAAGTGAAAATTGCGATAGCAAAGATAAAGAATATTACTTATCTAAGATAAAGATTTTCCAAAAGAATGATAAAAGCTATAACATGCTTCGATTCTTCCTTGGAAATAGAATTGAGCATTTAATGAGTAGTGTAGAGCTATCCATCTCAGAGCTCTCTGATTACTTAAATGTTACAGCATATTATTTAGTGGGAGTTTTAAATGGTGAAGAAAACTATCCATGCTCACTTCTATTTAAGATAATTTCAATATTAGGTAACTCTTGTTCTGTTACATTTGAAAATAATAATGAAATTCATTTATTAGAATATAAAGCTTGACATATAGTAGCTGTTTTAGTAAGAATAACTAAAAAGATTAAAGGAGGGCTAAGATGTTTATTAATAATTTTTCATTAAGCTCTCTTAGTACAATTTGATAATAATCACATTTTTATTTTCTTGTTATTGTATCTTCTTATATTAGAAGTAGTTCTTAATATCTTTTTAGTTTAAATATGAATAAATTCATTTCTCATGCTCTTAAGTTTAAGAGTAAGTATATAATTTCGAGTTTAGGGCTTATTTTAGGAATAGTAATAGATGCATTTATTCCTAATATTGTTGAGTTCTTAGTTGATGATGTAATTGGTAATAAGCAATTAGCATTAGCACCAATTGTGTTAATTGCTTTATTTCTAAGCTACCTGCTAAGAGGTGTTTTTAAATATATTGAGGAGTATTGGTCTGATAAAATCAGCCTAGGTGTTACACATAGCGTTAGAAGTACTTTATTTGATCATATTTTAAAGCAAAATGGAGAGTTCTTTATTAAAAATACTCCAGGAGATTTATTAACTAGAGTTAGACATGATAGTGAAAATCTTGGCTTTTCCTTTGGCTTTATTTTAATTTTCTTTATTGAAATAGTTGTTCATACAATAGTAATGACTATTGCTCTAATGAAAAATAGCCTTTTGCTATCTATTCCTGTTTTAATACTTGTGCCTTTAATGGGATATCTATCATATAAAAGAGAGGTTAAAGCGAACAAATACTTTGACCAAATTAGTGATGAAACTGCACTAATGAACCAGACAGCTGCTGAAGCTATAGATGGGATTAGGACAGTTAAAGCATTCACAAATGAGTCCTATGAGGTAAAAAGATTTTCTAGAAGAAATAAGCATTACTATGATTTGAATGTCTCACTTGAAAACACAGATATAAATTATGAAAGTGCGACTAACGCTCTGTCTAAAATAATGTATGCTCTTACTATTTTATTGGGTGCCATTCTAATACTCGATAGTAAAATAACGCTAGGACTCTTAGCCTCTAGTGTTACCTATGTTAATAATCTAGTGTGGCCTATGACTGAAATAGGGTGGGTACTAAGTGAGCTTGCAAAAGCAAGAGCTAGTGCCAAAAAGATTTATTCTGTACTAGAGTGCCATAATGAAATAAAGGTAGAAGATAATTATAAATGTGTAGATAAAGTGGATATATCCTATAGCCATGTTTCCTATAAGAATATAATTAACGATGTATCTTTTAATTTAAAGCCGGGAAAAAGCTTAGGAATAATGGGTGCAACTGGTTCAGGTAAAAGTGTATTACTTTCATTTTTACAACGCTTTTTAGATCCTGATAGTGGTACTGTTACAATTGATGGAGTTGATATAAAAAGACTTTCCTTAAGCTTTTTGAGAAAGAGTATTTGCTTTGTACATCAAGATGTATTTTTGTTTAGCGATACTATTAAGGAAAATCTTATTAAGGGACTTGATGCTTATTCGGATGAAAAGATAGATGAAGCCTTGAAATTATCTATGGCTCTTAGCTTTGTAAATAGCTTAGATAATAGTATTGAAACAGAAATAGGTGAAAGAGGTACTCGGTTATCAGGTGGACAAAAGCAAAGATTAGCAATTGCTAGAGCTCTTGTAAGAGACCCTAAGGTTTTAGTTTTAGATGACTCAACAAGTGCGCTTGATATGAAGACAGAAAGAGAATTTCAGAAAAATTTAAAATTCTTAAATTGCTCTAAAATTATTGTTGCTCATAGAGTTTCTTCTGTTAAGGATTGTGATGAGATCATAATTTTGGAGTGTGGAAAAATTGTTGAAAGAGGGACTCATAAGGAATTACTAGCTCTTCGCGGTAAATATTATGAAACCTATATTAACCAGCTTGGGATGAGAAGGTGTGAAGAGTAATGAAAGAGAGTAATCAAAGAAGAGTTCTAATTAGAATACTTAAATATTTAAGCTGCTATAGAAAAAGTGTCATTATTGTCATTTCTATTATGACAATATCATCTATTATATCTGTTGTTTTGCCATTTTTAGCTAAGGATGTAATTGATAACAAAATTCCACTTGGAAAAATCAATGCAGTATTAAGTGTTATTTTGATATATATCATTTTAGCTCTTATATTGTCTCTTTTATCGATTATAAGAGTAAGGATAATGAGTAGAGTCTCAAATAAGGTTGTTCTAAAAATTAGAGATGAAGTATTTAAGCATTTACAAACATTAGATTTACATTATTATAACTCTCACCCAACTGGTAATATATTGTCTAGAATAATTGGAGATATATCATCGCTAAAGCAATTAGTAACTCAACTAGTTTCAACATTAATACCTCAAACAATGTTTTTAATTAGCTTAATTATAGCTATGGTAGTTCTTAATCCTGTTCTTGCATTTGGCTCTTTATTATCTCTACCTATAGTACTCATTGGAACGTTTATTATTATGAGAGTTAACTTTAAGCGCTGGTATGATTATAGAAAAAAGCAATCAGAGCTAGCAGGCTTTTCTCATGAAGCATTTGCGGGAATTAAAGTAATTCAGAGCTTAGCCTGTGAGGAGGCTGAGAAGAAAAGCTTTGAGAAAATAAATGATGATATTCTCTCCTCGTGGATAAGGTGTGTTCGTTTTGGGGATACATTAGGAATTATTATTGATTTATCTATAGGTATTGGCTTTTTATTTCTATATTTATTTGCAATTTATATTGATCATAGTACAGTCGGAGAGCTTATAGCCTTTTCAACGTACATTATGCTATTTTGGCAGCCAATAAAGGCTCTTGCTCAAATGTTTAATCAGATAAGTAATAATTTAAGCGGTGCAAGTAGAGTTTTTGAAATACTAGATGAAAAAAGCTATATCCTTGATAGTCCTCAAGCAATTGAATTACCTAAAATTAAAGGTGAAGTAGAATTTAAAAATGTTTCCTTTTCTTACCCTGATGATAAAGAAAGCTTAATAATAGAGGATATTAATTTTACTGTTAAAGCTGGTGAAAGAATTGCGTTAGTTGGTCCAACGGGAGCTGGTAAAACAACTATTATTAATTTGCTCTCACGCTTTTATGATCCAATTAAAGGTTTAATCCTTGTTGATGGCTATAATATTAAAGAATTATCTACTGCCTCGCTTAGAAAGCAGCTTGGAATAATGACTCAGGATAGCTTTTTATTCTCTGGAACTATAAAGGAAAACATAACATATGGATGTGAGAATGTAAGTGATGAAGCTATAGTAAATGCTTGTAAGGCTATAGGATGTCATAACTTTATATCAAAACTTCAAAGTGGTTATGATACTTTAATTTCCTCATTAACACTATCGATGGGACAAAAGCAGCTGCTAGCACTTGCTAGAACCTTAATTAAGGACCCGAGAATTTTAATTTTAGATGAGGCTACAAGTAATATTGATACTCAAACAGAGCTACTAGTGCAAAGGGGGAGCTCAAAGCTAATGAGTGGAAGAACCTGCTTTATTGTAGCTCATAGATTATCTACAATAAAAAATTCAGATAGAATATTTGTTCTAGATGATAATAAAATTATTGAGGAAGGAAGCCATGAAGAATTAATTAAGCTAAATGGCTTTTATACGATGCTTTATAATTCTCAATTTGAAGGTGGTATTAATTGATTAAGGGTGCAATCTTTGATTTAGATGGAACACTTCTAGATTCTATGAACCTATGGACTAAAATAGATAGAGAGTTTTTGGAACGAAGAGGAATTACTTATACTTTAGATTATTCAAAGGCTATTACTCATATGGAGCTTTTAGAGACTGCTAATTACACAATTAAGCGCTATAGTCTCAATGAAAGTGCTGAAGCTGTGATAGGTGAGTGGCATGAGGCTGCAAATAAAGAATATGCAAATAACATTAAGCTTAAGGATGGAGCCTATGAGTTTTTAATGTATCTTAAGAAGAATAATTATAAGCTTGCAGTTGCTACTTCCTCAAGTAAGGAGGTTTTCATGCCATGCTTAAAGAGAGTTGGTATTGATAAGCTATTTGATGCTATAGTTACATCCTCTGATGTGGGAATTGGAAAATCATCACCTAAGATATATCTTCATGGTGCTTCACTTATTAATGTTGAGCCAAAGGATTGCTTTGTCTTTGAGGATTTACCTATTGCTTTAGCTAGTGCTAAGAGTGCAGGCTTTATTACAATTGGTGTTTTGGACCCATTTAGTATTGATTTATTCGATGAAGTTAAAGCGCAAAGCATGGCTACTATTTCAGATTTTTCAGAAAAAGAAATTAAAAAATCTTTAAGTTTGATAATTAATTGAATTATAATTAGTACAGGAGGAATGTATGAAGGTAGTTTATACAATAGGTAGACAATTTGGCAGCGGCGGTAGACAAGTTGGAAAGGCTTTAGCTAAAAAATTAGGTATACCATATTATGATAAAGAACTTTTAGCTATAGCTGCAAAGGATAGTGGTCTAAGTGAGGCGTTATTCCATAACGCAGACGAAAAGCCAACATCCTCTCTCTTATACTCTCTAGTTATGGGAAATTACTCTGCTGCTTCAAGTACTCTAGGTTTCAACGAAATGCCTCTTAATGATCAACTATTTTTAATTCAATCGAAGACAGTTAAGAAGGTTGCAGAGCAGGGCTCCTGCGTAATTATTGGTAGATGTGCTGATTATATTTTACGCGATGACCCTTCTGTTATTTCAGTTTTTATTCATGCACCTATCGATGCAAGAGTTGAAAGAGCAATTAATGTATATGAGGTTCCAAAGGATAAGGCTGAAGACATTTGCTTAAAGAACGATAAGACAAGAGCTAATTTCTATAATTATTACTCTGATCAAAAGTGGGGTATGTGTAAAACCTACGATCTTTCTTTAGATAGCTCTCTACTAGGTATTGATGGCTGTGTTGAACAAATCATCAGCTTTACAAATCTTCATGAAGCTCATAAGGGAAGTAAGATTTAATGGTTTTTGATATCCTTTCTGAACTAGAAAGCTATGAAAATTCCTTTCCTGAGATTAGAAATGTAATTGATATTATGGATAGGAGCCTTCCCTATGAAAAGGGTGAAGGCACCTATAGTTGCCCTGAAAATGATAGAGTAACATATAGTGTTAATGAAATTTTAACTAGTGATAAGGGTATAAGCTTTAATGTAGAAGCAAATCATAGTGCCTTAATTATTACTCTAGAAGGGGAACAAGTTGTTTCTTCTAATGATGTAGATAAAGTATTTATTCTCAGTGAAGGACGTTTCTTATTAGTTAATGAAGGAGTTTGGAGAATGGCTATGACTCCAAATCTACCAGCTCAAATAAAATATTGTGTTTTTAATTGGTAAAAGTAATGCCGCCCAAGCTTGGACGGCATTTAAAATTATTAGTCAATTGAAATTAATTCAATTTCAAATATTAAGAGTGAATTTGGCTCAATAGTATCAAGTAGCTGTGCGCCATAGCCTAAATCAGGATGAACATATGCTACGATTGTTTCTCCAACACTCATGTTTGAAACTGCTTCCTTAAAGCCTGGAACTGTATTTGTTAAATTAAACTGAACATTGCTGTTTTGGTCTAATGTATTTCCATATAAATCATTTAGCTTATAGGAAAGAGTTACTGTGCTATCCTGTGATGGCTTAGGACCCTCAGCACTTACCATAACCTTATATTGTAAGCCACTAGCTGTTTCAATAACGCCATCTGCATTTCTATTCTCACTTAAGAAGGCATTTGCATTTTTAAGATTTTCTTCTGATAAGCTCTGAATATATGCATCATATTCCTGCTGTAGCTTTTCAGAGTATTTATTCATTGCATCGTCTCTTTCACTTTGGTTTAGAAGAGGAACGTCATTAAATAGTGCATGGAGAGAGCCATTTGCAAAGGATGTTCCATTTAACTCTAAGCCTGAATAAAAGAGCTGGAATGAAATGTAATATCCATATGAGTATGAGAACATCTCTGAAAGATCATCTGTAACTGTTAATGAATTAATCTCATCCCAAGAAGCTGGTACATCGCCTACGCTATCCTGAACACCAAGTGCATATACCTCGTTAATATATTTATCAAGGTATGTATTCATTTCATCAACAGTAACCATTGGCTCTGCAAATGACCAGAAATCAACAACACCCTTAGCAAAATATGCACCTCTTAGAGTAAGTCCCTGTGTTAAGTAGCTAGCTAATAGGTCATAACCATAAGCATATGAGAATTGATCTGTTAATTCATCTGTTACTTCTGCATTCCATACTCTTTGAGCTGGATATTCACCCTGGTTGCTCTTTTCAGGGAAGGTAACGGTGTAGGCCTTAAGATTAACACCTAATGTGATATCTGTTACCTCTACTGCTGTTGTTTGTCCAGGTAGAGACATTGTCATAATACCATTATCTTTAATAGCTAAAACTTCACCACCCTTATAGTAGGAAACTGGGAATGTAGATTTAGTCTCAGGTGAGAAGTGATAAATAATCTCGGTACCGTTTTCATCCATAACAAGTAGGCTAGTGCCACTACTCATTTCAACTGGTTCGATTACCTTAACAATTTTTACATCGTCATTTATTTCTCTTGCTCCCATAGCAAATAGGGAAAGAGAAAGTAAGATAAGAGTCATTAAAGTTAAAAATTTCTTCATTTCTTGATTCCTTTTGAGCCAAAATTATAACATACGCTTTCAATCGTCAAGCTATCATATTGGCTCTTTATTTGATATGATAACTCTAACATAAAGTTTATATATTTATGTGAAGTTTAAATGGAGTTGAAAGATGCACGTTATATATATGCTGCGAAAAACCCTCACGCTTGCGTGTGGGATGAAAGCAGTTTTTTTTACCTTGAAAATTAACTAGGATAATTAAATATTCTATGTGTATAATAAATCTAGAAAGGAAATAAAAG
>NZ_VUNN01000034.1 GCF_009695635.1 Bullifex porci
GAGATCAGCTCCTTCCTTTCCGGGCTCAGCTGTTTTTTCGGCTTCTTTGCCATATTGAAACTCCTATGCCTTCTTCTTTTCTAGCATAAGAGATTCTTCAAATGTCCACAAACTTTTTTACAGTCTCATAAAAATGGTGAAAGCTTTTATGTCCCTAATCCTGAGATGTCAATTACTTTGATTGGTGAATTCATATTTTGATGACTGAGATAAATAGTATAATAAAAGGGCTTAACACTTAGTGTTTTATTTGTGTTAATGCCCTTTATTTAAATAATGATATTACTTTATCATAAAAAGAATTAGGAGTACTTAATACTCCTAAATAATCACTTTTCTGGTTCTAAACTACATAATCCTTGATATCATCTAAAACATGCTCTTTTTTAGCCTCTCCTGGCTTTGCCTTCCTTATATTGATTTCAATAATATCATAGCTTATGCAATCATAGGTAATCTCATATACCTTATTATCTTCTTCACTGTAATACTGTTCTGTCCTGTGGGCACCAATACGTTTAACATCATAGCAATCAGTCATAATGTCAAAAATACTGTACTCCATTACAGGGGCCTGAGGCCTTTCTTCCTCTTCTTTTAACCAATTTATGCATCCGTCTTCTATCCTATAGCAAATATTTTCATAATCGCTATCAACACAACCTTCTAGCTTTTCCATATCTTCAAAGCTCATCATATCTTTTCTAAGCATTTAAGATACCTCCATATAATACTATTAGGATAAAATCTGATTAAATCACAATAAAACTATTCTGGTATACTCATTCTTCTGCATAAAACCCTCAGCTCTCTATATTTTTCATTAAGCTCATTATCTATATCAGAAACTTTTCTAAATGCATCAACCTTTTTCTTTATATAGAAAGGTGGGTAGAACATATAATCATTATCTTTCAATTCAGATCTTTTTACCATAAATGCTCTATTTTTTAAGCTCTTAGCTTTCTCTTCATCCATTGAAAGAGCTGCAGAGATCTCAGAGCATGTTTCATCATCTAGCACAATGTCGGGCTCTTCTAGATGCAGCATCAAGATATCATCACTTTTCTCTGCTTTAGAATCTAAAATAATGATACTTGAGTAGAGGAAATATCTTTCAAAAGAAAGAATAGAAATAGATGAATTAAGGTTGTATAGTTGTTCTCTACATTTATTTGGATACCCTTTCCTAAAAGCCAAGAATTTACTAGGTACCAAGATGAGTGCTTTATCACCATTTTTTATTAAGGACAATAATTCATCATCTAGCTTATCAAAAGTAGAATCACAATTATCTCGATTAGGAGAAATATACCAAACATCCCCAAAAGAAATAATTTTATTAGGTTTTTGTTTATTCCTATTAAGGAGATTATCATCACTTCTTTCTTTGATAAATCTATATCTATTTCTCTTTTCTTTTGGAACCATCATAAAGAAAAGCATCTTACTAAATGTTCTATCTAATTTGTTATTTATATAATATAGAACGTCGCAATTATTGTTTTTTCCAAAGGTAACATATAGTCCTGCAATAGTCCTTATATTAATAAATACATAATCATCATCAGTAATAGATAGAATACTCTCAGAGAGCTTAACTTCACCATAGTTCAAATGTCTAGAAATATATCTTCTCCATACAAAAGATATAAACTCTTGAAAGTCATCCTCAGCTTCTAAATTAAGGTCTATAGAAGATAAGAAATCTTTTGAATCACTAAGCCTATCCTTAAGTGAAAATATGAATGAGAATACTTCCTCATCTTCTTCCATTCCACATTTTATTTCCATCAACATAGCACTATAAGCAAGGTCAGTTAAATCTTCAGCTGTTAAAGCTTCTCCTTTATCAAATTTTTTCTTTATCTCCTCATTATTCTTGTCTTTAACAATTAGGTAATAAAAAAATAAATATATTATTACTTTTTGAAGCCTATCAAAACCAAATAGCTCTACTGATGATAGATGTCTAAAGAGCTTAGAAGCCTTTACTCTAATACTTGCTTTTTCTGACAATGAATGATTTATATCTCTATCTAAAGTCATATTCAGTCCTCTTCATTTTTAAGAAATAAAGAATCATTCCTCTCTTTTTCAAGAGAGATAATTTCAGTAGAAAGCCTTTTAAAATTTAAAAACCTCTTATACCTATTACTAATTTCTTTTATTTCTTTATCATTAAGTTCTGGAACATCAAGTTCAGCAACAGACACATTATTAATAATTGATAACACCCTTCCCTCTCTACTATTTTTTATTTGAGACCAAGCACATTTCGAGGAAAGGAAAGCCATCACAAAATATGGATTATATTTAGGATTAATCTTTCTGATAATCAAAGAAAATGATGGGACAATAAGCCCTTCATCCTCTTCTTTTTCTATAACACAGCTATCATATGGAGTTGATAGCTTCATAATTACATCTCCTTTTTTCGTATAGAACTTATCTTTAACTTCTTTATAAAGCTTAACTTCCTGTAGAAGAGAGTGATCAATTAGTCCATCATTTATAGCCTTTGGGACAAGAATCTTTTCGCTCTTTAATAGAGAGGGATCTCCATTGCCATCCTCCCATACTACACGTCTAGTAAGAACTCCTGTAATTATTTCATCAGCTATATCACGAATTTTCAAGCAACGACCTCCAGCACTGCTTTATTTTATCATCTACAATAAAAGGGGTCTACATGTTTTATATTTTATAAACAGTATCATGCAACCAAAGGCTC
The DNA here is from genome assembly GCF_009695635.1 of Bullifex porci. Lineage (GTDB taxonomy): Bacteria > Spirochaetota > Spirochaetia > Sphaerochaetales > Sphaerochaetaceae > Bullifex > Bullifex porci. The sequence continues at coordinate 2,735 of NZ_VUNN01000034.1, forward strand.
CATCATAACTCTAAGCTTATCTTTAATAGCATTTTTTCGATTAATAATAGTATTTTCAGATACCTTAAGGTATAAAGCCATCTCTTTATTTGACTTCTTATCCTTTCCCAAAAGGCCATATGAATAGATGATTAAATATTGTTCATCATTTGAGAGATTAGAAATGGAAATATAGAGAGATCTAATTTGCTCATTTTTTAAAACTTCTTCTTCAATTGAAAAGTCATCACTTTTAAAATCTAAGATTGTTGTATCACTATCTTTATCGATATTTGAATCTATAGAGATAGTTCCATTTGACCTTTCAGCTAGCAAAACAGTTTCTAAAGTTCTTTTAGAATTAATTCCTGAATACTTCATTAAATTATCTTTTGTTTCCTCAAGACCATTTTCTCTAATTATTTTCCTAGCATAATTTAATTTATTGATTTCAGAAATCTTTGTTGTACCAATACTAAGAGTACTTTGTTTTTCTCTCATAAAGTCAAGAATTGCCTGCTTAATACAACTGGAGGAATAAGCTGAGAAATTTCCTTTATTAGGATTAAAGGTTAAAACAGATTTATAAAGAGCTAAAATTGCTTCAGACATATACTCATCTGCAAAATTATTATTAATACCTCTAGCATATTTTTTTACTTCACGCTCGATATTACATCTGGATGCTTCTAATAGCTTTCTAAAAACCTTGCTATCATTCTTTGCTGCTACTGCTAAAGAGTCTAAATCAAAATTCCCCATACTTCCCTCCTAAAACAACTTAAAAAAACTTTTAAATATTTCTTATTTATCCACCAAGGTATATCAGATTAAACTAATTTCTAATTTTGTTTTATTTATTTTAATCATATTTATATCCTAGGCATATGTCAAGCAAAAACACTTGTTTTATTTCTTTTAATCAGTATTATTAAATCCTCTATTAATTAATATAAACTGTTTCAAAGAAATTCATAAAAAGATTGAAAAAAATTGATCTCAAGTGCTATTCACACCTGAGATCGGAGGATTTGTAAGGAAGATTAAAAATATGATTTTATTTATGCGAAATGATTATCTTGTAATCATCTTCTTGATGAAAATTAAGTCCACGAATCTCAAAAGCTTTTTCTAAAGATTCTTTTGAATATCCTGAACTATATTCAATGGCACTATCTGAATAATAGGTAATATCTGCACCATTTACTTCAACAATTAATGCAAATACCATTAAATTTACAAACTTATTATCGAAGGAGAATTCAATTTCATTATTACAACATTTAGTAAATGTTATATTAGGAAGAAAACCTTCTACATCCTTCCAATTCTTATAGTTTTCATTTTCTTCTGTAAAACATTCATAACATGGAGGGAAGTTTTCACTACATGTTTTATTCCAAGGAAGAATAGCTTCATATTTATCAGCTAGAGATGCATCTTTTGCAAGGCTATTAACCTTATTATAACAATCATTAAATGCAGCATTTACTTTAGACATAATAATTTTTTTCATCTTTAAAACTCCTACATTTAATATATAGTGTAGACTATGAAAATATCACAATGAAATTTAATATTTTGTTTTCTCTTTCTTTTACCCTATATAAATAATATGGAAGAGAAAAACAAAAGTATCATATTTAAATCAAGTAATATTATTAATAATTTTGAATTCAAAGACTCTAATATAGAAGAAGTTATCATTCAATCTTCTATATCTAAAATAGAGCCTGAAGCATTTAAAAATGCTAAGAAACTAAAGAAGGTCGTAATACCAAATTCTGTAGTAGAAATAGGAAGTGATGCTTTCTTTGGTTGTGAGAATATAAGAGAGATTATCATTCCTAACTCTGTATTACATATTGGAGAAAACGCATTTTGGGGATGTAAAAGGCTTGAGAGAGTAGTCCTCTCCTCAGCTCTATCTGTAATAGAAAATGAAACCTTCTGTTCTTGCTCTTCTCTTAAGGAAATTATTATTCCTGAAGGAGTTTTAAAAATAAAAAAGGGAGCATTTTCTCTATGTGATAATTTAGAGAGTGTAAGACTTCCTAATACTTTAAAGAAAATAGCAGAGTACGCTTTCTTCTGCTGTACTTCTCTTAATGATATTAATATGCCACTATCTGTAAAACAAATTAAAGCCCATGCATTTTCATCATGTAGAAGCTTACAAAATATCAAAATAGAGAGCTCTCTATCAAAAATAGAGAAATACCTATTCTCTGATTGTCCATCTCTTTCTTCTATATCTCTTCCAGGAAGCATTAAGAAAATAGAAAATGGTGCTTTTAATAGCTGCTTTTCACTTAAAGAAATAATTATTCCTAATGGAGTAAAGAAAATAGGTAAAAAGACTTTCTCCTACTGTAATTCTCTTGAGAGAGTTTCTCTACCTTCAACTCTTGAGGTGATAAAAGATAAAGCTTTTGAAAATTGCAAGAATATAAAGAAAATACATATCCCTGATTCAGTAAGAGAGATTGGAGAAGATGTCTTCTCCTATTGCACCTCTTTGGAGGTAGCAACTATCGGTACTAATGTGGTGGAGTTAAAAGATAGAGTATTTAATAAGTGTGATAATCTAAGAGATATTACTCTTCCAAAGAATCTTAAGAATATAGGATATAGAGCATTTTATGAGTGTAGGTTTCTTCAGAATATAATCATTCCAGATCACGTAGAAGAAATAGGAGAAGAAGCTTTTTGTAACTGTAAGATGCTTGAAAAAGTTGTGATTCCAAATTCTGTAAATAGAATTAAAAAAGGATGCTTTAAAGGCTCTTTGAATTTAAAAGAAGTAGTTTTACCTTCTTTACTTTCAGCAATAGAACAAGAAGCTTTCTTTGGTTGTACTTCTCTCTCTAAAATAGTTTTCCCTTCATCTTTAAAGACTATCGACGACGAAGCATTTGCTTCTTGCTATAAATTAAAGGAAGTAAAGATTCCAACTACTTTAGAAGAAGTAGGAAATAAAGTCTTTAATAATTGTAAAATGCTAAATTAGATATCTCAAAGATTAAAATGATCTAATAAACAAATGAGTTCATCATCTTTCTTATTCTGCAAGTAAGCTTTTAACACTTTATCTGCATCAATAAAAATAACTTCTATATCAGAAACATCTTCTTGCGAGAAGAAAGGCGATGGCATTCGCCCTATTCCAACTTTATTTGATGAGTGACAAGTCGGTAATATGAAATAGTTTTTTTTAGCCCTTTCTCCAATTAGGTCTTTATATCCTTTTTGATACATATGTTGTTTTAATATATCTCCTACTCCAGGCAAACCAACACGAATACCATCTTTGATTTCAGGAAGGTAATACTTTGCATCAAGTATTGAAAAAGAATTACCTCCAATGCAGATACAGTCAGGTCGAAGACCATCCCAAGGGTAATAATTTCCATTAATACAATAATACGGAGCATGTGTTTTTTCTTTTTTTTCAGGATTCTTGATATATGTAGAATAGTTTCTTTCTTCTCCATTCCCAATTATTTTATCTTTTACATCTCCAAATGCTACAGACACTGCCTTTTCCCATATGATATTAAAGTTTCTTGTTCCATAAAATTGAGCTTCACTTTTTACCTTAAGCTTTCCTTCTTCTTCGATATAGGCAATTAAATAGGATAAAAGTTCATGTTTTCTTGTGTTAAATTGACTTCGTCTTTCATTAATTAGGGCTTTCTTCAATGCGGTGATATCACCAAGAGAGTCTAAAGTGTTACTATCTATTTCATAGATTTCACTAAGTCCAAGGAACTCTAGAATGCCACAAGAGGCCAACTCATCAGAGCACTGTTTTATGACAGCTGCATGAATCTTAGAAGCAAGACACTCTTTATTTGTAATCATTCTTTGATTGCAGTAACTAACGTAATATGGTTTGTTATCAACAAAAATGGGTTGAAATGAATCAATGGTGAGATTCCAGTTAATCTCTCCATTTCCATTTATTTCATTTATTTCTTTTCTATTGGAATAAATGCCGTTTTCAAAATAATCAAAGAGAAAGTACAGCATCATTGCCATTCTACTCTCTCTAACATGATGTATTTCTTCGATAGATGTATCTGTAATATTTTTTGTCTTACTATCCCTATACTTCTTTATGGCATACAGCACCGTTGATAGTTGATGAAAAACATCCTTTATCTCGTCTTCACTTAGAGGATCTCTTAGTTCTAGTGTTTCCTTTTTCCTTAGGAAATACTTTGGATAAACAAATAAACAGATATCGCAATAAACTATAAAACCTACGAAGTCAAATGCATATGATGAGTATAAAGACTTATCAATTAAATCGGGTTCTTCTTTTTCGATTATATCTTCTTCAATTACCTCAAATGATAATGATGAGTCAGTAAGCTTCACCAAGACTCTCTTCTTTAGAAGCTCACTGATTAAATCTAAGCCCAACAAGTTATTCAGTTCTTCTGCTTTATACTTGAAACCTTCAGCCAGATAAAGGACATTCATTATTCAATAGCCCTTTTTTCATCATTATCTACGCCATTAGCAATGCTCTTAATTTTTTCTGGCTTAAAGATATCTATTCCACTTTTATTAAAGTCGCTTAAAATGGCAGAGAAGCTGTTTTCTTTAAATAATTCTGACCTAAATGCTCTTGCAGCATCTTCATATAGATACATAAGAACTTTATTCTTGAATGCATGTCGAAAATCTTTTTCTTCTACATTTTTCCCAACATTTAAGAAGTACTTACCTAGATGCTTGTCTTCATTGACCTTTTTTTCACAAAGCCATTCATTAATTGCTTTTCTTATATCTTCCCAATTGCTCTTTGTTACTGGGCAGTTAGGATCATCCCCTATTGGTTTACCATCTAAATCAAAATATAGGAAATCCCATCTTCTCTTAAAGGCAGTATCCATAGGGAATACGCCTTGGTCTGCACTATTCATAGTAGCCCAGATATACATGTTTGATGGAATAGAAAGTTTATCAGAATTTTCTACTTTTCCTTCAAGATATTTCTTTATATCTTCTGAAGCGGATATTGAATAAACACTTTTACCTTCTTGGTCTCTATCAAGTAATTGAAATACATCTCCAAAAACAGAAGCAGCATCTGCTCTATTTATTTCTTCAATAATCAACAGATAATTCTTTGAAGGATTATTTACTGCATCAACATAGGTTCTCAAGAATGGACCTGGAACAAAACTATATGAGATATTCTCACCGTTCATTACTGGTTTGTAGCATCCTACAAACTGAGAATAAGAATAACTTGGGTAGAATGTTACTCTTTCTATTTTTTTAAAATCTTTTATTTGATCATTTAAAAAGTAGCTTTTACCTGTACCAGGAGCACCAAAAACAATCAAGTTTCTTGGTTTATCAATCTGAGGAGCCTGAATTTCTGCAACAGAGTTATTTGTGGAAGATGTATCTAAAGATTCTAAACATATTTTAAAATAATTGATTTCGTTTTCTTCCAAGCATAATTCTTTTTTGCAGTTTAAAATTAGATTTGATAAGTTACATGATAAATAGTTATCATTTGTTAAGCATTTAGGATTTTGACAATAATTATTATTCCTATCCAAAATACGAGTTGCTTGATTTTGATTATCTTGTATTTCTTGCTTTCTAATTGTTTTTGTCATTCCAAGAATTTTCAACTTGTAAAAACGCAGATCATTAGTATAGTTTGTATCTATTATGAACTGCCCATCAATGTCATTTTTGATATATTCATCCTTATCAGCAAACTTAACATTATCATCGATAATTTTACAATTAAAAAGTGTATCATTTATATAATTACCATTTGCATCTTTAGCCATCAGAAGAACATAGTCCTCATTTGGAGTGGCATTTTTGAATTTACCTTTAAGTCCAAATGCCCAATGCACAAAATGTTCATTATTATTACTTTCCCAGTTTCCGATTAAATTATAATTACTAGGATTTGATGTTGCGAAATATATATTCAATTAACTCCTCCATAATTCTTTTGTTATATTTCTTTCCCTTCTGCAATTCTCAGTCATTATAGTTTATACAATTAAAATCAGTTATTTACCAATCTAGTGGATAGCTCTCATATTTTTTACTCTTTAATTTTCTAGTGTTTTAGCTAGATTATCTATATATAAATAGCTATCTACTCTATCTCTTTGGAGATTTTGTTGTATAATTCTTCTATATTGTCTTTATCATTAAGCATTTCTAGAGCCTTAGAAACAATTGAAACTAATTTTTCTATAGTCATATTACTATCTAATTCTCTCTTAACATATTTAAAGTCAGCAAACTTAAAATATTTATATTCATCCACATTTAAATGATCAATTTCAGCAGTTAAAGCTTTTTTAATAATATTTGATCCCCATCCACAAATATTTTTTTTAAATTCTAAGTTATCATTTACACTCGCTTTAAACTTTTTACTGTCTTTTGGTTTCTTTTTATAGTATGGTTCGACAAATACTCTAAATTGATTACCTTGAATCTGAACTCCTACTAAGAGTTTTTCTTCATATTCTATTTGCCACTCGAAAAATCCTATTGATCGAGTCATACCAAATTCTTTTCTATTAAAAGCAACATTATTTTCAAAATCTTCTTCAATATTTTTCTGTGTTATTCCATACCATAGCTTTGTATATATATCATAAAAGCGGATTTGTTTTAGAAGCTTTATGTTATCTGGATTAGGGAACAATTTTTTTTCATTAATATCATCAATTAATTTTTTATTAAGAATAGTATTTAGATCTGCCAACATATCACAATAATATTGGAGAATGAATTCACATGGATGACCTTTTTGAACTACTATTTTATCTTTAAAGCTATTGTAACTCACAGCTTTCCATGTGACTCCATTTATATCACAAGATTCACCAAATCCTTTATTTCTATCAAATCCTAAGGCATTATCAAGAACAATTTGAGGTGCAAATAAATAACAACTAGTATTATCATTTGTTAAATATTTATTATAAATTTTATATTTACGTTTATTAAGTTTATCAGAATATTCTTCAAGCTGCTGCTTATTAGGAATTGATTTAAACTTATTTTCAATAATAACAAATTTCAAAGCTAAGTCTTTAGATAGTTTAGAATCTATATCATCTAATATTGAAATATCACCTATGCGTTCCTTAACTTCCTCACTTGAATAAACAATTATTAAATCTAGATTCTGATGCTCTCTAAATTCATTTAAAACTACTTCATTTTCTTTTATGCCGAACAACTTTTTTAATTCCTGGTTTTCTTCATTCATAAAAAGCCAAGCTAACATATTACTATGAAATAGTTCTTTTCCTCCCAAAGACATAGCATATATTGGATTTTTCTTTAGCCTAGTTATTATTTCATTCATTTTTATTCTCCTTTTTGCATACAAATACAAATTATCAAAATTAACTTAATATCCATTATATTTTACCGTTTCATCACTCCAAACTACTGTAAGTCTTAAGCAGTCACCCCAAGGGAAATTTGGTAAAGAGTCTTTTGGCTTATCTATTTTAATCTGCATGTTTAATGCTCCAAAAGTATTTGCATCAATGTATTGAATCGATCTTGGAATAGCTATCTCACGTAATATCATTACATTTTGAAAAGCCCCGAACTCAATTCTCTCTATATTTGCAGACATATTTATTTCCTTCAGCTCGCTACCGAAAAAAGCTTTTTCACCAATAACCTTTACACTATCAGGAAGAACAACTTTATCAAGAGTGCATCCTTCAAACGCCATAGGCCCTATTTTTGTCACACCTTCAGGAACAATGTATTCAGATTCCTTTCTACTTATTGGATAGTAAATAAGAGTCTTTCCCTCTTTATCAAACAATACACCATCTATAGACTTAAAGTGCTTATTATCTTCAGAAACCACCACTTCCTTAACTCTTGGGTGGTTATATGGGCATATTTCTAAATCTGTAACACCTGAGCCTAGATATAAGCTTGAGAAATTTTCACCATAGTCTTCCATATAATACTTTGAGATTGAATTACCAACAGATAGTGTTTCCAAGGAAGAATCACTGAATACATTTATATCAATAGATTCAACTGAATCTGGAATATTAAAGTTTTTAATACCAGAATGAGCAAGAGCAAATTTTTCTATTTTAGTAACACTGTTTGGAATTATAAGGTTCTCTAAGCTACTACATCCTGAAAAGATTCCTTCTCTCATTACATCTATTTTTCCAAGTCCATTCACTTCCCTCAGACTGGAACAACTAGCGAAAGCAGATTCTTCAATCATTGTGACACTGTCTGGAATAGTAACCTTTTCAAGTTTCTTACAATTACTAAAGGCACAGTCCTCAATAATTTTAACACCATTCTCAATAGTGACTTCACTTAGGTTTTCACATTCGCAAAAGGCTTTATCACCAATAGTCTTTATGTGAGATGGAATAGTAATCGACTTTAAATAACTATTTTTCCAAAACCTAAATGAATCAATTTTGTTAATTGATACAGGGAATGTGATACTTTCTGCATTGATTATCGTCTTCCTTCCTATTGAAACAACTCCTTCCGGTATCACATAGTTTTTACATTTTTTCCCCAAAGGATAAAAAATAAGTGTGTCACCTGATTTATTAAACAAAACTCCATCTATTGATTTATAATTCTCATTCTCTTCTGATACATTTATACTCTTCAGATTGGTTAAGCCAACAAAGAAATAATCATGATGAGGTATTTCCCTAATCCCTTTAGGGATATATAAAGATGTGAGATTGATGCACCCGTTAAATATAAATTCACCAATTAAATCAATACTTTCTGGAATAGAAACATGCTCTAGCTTTTTGCATTTATCGAAAGCACGGCTATGGATTTCCATTACACTATCAGGGATGTCGACTCGCTTTAATTGATTACACTCGCTAAAAGCATATTCTCCAATAGATACTATCAAAAGTCCTTTCATAGTTTTTGGGATTATCCTGTCAACTTCAATGAACTTGTTACAAACACCAGTTATTGCAGCTTTACCTTCACCTATATCTTCAATTATCAAATTATCTTCAACCATTTCTGGCATATACACAGTCCCTCTTTTTATCTTATAAGATGATCATACCCATTCGTATTCTTATAGATATATGTAGTGTAAAAAATATTATTTACATAATAATTTTTAAATAAAATCCACACCTTTGTTATCATTATTGATACTACAAGAACTAATTGTAAAGTTTTTATAGTACTTTTTAATTAACTAAGTTAGTTGATAATAAAATACCATTGTACCACTAGACATTATACTCCTACAGGAGTATATTTTTGGTATGAGAAGAATATATCATGGATCAATTAATGTAATTGAAAAACCAACCTTTGGAATTGGAAAAGTAAGAAATGATTATGGACTTGGATTTTACTGCACAGAGGATATTAATCTTGCAAAAGAATGGGGAGCATCAAGAGACAAAAATGGATATGCAAATATCTATGAAATTAACGATGATGAATTAACTATTTTAAATTTAAATAGTCCTAATTATTCAGTTCTTCACTGGCTTTCTATTCTTTTAGAAAATCGAATATTTGATATTACAACCCCTCTTGCAAAAGAGGCAAAAGAATATCTACTGAACAACTTTCTTCCTCAATATAAAAGTTTCGATATCATCATTGGAAATCGCGCAGATGATAGTTATTTTTCATTTGCTCAAGATTTTATTAATGGTGCTATATCTGTACGCCAGCTTGGAAATGCAATGAAATTAGGTGGTCTTGGTAATCAATATGTTTTAAAAAGTAAAAAAGCATTTGAAAGACTCCATTATTTAAGAAATGAAATAGTACTTTCTTCTGAATACTATCTAAAAAAAGAACAAAGAGACCATACTGCAAGGCGACAATACTTTGATCAAGAGAAAATAAAACGTAGCGATATTTATATTATCCAAATACTTAATGAGGAGATTAAAGCAGATGATTCACGCTTACGATAATAACTATTTACCAAGAGCACAAACTCTTATGGGAGTAATGTTTCACGTTGCTGTTTATGATCTTAATATTCCTCTTGAAATATTCTATGATAAATTTCTTTTTTCAAAAATTTCATCATATTTTGAAGCAGGTGATAGCACCATTCTAGCTGGGACATCTGGTGTTGAACTTGCTCTTGATATAATAAATGATGATACTAAAGCTAATAATATTCATCCTATATTTGATAGAACACCTGAATATTGGTGTGGGTGGGCCTTAGCATATTTTCAGTGGTACAGTGGACTTAAGTTTCTTCAGATAAATAAGTATATTTCCATAAGAGAAATACTAAATATGTATAATCCATACCATGAAATGGATATAGGCCATTTCTGTGATCATATGTTTGCTTTATATAATTCAAGAAAACCCTTCTCTAATTTGAAATTACTACGTCTTGATGCCAATCTATCTCAAAGTGAATTATCAAAGCTATCAGAGGTACCGGTTAGGACGATTCAACAATATGAGCAAAAACAAAAGAAAATAAATAAAGCAAGTGCAGAAACAATTATAAAGCTTGCTAAAGTATTAAATTGCTCAGTTCTTGATTTAATGGAATTTGATAACACCTGAAAACAAACACACCTTAGTTAAACCTTGTGTTGTAAAAAAACTAACTTATCATTTACTTAGGGAAAGGCACCTTTTTAATAAAGAAAACAGAAAGATAATGCCTGGACACTCTTTGATAAGAAAAGTCTTCATGACGTCAACCCAAAATTCTATTCAAGGAGGGCTTTTCGCCTATTATTGAAGTAATCCTACGGCTGAAGCACGTGGGTTTTCTCGGCTAGGTGCCGTAAAAACAAGGAAAATACCATTAAGTAAATTGGACATAATCTTCCTCAAGAGGAAGGATATGATATTGTAGATGCAAGCGGATGTGTAGGAACACTTGGCTTTGTGAATACTCATCACTACTTGCAATAGCAGAGCTAATGAAGACAGGATGTACACTTTCAACAGACCATCACTATATATCCCCAAGTAGGGCCAAATTATATGAAGTAGATACAATTTTATATGAATTCCCCACGCAATAGCAGTGATTCAGATAGTGTTGCATGGTTTTGCGTATTTTCATCATATACAAACACGCTATTATTGCGTAAAAAATTTATACAAAAACACGCAATTCCTGCGTATTTTGATTACATATAATCATCTGCTCCTTTGTATTTGAAAACTACAGTATTGATTAGTGCTATCTTTTAGGTTCTTATGCAGAGGGAAAGGCTACCTAGGTTAGTGATGTAGTTCTATTAATATCTACCCCTATTTCTGGAATACAGTTATATGATCTTGTAGAAACCATCCGGGAAGCATTACAAAAAAAGGTAGATATACTGAACCGCGAACAGCTGAATAAAAAAGATAGTAACCAACCTAGCTTTTATTATTAAGCACACCGATGGAAGAACTAGAAGTCAATTAGATCTTCATGGGCTCCATTATGTTACAGCTGATTCAAAGCTCTGAAAACTCTGACACACTTTACCCTCAAGTTTCCTTGTTAGAACCGTATCTACAATTCTTGGTATATAGCCTTTTATATCAAATAATTATTTTATATTTTCGGCGTTTTGTAGAGAAATTTTTCGGCGTTTTGTGAGATATTTTTTCGGCGTTTTGTAGAAAAAGTACTAAATAATGAGATTAAAATGTAGGATGCAAAAGCTGCATCCTATAATTTATTAACCCTTAACTGCTCCAGCGACTAAGCCTTTAATCATGTACTTCTGGAAGAAGAAGAAAACTAATACCATTGGTATAGTGCCAATAACACTTATTGCATTAATTAAGCTCCAGTCATAAGAAAGCTCGTATTCGTAATTTCACCGCTTATATATTTAAAAAGGACAGCCTAGTAAACTGTCCTTATGAATAAAAGATTTAATTGCTTAAATTACAATTTAATTGTTACGACCCCTAAGAACATATGGTTCTG
>NZ_VUNN01000035.1 GCF_009695635.1 Bullifex porci
CTCTCATATTTTTTACTCTTTCATTTTCAAATATTTTGACTAGTTCTTAGTCTTATTGTTGGTTATCTATCTTCATTTATTTTGATTATTTTGACTAGATTATCTATATATAAAATAGCTATCTATAGAATACCTTTCCAGGGCTTATCATGATGCACCGAAATACTGTGCCACCATCGAAACGGCCCAGGTAAAAAAGGATGAAGTTGTCTTTACTGGCGAGATTCCCGCCCGCTGTATACAGGCATACCGTACTGATCTGGCCTTTTACACCAACGGGCGGAGCGTATGCCTTACAGAGCTGAAAGGATATCAGGCCGCTGTCGGTCAGCCGGTCATCCAGCCCCGCCGTCCAAACAGCCGCCTGGACAAGGTGCGCCATATGTTTCAGAAGGTAATGTAAAGATACATAATCGTCAAGACGGCAACAATCAGAAGTTATGGAGGGTAACAATGGAATATAGTAAGGAAGATTTAATGGAAGCAAAAAAGCAAATTTGGGGAGTGGGAGAGAACATGGGAACAGAGGAAAGTAAAAAAATCTGGGAGGAGAACGCACAATTTTGGGATAATGCAATGGGTGACGAATCTAATGAATTTCACAGAGAGGTAGTGCGTCCCAAAGTAACGGAACTTCTATCTCCTAATCCTGCGGATTACATTTTGGATATTGCGTGTGGCAATGGAAATTATTCTTCGTATCTTGCACAAAGAGGCGCTTCGGTTGTCGCTTTTGATTACAGCAAAAAAATGATAGAATTGGCTAAAAGACGGCAATCACAATATGCAAAACAAATTGAATTTTGTGTGGCGGATGCGACCGATAGAAAAAGTATATTAGAATTAAAAAGAAATCGAGCCTTTACGAAAGCAGTTTCTAATATGGCAATTATGGATATTACGGATATTGAACCACTTCTTATGGCTGTTTATGAACTGTTGCAGGAAAGCGGAATTTTTGTCTTTGCAACGCAACACCCTTGTTTTGTCACGTTGACTGAAAAATATATGACACCGCACAGTTACTATGATATAGCGATTGAAGGGCAACCGAAAGAGCAGATTTATTATCATCGTTCCATACAAGATATTTTTAACCTTTGTTTTAGAGCTGGATTTGTCATTGATGGATTTTATGAAGAATGTTTTAAAACCAACAAAGAAATTCCTATGGTAATGATAGTAAGGCTTAAGAAGGTAAAACGTGATAGCTTAAAATAAATTCAAGTTTGTCGGGTAAATAGCAAACCCAGCCGAGCCAGTCAACGGTCAAGATGAACGGCGCATATGCGCAGCCGTTGACAGCCCCGCCCGCCTTTGCTGGTAGGCAATCAAGGGGCGACAGCAAGAAGTGCCACCGCCCCGCACTATTATTCAGAAAGGGGAATTTCCATGACCGACCAGATAGCCTATCAAGAATATATCCAGCGCAGGTACAACGCCTTTTGCAAGACTGTTATCCGCTGTGCCGCCTTGGACAAGATTTTGAAGCTTAAACGGCAATGGGAACGGCAAGTTTCCCTTGACTATCTGATGAACGAGAAGTTTGTCCAGTTTGCCGCGTCGGAGCCGGACGAGGAATACCCATTTACCGTCTGCGGTCAGACCGTCCTGCTCTGCAACGCCGCCCTTGCCGACGCGATCTCTGTTTTGCCGGAGCAGACGCGGGAAGAAATCCTGCGCTATTACTTTCTGCGCCAGCCGCAGCGCGTGATCGGCGCGTGTATTGGCCGGTCACGCAGCACAGCGGGGCGGCATATCCAGCTTGCCTTGCAGCGGCTACGCGAAGAAATGGGGGTGAGCCGGTATGAGTAGACTTCTCCCCTATGAAACAATCCTCAAAGCCCGTGAGGGCGACCCAGAAGCCGTGAACGCTGTCCTGCTCCACTACGCCGGATATATCCGCTATTTCTCAAAAGTGAACGGGCAGGTCAACGCCGAGGTGGAGGACTATGTAAAGCAGCGGTTAATTGACTGTCAATTCAAGTTCCGGCTTGACGAACCACCGGACAAGTCATAAAAACTGAATACCAGCCGCCACCGACGCGGCCAGCGAAAGCAGTAAGTCTTGAAAAAGATTTACTGCTTTTTTTGTTGTCCGGCTCCGCTCCCGGCCATTTTGCCCCCTGCCGGTTGTAGTAGTAAGCGAGGAGGGAATTTTTCTGCCCTGGTGTTTGGCATTTGGAGCATTTACCCGTAGTAGAGGGCAAAGAGAAAGGATTTCTCCAACACCGGGTAGAAACCACTGCGTCCGGTGTCATTTTAGCGAAAGCGGGCAGGAATGCCCTTTACAGGATTAGTAGTAGCAGAAAAAGAGAAACAAACTTTTGTGGTTGCAGTTTTCCAAAAAAGTGGCGGACGGAAGTGAGAGAAAGTTTGCAGTCACGGAGAGCAAGTTTCTACCACGGTGCCAAAATCCGCAATTCTGCAGTTTTGCCCCTCGCGGGAAACTTGTTGGGGAGTGCCTTCCCCAAACCCTGCTCATGCGCCCTTACGGGCGAGAAAGGAGGTCACACCATGCGAAAGAAATACAACACGCCCCACCGCAGCCGCGTTGTGAAAACCCGGCTGTCCGAAGATGAGTATGCCGACTTCACAGCGCGGCTTGCGCCCTATGGTATCAGCCAGTCCGAATTTCTCCGGCAGGCGATACGGCGGGCGACCATACGCCCGGTTGTCCATGTGTCGTCGGTCAATGACGAGTTGCTTTCCGCTGTCGGGAAGCTGACAGCCGAGTACGGCAGGATCGGCGGCAACCTCTGACCTTGCAAACACAATGCTTGACAAGGCTATAAAGACACTAAAGCCTTGGGAGAAGCCTATCGTCCACTCAGATAGAGGAGGACACTACAGGTGGGATGGCTGGATATCCAGGATGGAAAGCAGAGGCCTTACCAGATCTATGTCAAAAAAGGGATGCTCTCCTGACAACTCAGCATGTGAAGGATTCTTTGGAAGGATAAAGAATGAAGTCTTCTACGGAAGAGACTGGAAAGGATGGACTCTTGATGATTTCATGTACTTTATTGATAGGTATCTCAACTGGTTCAGGAATGAAAGAATAAAGATAGGTTTAAACAATAAAAGTCCAAAGGAGTATAGAACTGAACTTGGTCTAGCATTATAATTTAGTCTAAGAAAATGTCCGCACTCCCTTTTCCCTTTTCAACTGACTCTGACACCAGTGCTTCAATCGTATCCTGGACGAATACCGGCCCCGCTGGTTCATCCACGGGCATATCCATCTGAGCTATGACGTGGTCCCTGCCCCGGGGCTGCCAGCGCGGCGAAACGACTGTTATCAACGCCACGGAACGTTACATCTTCGAGATCCCCGACCCGGAGCCGTCAAGCAAACCTCACAGGAAACACCAAAAGCCTTGAAAAATCGCTTTGCTCCCGATGTCCTCTCCCCTCCGGCCGATCGACACAGGCCCCTTACAAACGCAAAAAAGCAGTCGGACGTTCTGCCGACTGCTTTTTTGTGCTTTTCAGGAATGTGTCCCCACGTCTGCCGGAACCGCGCGGAGTTTTTCCGCATAGCCGCCCTTAAAATACAGGCAGGCCGCCGGGTCGCAGGCCATAAGATCAGAGCTGCCGGTCAGGTCCAGCGCGCAGGCACGGCAGCCCGCCCCGCAGCGCGTGCGGAACGCACAGGCCCCGCACTGGGGATTCTGTCGGAAAAGATCCTCCAGTCGGGTGTCGATCAGCCGCAGATAGGCGCTGTCCGAAAGGCCTTTTTGCAGCCCTGTCTCCGTGACCAGCGGATATTCCCGCTGGACAGCATCGAACGAGGACAAGGACATGCAGGGCAGCATCCGCCCTTCGGGGGAGAGATAGAGCTGGCTGCGCGCATGCCCGCATACCGTCATGCGGGCACAGTCCATCCCCTCGGGGTGTTTCTCAAAGGGGATGCTGTATCGCCCGGTGCCCTTCTGACCCCAGAAGAGCGCGCCCAGCATCAGGTCCAGAGGAGCGCCATCCTCAAAATAATGCGGCAGATATTCCAGATACAGATCAAACAGCTCCTGCGTCCCGATGCTGGCGTTTTCTCCGGTCGTGCGGAGCCAAAGCTCGGTCTCGCTGACGGGATTGACCTTGCAGTTCCTGACATGGTGGGCGGCCAATGTGTTCAGGCTCCGGCGGAGCAGGTGCTTGTTTTTCTGATGCAGACACAGCTCACTGCCGGTGGGAAAACCCCGCGCGTAGCACAGGTCAAACGCGCGCAACACGCTCTCTCCTGCGTTGGGGATGCCTCGCAGCCAGTCGTGCATGCCCTCGTCGCCGTCGTAGCTCATGTTGAACTCCGGCCGCTGGCCGTATCGTTCCAGCATATCCAGCAGGCGGTCATTCACAAGGCTTCCGTTGGAATAGATCTGTGTGATGACCATCCTGCGCTCGGTCAGCTCCCGCACGATGTCCTCAAAGTCGCTGCGCACCAGCGGTTCCCCGCCGGTCAGGGAGACTTTTGTCACACCGCATTCGTCCAGTTGACGCAGAATATCCAGAATGGTCTCGTGGGGCAGCTCCCCGAGTTTGGCCTCCGGGGCCGACATGTAGCAATGACGGCAGCGATAGTTGCATCGGCCGGTGATGGACCAGTGGACCGATTCGATATAGCGGTTCGGGAATCTGCGGTACCGCTGGTCTGGGGTCAGCTCTTCGCCGTAACCGCAGGGCCGGATGATGCCCTGCCGTTCCAATTCAGGGAACAGCGCCCGCACCTTTTCCGGGTAAAGCGGCAGGGAACAATCCGTACACCCATCGCAGAGCGACAGAGCCCAGAAGGTCGTCCTGTCCAAAAAGACGGTCCGGTTCTCCGGGCGGCGCAACAGCGCATACGGCAGCTTTTCATAGCCCCGCAGACAGAACCGCTCGTTCAAACGATAGAAGCAGCCCATAGTTCCTCCTTTTCCGGCGTCCGGGTGCCGCTGATGCGCTCAACTGCCCAGGTTGGTCGCACCCGCTCCCGCCGCCACACAGACGCAGCCGCCCTTGTTCCAGTTGTTTTCCAAAAGGTCTTCTGCCAGCAGGCCCAGCGCCGAATGCCTGGGCAGGAAGGTCGTGGCCTTTTTCCTTTCCCTCAGGCTTCCGGTGCCGCCAAGGAAGCAGACGCACTTCAGGCCGTCGCCGGCACCGTAGCCCGCGACAGAACAGCCGCATCCACCGCCGCCCGTCACGGCATTCAGCTCGTCGTCATCCAGTTCCCCCTGCGGAATCTGGAGATCGGCTTCGGTCAGCTCGACGCCGTATTCCTTCAGAAGCTCGATCATCTTCTCTATCATTTCGGTCTGGTTGTCAGCGGTAATCGCTTTCAGCCTGTCGTTTAGCTCCGGATGTTCCTGCAATACCTTTTGCAGCTGTTCCTGTTTCTGTTTCTGTTTCTGTTCGTTCATCGTGATACCTCCATAAGGTAAAATTACTTATGGACATGACGGTCAAACCGTATATCCATTGATTCCATTATATCAGGCAAATGGATGTGTTGTAAGCGTATTTTCGTGATCCATATCCAAAATGACGAAACAATCCGCAGAATCAGTGCATGAGAAAAACCTATGCACACTATACTGATGCACAAAGAGAAACGTAGTTGCTGCTGTCAGGTCCGGACTTAGCATTCGCGGAATCGGGAAACGCCTCAGCATCCCTGAATCCACAATCAGCCAATGGGGTCATAAAAACTACTTTTGACAAGAAGATGCTACAGCATGGATTAAGTGCCTGGCATGAATCTGAGTCTTTCTATTGGAGGTCACTTGCATCTGAGGAGGGTCCTTGGATTTTCGGAGAGGATACCACCGGGAAACTTCTGGAGAAGTCGGTGCGTTGTGTTGCTGCGCCGGAAATGGTGATTGGCAACTGCAAAAGAAGTAGTGTAGCACAATAAAGTAGGAAAGGAGTATACCAAAAAAATGGATATGCTGAAATATGGACTTCAGCGCTGATTTGCGGGTAAGATTCGGCTGTAAGAGGAGAAAAATATGAAGAGTAAGAGAAAGATAATCCTATAATGTTGTTTATCGCTGTGTTCTTCTTCACTTCCTGTATCACGGGAAGAAGTAGCGATGCTGAAGGCGTGATCGGTATTGCATGGAGAAGTGATGCGGATTCAGAGTTCTTCACCAATATAACCAGGACGCTGGAGGATCTTGGAATACCTTATGCGATGGTGGATCAGGTGGTGGACTATTCCGTACCTTACGAGGGAAACAGTGTTGCTTCATTCTGTATTGATGAAAATGACATCCTGCTTCCGGTCTATGCCGAGAAAGTGAAGAGTGAACTCTACCACAACTCGAACATAGATGAAGTGATGCATGCACGTGATTACAGAGCAGTCATCTTCACAGGAGGTGAGGACATCGCACCTACACTCCTTGCTTCCCCTGAGCCTTGGCACGGTATTGAGGCTGAAAAAGATTACAATGCGACAAGGGATGTCTCTGATTACCTTCTGATGACGTACTGTATCGACAATGACATTCCTGTCATTGGCTTCTGCAGGGGATCGCAGATGCTTGGTGTGGTATCAGGAGCGGAGATCATTCAGGATCTTCCTGTATACTTTGAAGACAATGGTGTGCCTTATGACTATGAGCACAGGAATGAGAAAGCATCCTCCGATGCATACAGGGACTATGCACCTCATGATGTCATCCTTACCGAAGGCTCAAAGGTTAAGGAAATGTATGGCCTTGATACCCTTGAAAACATCCCTTCCTGGCACCATCAGGCACTGACGGGGCTTGAGGACAAGCCACTTCTGCTGGCAGGCTACACGGAAGTAAATGGCCTGAAGACTGTTGAGATAATCGAACGCCGAGACAAGGCTTTCGTCATCGGCTTCCAGTTTCACCCTGAAGCTGCTTATGTGAAGCACCTGGAAGGTGCTGACAACAGTGACAGCTTTATCGATGCTGATACCGCTGCCGTGATTTTCCGGGAAATAGGCAGGCTCACGGATATGTAAGCATCATATATAAGCACACCGGAGGGAATATGTGATTGCCATTAGATAAGGAGGTTAAATACTTATGCCGGTGTAGCCCCAAAAGCAGTTTATCTCATTTCATATGTTGGAAATTCCATTCAGACCGCATAAGTTTTTGTGCTTCTCGGCTTTAGTCAGCAACCTCCCGTGCCAGCCTGGAGAAGAGCTGGTCTGGGGCGCGTCTGCGGTTGAAGCGGAAGCAATTCGTCCAGGTAGCTCTGGAGCTGCTTACATCTGCAGTGGTAGGTTCCGGTCAGAAATGCTTTGAGGTTGCTCAGTGCCTTGGGATACTGACATCACTTATATCAAGCTTGAAGGTCGTATGGTTTATTTTACTGCAATTATTGATTTATACAGTAGAAAGATTTTATCGTCCATATTCATATTGGAGCAAAGGGCCACACCCCGCAGACCCTCCGAAACCTGGCCAACATCATGGCAAGCCACGAGAGCCTGATTGCCGAAGCCCTGGAATTGGACCACGGAAGAATGAACCGGTACTGCAAAACGGTTGCCCCCAAATTCCTGGAGGTCCTCAACAAGAAGAAGCTTTATACCGTAAAAATGGTGTAGCTTTAATGGAAAAATCTCTTGCCATATTTACTTTCCCTTAATAATTGCTATATTTTAAGGGAAAAAAGACAAGGAGTACGGGCAAACTTATGAAGATAGATAAAAAACAATGGAAGTGGACAAGAGCGCCTAAAGATTTTTCTATTGACGATGATAGAATTGAAATAATAACAAATCCGCATACTGATTTATGGCAGCGCACATACTATCATTTTAGGAATGATAATGCCCCTGTGTTGCAGATAACTACTGATGAGAAGTTTTTTTCATTTGCAGTGAAGACGGAATTTGAAAGCAAGGTTCGTTTTGACCAGTGTGGCGTAGTTATGTACTTGGACAGTGATAACTGGCTTAAGGGCTCTATCGAATATGAAAATGAGGACTTTCAGCATCTTGGAAGTGTGGCAACAAATAATGGTTTCTCTGACTGGGCAACAACTGAAATTGACTCGAGTATCAAATCCATGTGGTATAGATTTAGTAGAAGAGAAGATGATTATTGTATTGAGTGCTCCGAGGATGGTGTTAAGTATAAGCAGATGAGAATCTGCCATATGTATAAAGCCACTGATGAAATTCAGTTTGGAATTTATGCTTGTAGCCCGGAGGAGTCATCCTTTAAGGCTATATTTACAAATATGGAAATAACAGAATGCAAGTGGCTGGCTCATGATGGTCAGGCTCCAGATGAGGAGATCTAGTAAGACAGCGTGGCTGTGTGAGAGGTGGGGGGAGTAAGAAAATGAGAACATTTAACTATTCAAAAATAAAAGAAGAAAAATGGGATTCAGAAATTCTTGGTCTCGTAGCAGCAATATACAAGTTCGCAGGTAAGCAGGAATTATATCTTAAGCAAAGACCAGATGAACTTGAAAAACTTGTGGAGATTGCAAAGATTCAGAGTACTGAGGCATCAAATGCGATTGAAGGAATTGTAACCACCAATACAAGAATTAAACAGTTGGTGGAAGAGAAGACCACACCTCGAAATAGAGACGAAGAGGAAATCGCAGGGTATCGTGATGTATTAAATATCATTCATGAGAGTTTTGATGCGATTCCTATTACACAGAATTATATTTTGCAGTTGCATAAAATTCTGTGTAGCCATATAAATAACCCACTCGCAGGGCGAACCAAGAATGTGCAGAACTATATTAGTGCCACATACCCGGATGGACATACAGAGGTTTTGTTTACTCCGTTGGCTCCATTTGAGACTCCAGAGGCACTTGATAGAATTTGTGAAGAGTACAACAGGGTGATTGGAAATTATGAGGTGGAGCCATTACTTGCTATTCCGATTTTTATCCATGACTTTTTGTGTATCCACCCTTTCAATGACGGTAACGGCAGAATGAGTAGATTGCTTACAACCCTGCTACTTTATCGCAGTGGTTTTTATGTAGGTAAATACATTTCGCTCGAAGCTAAAATTGCAAAGAATAAAGATTTGTATTATGAGGCTTTAGTTCATTCCCAGGATGGATGGCATGAAGGAGAAGAGGTTGCAGTTCCTTTTATCAAATATCTCCTTGGAACTATTCTTGCAGCCTACAAAGATTTTGAAGACCGATTTGAAATTGTTGAAGAGAAACTTCCGGCAATCGAGATGGTTCGTAAAGCCATACAGAATAAAATCGGGAAATTCAACAAGCAGGATATCCGTGAATTATGCCCGGCTCTTAGTGTAAGTTCAATTGAAGGGTCACTTCGTAAGCTTGTAGCAGAAGGAGAACTTCGAAGGGAAGGCACCGGCAAAGCTACATTCTATGTCAGATTGAAATAAGAATAAATAGGCTATTTTAGTATCAAGGATATGTTCCCGTGTATGAAAAATAGCCGTTTTATTGCAATTTCTAGATCTTGAGAATTATTTCAAAATGAGTAAATTGTTGATGTCAAAAAGTGGCTGGGAAAACCGTATATATATAGGAACCCATGGCGTTTTTTCGTGCCATGGCAGGTGAACTGCGGGTAGCGATACAGCTCTGCTTCTTTGCGCGATCAGTCATATCGCCAATAGGATAAGAGTAAGGACAAGTATCTGTCATCCACGCCCAAGTCCCAATCTTCACGCATGAACGGTTTAGGGAATCTAGTGCTGTCAATGCGATGTTGCAGGTCATTCTATTTCTTTTCGTGAAAATGAATGCAAAATTGCTCCATGAATATAAACTCCTATCTTCCACATAAAACTACCAAGAAGTAGGAGTAGGATTTGGTTCTGCTTTTGCTATTATCTTAGGATAAATGATGTAAGAACCTGATTTCTTCGGGAACTAAGGAAGTACATCTTGTTTTTATCTCTCGAGAAAAATGCGGAATTCCGCAAGAATTTCGAGAGTTTGCTTGATTCAGAAAGCGGTAGTGCTAAAATTTTTGCAGACAACCGCACTTTCATTAGCAGAATTTCAGAGCATGAAAAAAGCACCTTATGCATTGCTGCATACAAGTGCCAGTTCAGTGAATAAGAAAACCCCGCTGGTGTACACGAGATCTGCTTTCTTTAGTGGTTAGTGAGATAGAAAATCTTCATCCAGTAGGAACTGCTCCACTCCTACATACTGAATACCATTTTCATCCCGCCATGGTTTCATATAGTCCTTTACCACTACAATCTTTCGGAAAGAATCCGGAATGCGGATTAAGGACGCGATTTCCTGTGCTTTTTTATCCGGTTCATCAATGGAGAGCGCCGATTGAATATAACAGCGTTCGTCTCCTCTGTTGATTACAAAGTCTACTTCCAGCTGTTTCCGAACCTTCTTACCATCCGGCTCCACGGCATGCTGCTCAACCACGCCGACATCGACATCGTATCCTCTTCGGATCAGATCATTGTAAAGCACATTTTCCATTAGGTGGGTTTCTTCAATCTGTCGAAATCCAAGCCGAGCATTACGCAATCCAGGATCAGAGAAATAATACTTAACAGGGGTCTTGATATATTTTCTCCCTTTTACATCATAACGTTCTGCCTTCTGAATCAGGTAGGCATTCATGAAGAACCCAATGTAGTTGTCAATGGTTCCAGGAGAAATGCTGATGTGCCGCTCTGTGTCAAAGGTATTCGACAGCTTCGTAGGATTTGTGAGAGAACCCACAGCTGAAGCAAGAACGTTCAGGAGGATTTCCAGAGCTTCTTCATCTTTTTTAATCTTATTGCGTTCCAGCACGTCTTTAATGTAGGTGCGTGAAAACAGGTCTATCAAATAACGACTTCTTTCTTCATGAGTTTCGTATGTCCACACCAAAGGCATACCGCCATAAGTGTAGTAGTCACGCCACGCACCGCGCTTGTCTCCATCATAGTGTTCATAGAACTCTTGATACGAGAGCGGATATACTTTAATCTCATCCCCGCGATCACGGAACTGTGTGAGTATATCTGAAGACAGCATTTTTGAATTACTAACCGTAATATACACATCTGCATTTGGAATCTTCATGAGACCAAGCACAACATCAATGAATGTCAGCTTTGCATCCGGGGCATCCACATAGGGGTTGGGAACAGTAGAAACAAACTGTATTTCATCCAGGAAAATATAATAGCGCTTGGTTTTATCTTTGATCTGCTCCTTTACATATTGGTTCAGTTCAAATGGATTTCTGTATTTTGCATTATCGATTTCATCGAGGGCAAGAGCGATGATCTGGTCTTCTCTTACACCCGTCTCCATCAGGTTATTACGAAACAAATTAAATAGGAGATAGGACTTCCCACTTCTTCTAAGGCCTGTGATCACTTTCACACGTCCGTTATCTTTCTTCTTTATCAATTGATCGAGGTATTGTTTGCGTTCATATACCATATTAATCTCCTGCTGAAATATTTGCGGATTACCGCACTTTTTCCAATAACGCTATTAGTATACCATATTTTTGTCAGACATTAATCGTTATACTGAAATTTTTGCAGATTTCTGCATTTTTATCAGTAAACGGTCTATTTATCAACCTATTTTCTGGATTCTTACAATGAACCGTAGAAGAATACTCGTGAAAATGTGAACACCCCTTTAATCGCTGTGTTATGAGCATAATAAAACAATCTGGTGAGGGAATTCCCCATGAAAAGTCGGTTACGAAGTTCAAAGGCAAACTGAAAGAGCTTTGCTGCAGAAGCTGGAGCATGCCCATGGACTACAGGATTCAGAGATACAACCAAACCATAAGGGGATGGTTAACTACTTCAGAATTGGCGATATTAATGAGTATTACACATCAAGGGCGCCAGTAATTTACATTAAAAATGCTGGTTGCGGCAAAATATTAAATGGAGACTATAATGGTTGCTATCAAATATGTACTCATTGAAAAATAAGGGCATAAATTCCTTGTATTGTCAAAAAAGTTGAGAATTATATCTTGATAAAGTATAATATTAAAAAAGAGGGGCACAATGTCCCTGAATTATCAATTTGGAGGTATTATGGAAATAAAGAGAGATATATACCTACAGAAGCTAATAAACCGTATGCATAACGGGATGATAAAGGTTATTA
>NZ_VUNN01000036.1 GCF_009695635.1 Bullifex porci
AAATTCAACTTGGTTGATATCGAGGGAGAATATAAGCGTCTTCACAGAGAAAGACGCCTATTGGATAGGACATACAACTCTCAGTCGGAGTTTGTATTCATTTGAACCGCCGTATACCAGACCGGTATGTACGGTGGTGTGAGAGGAAAGCCCCAACGGGGCCTACCTACTCGATTATGTATCAATGATATATTAATTTTTAATGAAGAAATTATTACTCGCTATATTTTTATTATGTTTACTACTATCCTGCAAGGTTGAAAAACCAAGGGATACAATTAATATTGCTCTATCTCAAGAGATGCCAACTCTAGATGTTCATAGAAACTCATCTCAAGTAATAAGATATATATTATGTGGCAACACATTAGAGAGACTAATAGATTTAGATGAAAATGGAAGGGTAGTTTGTACTTTAGCTGAGAGCTACACTCAAGAAAATGGTGGTAGAACTTGGAGCTTTAAGATAAAGAAGGAGGTAAAGCTTCATAATTCAAGAGCTTTAACAGCAGAGGATGTAGCGCTATCACTAAATAGATGGATCGAGTACTACTCAGCAATAAGAAATATAGCTGGCACATCTCGCTTTACATATAGCGATGATGAGGTTTCAATTAGCTTTGATAATCCTGTAATTTTCTTTGACCAAATAATGGCATCAAGTCCATATGCTGCAGTTATTCTTGCAAAGGAATCTTTAGTACAAACAGATGAAAAGGGATTTTTAACTTCATATATTGGAACTGGTCCATATGTATTTGATAGCTATGAATCAGGGCAATGTGTAACTCTTAAAAAATTCAAAGAATATAAAGGTGAAAAGAAGGCATATATAGAGAATTTAAAATACTTCTTTGTCCCTGATAGTGTAGTTAGGACTCTAGGACTTGAGAGTGGAAAGTATGATTTTATAAACGATGTAATGAGTTCTGATTTCGAAAGACTTAGAAAAAATGATGATTTAGTCCTCTCATTAGGAGATGAAGCTGGCTCATTTGTACTCCTATTTAATAAAAGGGGACCTTTAGCTAAGAATCAATATATCAGAAATGCTGTAAACACTGCCTTAGATTTAAATGGTGTTATGAGGTCCTGCTATGGAGCAGAGGGATATACTATGAACCCAAGCTATATGGAAGAGTGGCAAAAAACATGGCTCGTTGATGGCTTAGAGAAATACCATAATATCAATGATAAGAATAAAGCAAAGGAAATCTTAGAAGAGAATGATTATAGTAATGAGGTATTTACTATACTTTCTAGTAATTTATCAAATATGGATAAAAGTGCTTTATTCATTAAATCTGAGCTTGAGAAAATAGGAATGAAGGTAGAGGTTATCATTGTTGATTGGTCAACTATGATGGCTTATAGAAATGATGCTGATAAATATGATCTTTGTATAACTGCAATGACTAGTGTGCCTGTTCCATCTCTAAAGCTATTTTATGATCCTGAATATGCTGGGTGGTCCGATGATGAATATCTACAGGAGCTATTAGGTCATTTAAATAGCTCTCAGACAATTGAGGAGGCACTAGATATTTGGAATACTCTCCAGCTTTATTCCTTTGAATACCTTCCTGTTATAGTGGCAGGCCACTACAACAGTGGATATCTTTATAGAAAGGAATTAAAGGGGGTTATAGAGAATAATGGCTTTTATTTCTATAATGCATACTTTTAAAAGCTAATCCTACCCTTAATTGAACGAGCAAGAGTAAGCCTATCTGCATACTCTAAATCTCCTCCGATAGGAAGGCCTGCTGCAAGCCTTGATACAGTAACATTACTTCCAGAAAGAATATGTCTAATGTATAGTGCTGTGGTATCACCTTCCTCTGTCGGGTTAGTTGCAATTATTACCTCTTTAAAATTTCCATTTGAAATTCTATCCTTTAGCTCCTTAAATGATAAATCATCTGGTCCAATACCATTTAAAGGATCTATAGCACCACCTAAAACGTGAAAGAGTCCATTATATATACCACTATTTACTATAGTCATTACATCCTGTGGCTGCTCAACAACACAAAGAAGTGCTTGGTCTCTCTTTGGATCTGAACAAAGTGGACAAGGGTCAGCTTCTGTGTATGAGCCACAGATAGAGCACTTATGTATTTTTTCTTTTATTGTACCAATTGCCTCTGAGAGCTTTTCATTATAGGAGCTATCACACTTCAGTAGGTGATAAGCCATTCTAGTTGCACTTTTTGAGCCAACACCAGGAAGCCTAGAAAGCTGCTTTATTAGATTTTCAAGAGCATTCATACGTTTTGACCAAAGAGCCCACCAAAATCCTGAGCCTGTGAAAGCTTTGATGTCTCTAGCTTTTGCATTGCATCATTTATTGCAGCAGCAATTAGGACCTCTAAGGTTGATTTATCACCTAGTGAATATGCTTGATCTGAAATAGAAACATTTAATACTCTGTTTTTGCCATTTATTGTTATATCAACCATACCAGCACCAGAGGAGCCTACTACACTAAGCTTTTCCATTGAGCTTTCGAGCTCCTTAACCTTTTGCTGTAGCTGTTCAAAATTAATTCCAAAAGGGTTTTGCATAATAATTCTCCTATTAATCGTTTTTGATAATCGTTCCTCTAAAGCAGGTTGCAATCTTTTCTAGGGTTGGATTTATCTTTTCCTTAGGCTTCTCACAATAAAAACTATTAATTCCACCCTCAAACCCAGTGAGCTTAAATAAGAGCTCATTAATTAGCTTAGAGTTATTTCTAATTGTCTTAGCAGGTAGCGGAGAGTCTGTTCTAAGCTCTAGACAACCATCCTCTGAAAGAGCAACTGTATTTACATTATCAAGTGCATTTTGTAGTCCAAAAACACTTTCAATATCATCCATATTAGAGATAGCTTTAATATCCTCAAGAGTAGGTACTCTCTTATTATTACTCTCCTGAGGCTCCTTTTGCTTTTCTTCTATAGCTGGAGTAGCTTGCTCAATTTGCTTTTCTTCTACAGCTATAGTAGCTTGCTCTATTGGTTTTTCAACTTTAGCTGGCACTACATTTGAGGAGACTATTGAAAGCTCTTTTTCCTTTACAACAGTAACCTTACCCTCTGTAACATTTTTCTTTAATTCATCAAGCTTTTTAACAAGCTCCTGAGATGAAACAAGGAAAGGAAGTCCTGATAGACGAGAGATAAAAAGCTCTGCCTCAAATTTTGGTGAAATAGAGTATCTAATTTCTCTATAAAGCTGTAAGAGACTCCTTAAAGCAGCCTCTGCTTGATTAGCTGATAGCAGTGCTAATACCTCATCTGGGATTTCTTCAGTCCTCATATTAAGCATTTCTTCATTTGTAATACCTTGCTTAATAAATAGTATTGCTCGGAAGAATTGAGTTAAATCCCTAACGCATTGCTCAACAGAGATTCCCTTTGAAAATATCTTATTTAATTCTGTTATTGCTGTAGAAACATTATTCTTTAAAGCGGCAAGAACAATATTTGCAATTTGGTCACTACCGACAAAGCCTAATTTATTTTTAATCTTTTCTAATGTGATGTGGTCTTGTGAAAAGGCTGCAACTTGGTCGAAAAGAGTGTAGGCATCACGCATAGAGCCATTACCCTCTCTTGCTATCCAGAAGAGGGCATCATCATCTGCTTTAATATTCATCTCCTGAGCCGCTTCTCTTAAGCATCCCTTAATAGTTTCAAGAGGAATTAGCTGGAAATGGAATTGCTGACAGCGAGAACGGATAGTTGCTGGAACCTTTTGAAGCTCTGTTGTTGCAAATATAAAAATAATATACTCAGGTGGTTCCTCGATAGTTTTAAGAAGTGCATTGAATGCACTAGTACTAAGCATATGAACTTCGTCGATGATATAGATTTTATATCTTGAGGACTGAGGAGGGAATAATACCTCATCCTTAATTACTCTAATATCATTTACGCTTGTATTTGAGGCACCATCGATTTCGATTACATCAACACTATAGCCTTGAGTAATCTCCTTACAGGAAACACACTCTCCACAAGGGTGTGCTGTTGGACCATGCTCACAGTTTAAGGCTTTAGCAAGTAATCGTGCAGAAGAGGTCTTTCCGACACCTCTTGGTCCAGAGAAGAGATAGGCATGAGCTATTCTGCCACTTGAGATAGCATTTTCTATTGTAGATACAACAAATTCTTGTCCTACTAGCTTTTCAAATGCTTGTGGTCTTTTTCTAGTTGCAGTTACTTCGTATGCCATTTTGACTCCTTCTTGGTCGAAGTATATCATGAAAAACAGTCTAAGAGCCATCACCCCCTTTTCAAAAGTCAAAAAATCATTCATATTATGAGAAGAAGTCTTGGATTTTAATTAGGTTCGACTCCTAAAGCTTCTATAGCGACAGATCCTAGGCAATATACGCCTCCCAACCCCGTCAGGACAGGAATGTAGCAGCGGTCAGAGGATGTTATATGTGACCTAGCTCATTTGTCGCTTTTTTTATTTTCTTTGAGTACAAAAAAAGACTCTGCAAGCTACATTGCAAAGTCCTTCTACGGAGAGAGGGGGATTCGAACCCCCGAAGGCTTTTGACCTTACACGACTTCCAATCGTGCACCTTCGACCACTCGGACATCTCTCCTTAGATCGAAAATATCACCCTAGCGAAGACAATTTATCTTTTTTGAAAGAAATTATCAAGTATTCATCACTATATTGCTATTAAATATAAAATTAATGCTTTCTTAGGTGCAAAAATAATTTAAATGGTCTATTCTATTTAGCCATGGATAAGAGTAGCAGTGTAACAAAGGGAATATTTTTTATTATTGTTTCAGCCTTTGGATTTTCTGTAATGAATTTATGTGTCACCCTTGCAGGTGATTTACCAACCTTTCAAAAAGCACTATTTAGAAATGCAGGAGCTTTAATAGTATCTGCAATTATGTTCTTAAAAAGTGGTGATAAGCTTGATACCCAAATTGGTGATTTAGGCTTACTACTATTAAGAGCCTCCTTAGGGTCAATTGGACTCTTTGCTAACTTCTATGCTCTAGACCATATGATGATTTCTGACGCATCAATGCTTAATAAGCTTGCTCCATTTTTTACACTAATATTATCTGCAATATTTTTAAGAGAGAAGACAAGCTGGAAACAATATATGTTTGTCTTAATTGCTTTTATAGGTTTGCTATTTATAGTTAAACCAACTATGGAATTTACTGAGAGTCTAGGAGCCTCAATTGTTGGTATAATTGGAGGAATAGCAGCAGGTGCTGCCTATGCCTGTGTCAGAGGACTCGGTAAGAGAGGAATGCCATCAAGTCAGGTTGTATTAGGCTTTTCTCTTGTTTCAACTATAATCGCAATACCTTTTGTAATTAATGATCATGCACCAATGTCCTTAAAGCAAGTTTTATTACTATCTGTTGCTGCCTTAGGTGCAACCTTTGGACAATTTGGAATAACCTGGGCTTACAGATGTGCACCAAGTAAGGAAATTTCAATATTCGATTACTTCACAGTAATATTCTCTGCACTTTGGGGCTTTATATTCCTTTCCCAGGTACCAGATATTTACTCCTTATTTGGATACCTAATAATATTCTCAAGTGCTTTATTAATGTTCTTTTACAATAAGAGACATTAATCTTTTAACTCTTGGACTATTATATCTTTGAGCCACTACAAAGCTCATATCCATTAGTGATGATAAAACAGAGGTAATTAAAAATATTAAAATACTATCATTAAGATATGACCAAAATATTGAGATTATTAGTGGAATATAGCTAAGAATTACAATTGCTATGTGTACTAATTCTGAGTGGAGCATATTTATATATAGCTGTTCTAAATCCTTTACAAATTAACCGCCGAGAAAGCCCACGCACCTTGGCCGTGAGATGAAAGGCGGTAATGCGTAATGCCATAAAATGTGCTATAATGATGTCATGCGAACACTGACGGTAAAACTGTACAACAGCGACGACTTTGGATACCTTAGTGATATGATAAATATCGCCGGGATCATATACAACACAGCACTGACAATCATACAGAACCACTATACCGAAACAGGGAAGCTTTTGGATAAATACGAACTCCAGAAACAGCTCCGTGGTCTTCGCAACGTGGATGAAAACCACCACTGGCGTTATGTGGGAAGTCAGGCGGTACAGGAGATAACCGACAGGATATACAGGGCGTACCGGCTGTTTTTCACTAACAGGGAGAAGGGAGTCAAATGTTCGCCACCGCGTCGTCGCAAGGTCAAAAAGTACAAAAGCGTCACCTACAAACAGGCGGGATACAAGTTCCTTCCTGACGGACGCATAAGCATAAACGGACACATCTACAGATACTGGGACTCCTATGACGGACTCCTGGAGCGGATTGAAATCAAGACCGTAACGGTAAAGCGTAGCATACTCGGAGAGTTCTTCGTCTACGTCACCACCGACAGCCCCGCCACCATGCGTGAAGCCAGGGACGGACGCGGTGAAGTCGGCATGGACTTCGGACTCAAGATGTTTCTTACGCTGTCGGACGGCAGTGTAATCAGATCCCCGGAGTTTTTCAGACAAGGCGTGGCAGACATCCGCAAGGCCAGCCGTGCCCTAAGCCGTAAGGTGATGGGAAGCAACGGATACGAGAGTGCACTGAAGGCACTGTACCGCAGGCACCAGGACATCGCGAACAGACGCAGGGACTGGTTCTGGAAGCTAAGCCATGAACTCTGTTCAAGGTACGGCGTCATAGCCATAGAAGACCTTAATATCAAGGGTATGGCGAGGATGTGGGGACGCAAGGTCCACGACTATGCGTTTTCAGAGTTTGTGGAAATCCTAGAGTGGTGTGCCCGAAAGTACGGGACCAGGGTCATCAGGATTGGACGGTACTACCCGTCGTCCCAAACCTGCTCTGCATGCGGACATGTGTGGCCGAGCACCAAAGACCTCAGTATCCGTGAGTGGACATGCCCGGAATGCGGGGTGTATCACGACAGGGACGTGAATGCTGCGGTGAACATACTCGCTGAGGCAAAGCGTATCATGAACCGAATGGAACAGGCGAAGGACGCCTAAACTATAAGGCGAGGCCGGACGGGTCTCGCGGGCCAGAGACGGTGTAAGACATCCTTCGGGACGCAGCCGTCGTTACCATGGCCAGATTCCCATTGGCTTGCCCGTGGGAGTACGTCAATATAGAGAATATAGCACCACAAATAGCTCTCATCCAAATATGATATGTAAAGGTTAAAAAGGTAATTGTTAGTGCTACAGAGGAATAAGTGTAAGAAATAAAAGCTAGTATTGGAAAAATGAGTAGTAAAAGATTAAAAACTCTTGAGATCTTCATCTTTAATTAACCCATATTCCTTATATTTTCCTAAGACCCAATTATATAGAAGTCTATTACCAAGATAGTGCTTATAGGTTGCACTTTTCTCCTTTCCTTCCTCCTTTAATCTATCTATTTCAACCTTCTCTCTAAGATAGCTTTCTTTTATATCCTTTAACATTTTTTCAAATAGCTCTAATTTTTCTTGGTCACTCATAGCACTATAATAAGCATATGAATATTGCTCTTCAATATTAGAGTAGCTCTAATTTATTTTTCAAAGTAAATGCTTTTATATTTTTCTGGCTTAGTTATTTAATAATTTGATTAATTTCTTTAATTATAAGTAATTAAAATTATAAAAATAATTTTTTATCTAAAGTATATTTACTTTAGAGTTGCTCTAATAGATAAAATTTTATCCATATTTTTATGGAGGAGTAATGGAAAACTTCAATTACAATATTGGAACCAAAATATTGTTTGGTAAGGGTGCTGTATCAACACATTTAGCAGATACAGTAAAACGCTATGGCAATAAGGTCCTATTCGTATACGATGATATCCCTGTTAAGGCCTCAGGGCTTTATCAAGAGATTGTTAATTCTCTAGCTAGCAATGGAATTGAATACACTGAATTTTCAGGTATTGAGCCAAATCCAAAGCACACCACTATTAATAATGGTATTAAAAAGGTTAGAGAGATGGGTGAGGCTGTAATTATTGCAGCAGGTGGTGGTTCAACCATCGACACAGGTAAGGCTATTGGCTTTGGATTCTACGGTGAGGATGATGTTTGGGATTTCTACTGTGGAAAGAGAAAGGTAGAGAAAACATTACCTGTAATTTGTATCCCAACACTTGCAGCTGCTGGTGCTGAGGTATCTTGGTCAGCTGTAGTATCAAATATAGATGAAAAGAGAAAGATTGGTCTTCGAAATCCTATCAACAGACCTGCTGTAGCTATTGTTGATCCTACCTACACATTCTCTGTTCCACCATTTCAGACAGCATGTGGAATTATCGATATTATGTCACATACTCTTGAGACATATTTCTCTTCAACAATGGCTCTACAGGATTCGATCTCAGAAGGTATTCAGAAATCAGCTATCCATGCGGGTAGAAGAGCAATGATGAATCCTAAGGATTACGACGCTAGAGCAGAATTACTTTGGGCTAGTGAGCTTTCTATTATGCAAATCTCTTCCTTTGGTAGAAGTAATGTTGCAACAATCATCCACACAATTGAGCATATGCTTTCAGCTCATATCGATGCAGTTGTTCATGGTGCTGGTATTGGAATTGTTTCTCTCGCTTATTATAAGTACGCACTTACAGATAAAACTGCTCCAAAGTTTGCTCATTGGGGAAAGGTCGTATGGGGTGTTGACCCTTCCTTAGATGATTACACAGCAGCTAATGAAGCAATTAAGTGCTACGAGTCATTTATTTCTGAGCTTGGACTTCCTACAAGGTTATCACAGATGAAGAAAAAGAGAGGGGAAGACGCACTTATTACTCTCGAAGACATTATCCCTGTTGTTGATGATTTAGTTGCAACAGCCGATGGCAGCAAGTGGTACCAGCCAGTAAAGGGTAAGGATGACTATATGGCTATTTTTAAATTAGCTCTCTAAAGGAAATGAAAATGGGAAAATTATCAAAAAAAAGTATTCAGTGGATTATCGTAATATTATCATTCGTTCTAGTTAAGCTCTTTCCAACAGGAGAGCTATGGACTCCAACCTTAAGTATGTTCCTTGCTATTACAGTAAGTGGAATTTTATTACTAGCATTTAATCTTCTTAACAATGTTACATCATCTATTATCTTGATGTTTGCTTATCCTCTATTAAAGGTTTGTTCATTAAGCCAAGCTCTTTCAAACTGGACAAGTGAAGCAGTATGGATGACTCTTTGTTGCTTTATTCTTGTAGTTCTTATTCAGAAAACTACTATTCTTGAAAGAATTGCATATAAGATGGCTTCAAAGTGTAACGGTAACTACATTGCATTAGTATTTGGTGTTGCATTAATTTCAATTGTAGCAAGAGTATTGATGCAGGGTATCTTAGCTCTAGTATCTGTAATTGCAATTGTATATGGTATGTGTAAGGCTCTTAACTTAAAGGGTAAGGGAGCTGCAGGTCTATTATTAACTTGTACTTTTGTATATCACGATTCAAACTTCTTTATCTATTCACCAGGCTATATTGCAATTGTATTTAAGAATGCAGCTACAGTATCACCAATGCCAATCGATTACTTTACCTACTTTATGGATAACTGGGTATTCATCATTCCTCTTGTTTTAACAACAATTGCTACAGCATTCTTATGTAGACCAAAGGAACAGCTTGGTGAAACTACATTCTTTGATGAAAAGCTTAAGGAGCTTGGTGCTTGGACTGATAAGGATAAGAAGATGCTTACAATCCTAATTCTCTTCATCCTATATCTCTTTACTAACTCTATTCATAAGCTTGGTATGATGTATGGCTTTGTATTTGTAATTACAGCACCATTCTTACCAGGTATTGAGATTGGTGATGCAAAGGACTTTAGCAAGGTATCATGGGGTGGTATCTTCTTTGTTGCAGCATGTATGACTATCGGTACAGCTGGTGCTGCAGCAGGTTTTGGTAAGTTTATCTCTACAATTGCACTTCCATTGCTACAGAATATGTCAAATAAAGTATTCTTTGCTGCAACCTATTTCTTATCAGTATTCCTTAACTTCATCATGACTCCTGCAGCTGTAATGAGTGTCCTTGGCGAGCCTCTTGCTCAAATCTGTCAGGATCTCTCATTCAACCCATATGGTATGGTTTATAGCGTATTCCAGGGTATCTCACAGCTCTTATTTGCATATGAAGTTACAGTTTACATGGTTGCCTTCTCATTTGGCCTTATGTCAACTAAAGAATTTGCAAAGCCAATGATAGTAAAATTCCTTATTCAAACAATTGGATTACTAACAATTGGTTTCCTATGGTGGGGTGTTAGAGGTATTGTTTAATACTAGCAACCAAGGGATTTTTGCTTGCTAACAAAGCGTTTTAATTTTGATAGCAACCCTCGCTTTTTATCGGTAAAGATCCCTTTTTCTTTTTCGATTTCGATCTCTTCATCGAGATAGCTGACGTGTGCCCCTGAAGTTGGACAATAAATATTATTATGAGACTTGCTTTCTGAATTCAAGAGGAGGCAAGCCTTTTAATTTTATTTGGTATCTCTTCTCATTATAAAACTTGATATACATATCA
>NZ_VUNN01000037.1 GCF_009695635.1 Bullifex porci
TGGCATCCCCTGCCATCACCCCACAACTGATCGTCAACCAAATGAAGGGGTATACGTCTCATGTGCTTCGAGAGCGTCATGATTGGCTGAGGAGCCGTTTGCCCACATTGTGGACGCGCTCTTATT
Organism: Bullifex porci; assembly: GCF_009695635.1. Lineage (GTDB taxonomy): Bacteria > Spirochaetota > Spirochaetia > Sphaerochaetales > Sphaerochaetaceae > Bullifex > Bullifex porci. The sequence continues at coordinate 127 of NZ_VUNN01000037.1, forward strand.
ATATAGGGAGTGCAGGAGTGGTATCGCAAGAGACCATCATGAAATACATCGAAAACCAGAAGAATGTATAGCCATGCTTTCATCTCCCGCCTAAAGAAGGGAGTCTTCCCGCATGGATTTTATAAAAAAAACTCCTTGAATTTCAAGGAGCTTATTGCCGCCTCCAGGAATCGAACCAGGGACACAAGGATTTTCAGTCCTTTGCTCTACCTACTGAGCTAAAGCGGCGTGCTTTTCAGCAACGAGTAGTACTATACTCATTATCGAAAACAAAATCAACTACTTTTTTGATAATTTTCACAAAATTAATAGCGTTTGTTCTTTAATTTCTCTCCCAGTAAGGAAAAAGATAAAGTAAAAAATAAAATAATAATTACAGGACAAAGTATCATATGAGGCTTTGTCATTAATAAATCTCTTGAGCTTTGTATCACACCACCAAGAGTTGGAATATCCTCACTAAGGCCTGCTCCAATAAAGCTTAGAGTTGCTTCAAGAATAATTGAGGATGAGAATATAAATGGAATTTGATTAACTAAAACAGGTATTGAATGTCTAAAGGTAATAGAAAAACGGTAGAATCTCTCATCATGTCCCATAGCTAAGCCCGCAAGATAATGAAGACTCTTAATTTGGTTTTTACCTTCACTTCTAACTAATCTTGCGCACTGAGGAATAAAGGCTGTAGACATAGCTAATGCTAAAATAATTGGAGAGCGGCCAATAGTAACACTTAAAAGAGAAGCAAATAGTAAAGCAGGAATACCCTTTAAAGCATCCATAAGACGCATTAATATCTCATCAACAAGCTTAGAGGCTAACGATAGTACACCTATTAAAAAGCCAATTAAAATAGAAGCAAGTGTTACAGCTAATGATATTAAAAGGGAGTTTCTACCACCAACTATACAGCGAGAAAGATAATCTCTCCCCAGCTGGTCTGTACCTAGAAGATGATTAATTGAAAAGTCCTGTAGGCTCTCCTCAATATTCATCAAATTAGGATCCTTTAAAAAAAGTGGAAGGAGAAAAAGCGATAAGAAAATAATTAATAGAGTAATAATACTTTTTTTCATCTCTCCCTCCTTAGTCCGTCGATTATGTCCTCGATAATACTAAAAAGAGCTGTAAGCAATATTACAATTATTATTACACCAGCTATTGTTGCGCTATCACGTCTACCTATTGCTTGAACAATTAATGAGCCAAGGCCTGGAATAGAAAATATTAGCTCAACAGCAGCAGAGGATGAAAACAATGAAATAAAGCTTTGGTTTATTAATACAATAACAATATGCAATATATTGATAAAAATATGGTAGAAGAAAACTCTAATATCACTAGAGCCCTTTGAGTATGCAAGAGTTACATATTGCCTTTTCTTCTCATTCTCTAAAAGGTCTCTAAGATTTTTCATTAAAAAGGCTGAATGAACTATACCAAGTGATAAAGCAGGCATAATTAAAGATAAAATTTTATGTTTTTCATCATATGTGATAAAAATTCCAAAGCACTTAGCAATTATATATAGAAAAAGAATACTTATTAAAAAGGAAGGTATTGCATAAACAAAAGCAGTATATCCCTCAAATAGCTTTCTCTTTCCCTTTTTTTGGTCAAAGTAAAGCATAGCTAAAGAGATTAATATTGCAAAAATTAGTGATAGTATTGTCAAAATTAACGTTGGAACCATTCTCTGAAATATTAATTCTTTAACAGGGATTGATAAAAATGCTGATGAGCCAAGATTAAGAGTTAAAGCATTGATAACAAAGGATATTAGAGAAACCTCATTACCCTGCACCTCTACGTAATCACCACTTAGATAAGTAATGGAATCACCTGGTAAAATAGATAGTGCAAAATATACAAAGCATAGTGATAATAATGCTGTTAAAATAATGCTCACTATTCGTCTTAGCATAGCTACCAAGTTTAACATTAATTTTATTTTCTAGGTAGATTATCAAAAAGGAAAAGTGTAATCTGTGTCACATGGATACTATTCTCGAAGTTAAAAATCTATCTCTAAATATTCAAAAGAAGCAGATATTAGATAGTGTTTCCTTTTCTCTAAAAAGAGGTAGCTTTACTGCAATATGTGGGAAAAATGGTGCAGGAAAGAGTCAGCTTCTAAGAATACTTAAGGGCTTAAGAAAGCAAAGCGATGGAGCTATTTTTATTAACAAAGAGGATGTATCAAAAAATCGAAGTAAAAGACTTACACAGGTAGGTCTTGTATTCCAAGAATCTGATTTACAAATAGTTGGTGAAACTGTAGAAAAGGATCTACGATTTGGACCTGAGAATTTAGGGTGGAGTGAGGATAGAATAAATAATAAGGTAGATGAGATGCTTAACCTCTTCTCTCTAACAAGCTTAAAGGATAGAAGGCCATCAACACTATCTGGTGGAGAAAAAAGAAGACTTGCTATAGCCTCTGTACTAGCTATGGAGCCAGATATTTTGTTTCTAGATGAGCCCTTCTCAGCACTAGATTATCCATCTGTAATATCACTTATAGACACGCTAATAATGCTACATGAGAAAGGAGTAACTCTTGCTGTAGTTACACATGAGGTTGAACGCTTTCTTGCGCATACTACTAACACTCTCATATTAAAAAATGGAAGACTAATTTATGATGGTGCTTCAGAAAGTGCATTAGCAGAATTAAAAAAAGCAGAAGTATATGTGCCTAACCTACCGTTTAAGGATTTATCATGGAAGATGTAGTAATTTTCTCAACTAGAATGAGAGATTCATTTCTATGTAAATTAAATCCCTTAATAAAGCTTCTTTTTTTAATTGTATTTTCTGCATCAATTTCAATTGCTTCAAATGAAGTAATATTTATCCTTTCATTATCTATTTTTTTATTAGCAATTTTCGATAAGCTCCCCTTTAAGGAGCTATATAAAGGTACAATATTCTTCTTTATCCTATCTATTTTAATATTTATTACAGAGCTTTCATTTGGATATATTCATGCAATAGCACAGGCTATAAAGTTTTTAGCAATTGTAGTTGCATCCTTAGTCTTTACAGATACAACATCCCCAAATGAAACTGCTAGAAGTATTGCAGCCTTTTTATATCCAATTCTTAAGGATAAGGCCAATTCCTTTGGCTTTATCATAGAGCTAACACTCTCTATGATTCCTAAGATATTAGAAACCTCGATAAAAATTTTGGATGCAAGAAAATGTAGAGGTGAAAGAATGCTAAAGCATCCGATTAGAATGCTAACAGGCTTTTCAGTATCTCTTTTTATCCACCTATTTGATCAAATATCATCATATGCAGATGGTCTCGAAAGCAGATTATATACAAATACTGTGAAAAGAAAGGCGAAAGCATATTCCTATCGTGATTTAATTACAATTATAATCTTGCTATTGGTAGTTGGTATTTCAATATGGATAAAATGATATTAAGAAGATCCTTTAGAGGTCTTGAAACTAATGAGGATAGCTCAATTGCTGTTGTAAGAAAGCTAAAAAGGTGTAAGGAGCTGATAGCTGCCGATACACTACTTTTATATTATCCACTAAAGGATGAAATAGATATAAAGCCTCTATATAGCCTTGATAAGAAGATATTCCTACCAGTTATTAAAAACAATGAAATGCTCTTTAGAAGATATGATGGAGCCTTAAAAAAAGGAAAATTTGGGATAATGGAGCCTACTGGAGAGTATTATAAACAAGGTATTAATGACCTTATGATCGTACCAGCAGTAGCATATGACAAAGATGGCTATCGTCTTGGTAGAGGAAAAGGCTTCTACGATAGATTCCTAGCAGATAAGAAAATTAAAACTATTGGTGTAGTTTCTAAGCTTAGAGTTGTCTCAGATGTCTTTAGAGAGTACAACGATATTAAGGTTGATTTCATTATCACAGATTAATTTTATTGACAATAGTCATATATTTTGCTTAAATTTTTTTAATCGCCCAGATGGTGGAATTGGTAGACACGCTAGCTTCAGGTGCTAGTGCGCGAGCGTGCAAGTTCGAGTCTTGTTCTGGGCAATTATTTATTTAACATACCTCATATATTCAGTAGCTAAAGCACTTGCCATACTTAATGTACTTGGCTTACACGTTGCATTGTAGCTAAGCTGATCATTACTATCTGCCTCTGTTGCTATTCCAACTCTAAAAGCTACCTCACCACTCTTTAAGTCAATAAGGGAGCCTGTTGTATCAAATTGCTTAATACCACCACCATATGTAAAGGTATAAAGCTCCTCTATAGTAATAAATAATATATGTGTTGCAGTTGAATCAAATATTTCATCATACATTAAGTCAATATTATCTTCATTAAAATCCTTTACATCAAAATAATCTGTATTTAGGAAAACCTTTATACCTCTTTGTGTAAATTCATCTCTTAAGGCTTCTTCTACATAGCGATTCCATAGGAAGTTATTTGAGTCACTAATAATCCATATTTCATCTTGCTTACTAAGATTTTGACTCTTATTATTTGATGATGCTGAATATGATATATACTCTTGTGAATATATAGTGCTCAATAAAACAGTTAATAAAAGTAAAACAGCAACAAGTTTTTTCATAGATTACTCCCTTCTCTTTTATATCGTACCATATTAATCAATTATGCTATTAGATATTTAAACGATTTTATTTATATTATTTAAGTAAAAGTGACTTTCAACAAAGAGATGGCAAACTTGTGTTTCACAATTTCTAAAAAAATGATAAATTTTTATCGATTAAGTTGTAAAAAACATGCTTCGGTGCACAAAAGGGGTGCTGAGGGATAACCGAAGCATGACAACTTATGCAAGTTGCAACAGAATATTACCATCTTATTCCCCCCGTTACAATCATATTAATGTCTTTTTTAACACAAAAGATAGAATAATTCCGATAATCGGAAAAATTGAATAGGATAAAAATAACATTGGGTATCCAAAGGACTCAATAATAAAGCCACCACCAAAGGCTCCCATCATTTGTGGAAGATTTACAGCTAAAGACCAATATAGTGTCATAGCAACACCATAATGCTCTGGAGCAACATTATCAGCAGCATATCCAGTAGCTGCAACATGGTTAGCTCCAAAGGTTAAGCCATGTAGCATTTGAGCAACAGTAAATGCCCATACAGATGGAACAAGATATAGTAATAATCTTAGTGCTAAGCCAACCGATGAAAGTACTAAAAGATCCCAAGAATTAACTTTATTCTTTCTTCTAAGGTATGAGAAAAGGATCATGCAGAGGAATTCACAAAAGGCTCCTAAGGCTACAAATAATAAAAAGAACCTTCCTAATTTAAGATCCTCAACCATATATGACGATAAAAGCTTTTCAACTATTGAGTGTGCAATTCTAGTAATAGCTATAATGAGCATAAAGATATAAAATCTTTTTGGAAACCATGAAAAAGAAAAGAAGGTTCCACTTTCCTTTTTCTTCTCATCACTCTTTATTTCTTTAACAAATAGAACAGCAACTAATAGCATAGAAAAACATATTATTAAAGCAAGTAGGATTGAATTGTTATCGCTCTCATTTGGAAAGCCCGAAAGAGAAAATATAATTAGAATAACCATGTAGCTTAAAGTTCCCATGGACCTAATTGCACCATATCTTGAGGTATCATTTTTGAGAGCTCTATTAATATAACCATCGCAGAGAGGATTAATCGACCAAATAAGGCCACACATTATAAAGGCTGTAATTACAACTACATAAATATTTAATGATAGTAGATAAGGAATAGAGAAAATTAATGCAAAAAATGCACTAAAGAAAATAAAGCTCTTAGCTTTAGAGGTTTTATCTGAGAAGGTTGAAATAATTAATGGCAATATAATAGCTGAGAGCTGTGTTAATGCTATCAATACTCCACAAAGTGAGTGTGAGTACCCTTTATTTCTCAAGATAATCTGTTGGTATGGGCAAAATGCAGCCATAATAACCTGTGCTGACATCGATAATAAAATTAATTTTTTCATTTTAAGTTCCTTTTAAAGGAGAAAAACTTTTGAGGAAGCTCATGTACTATAGCAATACCTAAGACCATTGCTAAGCATGTCTTAAAAGCACTAGAGCCACTATCGGCAGCTAAGCTCATATTACCCGCTACTAAATAGTATGCAGTCCAATAAATTCCAGCTCCTGGAACAATTGGGAATATTCCAGAGACTAAAAAAACTATTTCAGGACACTTTTGCCATACAGCAAAAAATCTACTAATTAAGGAAATACCAATAGTTGCAATAAATATTGCAGGCATATTCCCCAATATTGGTAATAGGATTGCGTAAATAATCCACCCTATCATTCCTGAAATACCACATACAAAGCAGTAGCGTGTAGGAATATCATATAAAATTGCAAATGCAACAGTCCCAAAGAAGGCAGCTAAGATAACTATAGGGCTCATAGTAATACTCCCCCTACTATCTTTTCATAGCAAATTAAAATTGTCGCAACTCCCACTGCGATACAAACAAAGACGAGCATAGCATCTAAGAGTCTGACTGCACCTGAAATATAATCCTCGTCCCCGATGTCTCTAATTCCATTTACAAAGGCAACTCCAGGAACAAGAGGTATTACACCTCCTCCTATCATTGGAATAAGTGAGTCTGCAAACCCTAATTCCTTAAATAAAACACAAATTGCAGAGATAATCATGGCACCAACAATATTACCAGTTATCTTTGATAAATAAGGCTTAAAGACGAAGTAGATAAAAAAGCCTAAGGCTATCCCTGAAATAAAGGAAGCAATTCCATCTCTCATTGTTCCATCTAATAAAATAGCAAAGCACCCTGAGCCTAATGCAGTAGCAAAAACTTGGAGGAGCCAAGATTTATTTTTAATATTTCTAATCTCATCTATTTTTGATGCGGCTTCTTCTAGTGTGTACTTATCCTGTGCGATTTCACGAGATAGCTGGTTAATAGCAATAACCTTTGATAAATCTGCTCCATGAACTGGAATATGCTCTAATTTAGAAAATGCACTACCATCTTTATCTTCACCTGAAACAAATATTCCATTTGTTAATACAAAGAAATGGTGGTCAGTTGATCCATAGTGTTTAGCAATACGATCCATAGTATCTTCAACACGATATATTTCAGCTCCGTTCTCGAGCATTATCTTCCCTGCTTCCATTGCAACTGAAAGGATATGATTTACCTCTTTCACCTTTTCCATAGCTACCAATTGTAGCTCAAATTAGAATCGCAATGCTATAGTTTATTGCACCTTTTGCCTTTTACTATTATTCTAGGAGCATGAGTTTTAAAGTACTTTTCTTAGGTGAGATAGTTGGAAGAGCTGGGATTGGAGCAATTAAAAATGGTCTTAAGGCTCTCAAAGATAAAACAGGTGCAGACTTTGTAATAGCTAATGCAGAGGGAACCACTAATGGCTTTGGCTTAGGAAAAGCACATTCAATGCAGTTATCACATTTAGGAATTAACCTCCTTACAGGTGGTGAAAAGCTCTTTTATAAGCAGGATATGGTTGAGTTCTTTCCAAAGTGCTCATATGTTTTAAGACCTGCGAACTACCCTATTAAGGCACCTGGAAAGGGATATAAAATTGTAGAAATAAATAATAAGAAGGTAGCTATAATTAATCTTTTAGGCTCTAGTGGATTTACAAGATTAAGTGTTACTAATCCCCTAACCTTTTCAGATATGCTTTTAAATAAGCTTAAGGATGAAGCAGATATAGTTTTAATACAGTTCCACTGCGCAACTACTGCAGAGTGTGCAACGCTAGCACACTATTTAAAGGATAGAGTAGCTGCAGTAATAGGAACCCACTCTAAGGTTCTAACTGCTGATTCACAGATTATTGGAAAATGTGCATTTATAAGTGATAATGGAAGATGTGGTTCAGCTCTATCTGTTGGTGGCTTTAACCCAGAATATGAGATAAAGAAGCTTATGAGTGCAATTCCTGATAGAAGCCATGAATCATGGGAGGATTGTGAGCTACAGGGTGTCTTAGTTACTATCTCAGAGGAAGGCGTTGCAGAGGATATAGTACCTATCAAAGAGAAGGTAAAGGTCGAAAGACCAGAGGTTACAAAGTGAAAAAGGAAGCAACTATATATAAAACTAACGAAGGCGAGATTTTAGCCTCCTGCGATAAAAATGCATGTGAGGGATGTAAGTGCTCACTATTTTGTAGATCAAAGGAATATTCCTTTGAAGTAAAGAATCCTTCAAATATTAATGTAGATAGTGGAGATAAGGTATTAATTGAAATGCCTACAGGAAGAACTATTTTATCATCCTTTATGTCTCTATTTTTCCCATTAATTTGCTTTTTTATCCCACTCTTTGTTAGTGCGGCATTCTTTACAGCTAATGAAATTTATCAATTTCTCTCTGCTCTAATTGGTCTTGCAGTAGGTTTCTTAATATCATTTATCTACTTTAAGAGACGAAAGAAATATTTTGAACCAACTATTATCGAAAAAAAGGATGATAAATGAGGAATATCCTCTTTGTACTAATCTTTATCTTAATTTTATCTGGCTGCTCTCGAGATGATAGTAGCTCTATAGTACTTCGTGAGGAATTCGAGATGCCAGATATCATCCTTCAGGATACTCGATATACTCTCTCAACAGGAGAGGGAGAGCCTATAGTTATTGAAGCTAAGGAGATGAAGGTTTTCCAAGCAGAGGATAAGGTATTAGTTAGTAATATTAGCTTTTCTCAAAAAAATTCAGATGGAAAAGATTACATCACAGGAACAGCTTTTTCTGGTAATATAAATATTAAGGATAAGGTTTGTTACTTTAGTGGAAAAACTTCGTTAAAACAACATATTGATAACTTGTCAATCGAAGCAGAAAGCCTTACTTTTGACAGCAGGGACAATACAGTTTCAGCAACTGGAGAGGTTTCAGTTACCTTCCCAGGTGGCTCTATCGTTGGAACTGATTTATTTGCAGATCTAACTAGGATGAGCCTAGAGCTGAGAGAGATAAAGGAAGGAGGGGTAGATAATTGAAAAAATATATATTAGTTCTATTAATCTTTTTATCTATTTCTCTATCTGCAGCTCCAGTCTCCTTTTCTGGAGGATATTCAATGGTATCACTTAAGGAAGGTAGAAAGACAGTTAGTCTAACTAACAATGCTATGGTTAGTGCTGAGGGCATGGAGATTACTGCCGATGAAATTGTATTAGCAGGTGATGATTACTCTCAAATTACATGTACAGGTGCAATTACTATAAAGGATGAGGATGACCTGTGACCTTCTAGTTGGACCAAAAATCCAATTAGGAGGTTTTTTTCATGAAAGTAAAGGAAGAGGATCTCAGACGAGAGCTTCTTAAGGCAATTAACGGAGAGGACTTAATCATCAATTGTT
>NZ_VUNN01000038.1 GCF_009695635.1 Bullifex porci
CATAGAACTTGCATAATGCCCATCTGAGTTTAAATTACCAAATATAAACTCAGACTACATCTGTATTATCTTTTTTTCAACCCTAATATTTAGGGTGTGTCGTTATATCTTTTCATGACTAATATTTATATAACTCAAACAGAAGAATTATGCTTAATTTTGATAGTTATACAAATATTCTCAATTTAGGTATTGACAACTGAGGACAAATAAAACAAGTGCGTTTCTTACCCATACTTTGCTTTATACCAAATGATAGTAATAACTCTCTGTAAGCATATGCAGTGTATGTAGAACCTGCATCAGAGTGAAGAATACGCCCATCAAGATTACCGACATTTTGTTTTAACATTTCAACAGTCTCTATAACCAATTGAGTATTACAATGTTCTCCTATTTTCCAAGCAAGTACCTCTCCATTGAATAAATCTTCAATAGCACTTAGATACCATGTTGTATCAGTTCCTGTTAGATAAGTTATATCGCATACAAGTCTCTTTTAAGGTTCTAGTGCAAAGAAATTTCTTCCTATTAAATCAGGTGGTATATTATCTTTCATTTGACGTCTTGTAAGATAGTACTCCTCACTGTAATGTCTTCTTTTAACTTCAGATAAGGCATCAGCTTTATTCATAAGGTCCAGGACCTTTTTCTTTCCTATGTTTATATCATAGTCAGTCTTAAGCCTATCAGTCATCTTTCTATAACCTAAGGAGTTATCATAAGAGTTTTGAAGATTCTTAATAATAACTTTTAAAGACTCATCAGATATTTCCTTTTCTGTAGGCCCCTTTATAAATGCATAGTAACATTTAGTTGATACACCAGCGATAGAACATAGTCTTCTTATATTCTTTTTCCCTTTTAATATTAACTCTTTTATGGCTTCAAATCTTTTTTTTTAACCACTTCTTCTGGCTTTGTTTTTATGATTTTATAAAGCTGTTCAAGATATGCAACTTTATCTTCAAGATAATCAACTTTCTTTCGTAAATCTCTGTTTTCTCTTGCTAACTCTTCTGGATTTGTTTTTGCTGCCATTACTATTCCTTCAGGGATTGGATCCTTTGGCTTTTTAATTGAAACTCGTGAGCCTCTTGATGCATTATCCTTCTTTTCACGTCTAGTTCTAGCATACTACTTATCAGGATTTAATTCATCATCAGAGAGCCAACCTCCCAATGTTGAGAATGCAACACCATACTTAATTGAAACAGTTTTAAAACTTTTTGCTTGCATTGCTTCTGCTACAATTTTTTTCTTCATCTCAAATGTAAACTTTTTGTACTTCATTTTATCCTCCTGTTACCTTGAGGAACCAGTGGTACAAAAAGTGTTACTTAAAACGGGGCAGAGCAGCTCATGGGATAAGCCATACGAATCTCATGTACAATTCGGTCTATCAGACAAATCACCTCATTTCAGCCTTTTACACATCGTCAGGCTGTTTTCTATCCAATGCACCATCAAGTCGTCCTTTGCTTTTGGCTAACATTTTCAGCATTTTGTTTTTCAAAACAGCAGCTAACAAAGTCCTGTCCCATTTGTGTTAATTCGATACGATATTTATTCATGTTAATCTTACTTTCTGCCTCGAATACAGGTTCCGAAGCTTTATAAATCCAGTGATTTCGAAACTTCTCATAATCATAGTCAAGTTCTATTATATTGCTGTTTTTGATAAGCAGCCCTAACCGCTCAAGGTTTTCAACAGATTTGGTTAATTGCAACTCTTTGGATTGATCAAAGCTATGTTTAACACCTTTAAAATCAAACATTATAAGAGGATATGGTGTGACCTTCCCATCTTTATGTGTTTCGTTGATGGTACAACATGGTAATGTGTGAGTCTGTCTAAACACTTCCAGCAGTTTTATATCTAAATATGACAATTGCTTAATCATTTCGGGGAAAGCTGGATGTACTTTATTTACGCAATCAACATCACAAGCAGAAGCAACCAGTTCAGCAAATAATTCTCTGAATTCTTCTTCATCGATATAGAACTTGCTCGCTTCAATTGCTGGGCCTACGATTCTAATTTTGGGCTCATTAAGCTTTTCTTCTGGAATACCAGCTACTTTTTCAGCAATCTTTTTCTTATAATCTGCGATATATGCCTCACGCTTAATCTTCTGTTTCTTCCCCCAATAACCAAGCCACCCCATTGCTCCATCTACAAGCAGTCCAAGGTTCTCACCAATACTCTTTGATGTCGGGCGAACAATATCCTCGGCAACATTTTTACCAACGTCTATTATGGCTTCTGTCACTTTTTTCTCTACCATTTCGCTTCTCCTTTTTGTGTTTTTAAAAAGCTATTTCTATTATTTCAACCTTTCACACAACGGCAGGATTTCTTCCAGTTTGGCAACAATTCGTTTTTGTTCAGCAAGGGAGGAGACTGTCCTCTCGACAGGAATATTTATTTCCTTTCCAATGTATTCACGGCCGTTTTCCAAACCGTGATATGGCCCCTAATATATTAACAATTTTGTATGCTAGAAATCCATGTGTATCAATTATTTGATACCTTCTGCTAGATTAGCAAATGAAGGTTCTAAACAGTAAGGACATAAACCTACGACAAAATATCCATGTGGTGTAACATCAAAACTTCTTACGTTTTTTGATTGCATTTTATCCATAATACCAAAAGAGAATTCACCATTTTCATATTTTCTAACTCTCCACGAATACTCCTGTCCACATTTCTCACATATGTGTTTTCCTTCAAATTTTATCATTTTATATCCCCATCTCAGCTATATGGCTACAAATTATTTGTAGCGGACCCCCTCGGTGCCCCTACTCCAATCTAATAATGAAATTAATAGCGAGGTACATGATACAACAAAAGAAATACCTTTTGATAGACTCTACCAAAAGAGAATCTACGCCCTCTTCCTAGTACAACATACACAAGCTATAAACCAGTTAAAGTTTCTAGAGAAGGTTATGTTTTACCATAGAGGGGTTAAAACTCAGATTGATAATGTATATGCATGCTGTGAAGGAATAATTGTAGAAAAGAATAACGCAGTATTTTTACTAATTGATGAAACATCAATAGTATTAGTACATTTACTATCTCCCAAAAGAGAAAGAGCAGAATTAATATACAAACCTAAAAAAAGAAATAAACCTAATATTTTTATTTCAACTTATCAAAATAATTGTGCTGTCTTCAATTAGTAAATCAGAGGAAATAAAATAAAAATGTATAAAATATTTAATGAACTTAATATTTTTAATGATAAATATTTAGCAAACATTGTTTATAGCCTTTATATGAATCATGATGATCTACAAGAAGAGCTTAAACAAAGAATCAATCTAGCTAAAGAGAGGAAAGAAACTGATAGTATTAATAAAAAACTTAATGGGGCAGGTTTTCCGTATATTAATGAAGATAAACTTAAAAAAGGTTTTAATATAGATTCTATAAATGAAATTGACCAAGGTTCATTTAATAAAATGATAAAAGAATTAATATTTCTAAATGATAAAGTTAAGCCAAAGCTACTATTATTTGGAAAACCAGAAAGAGGAAAAGAATTACTATCCGTGCTTATTGGAAGAGCTGCATGTAAAAAGGATACAAAACCAATTTTGTTCAATATGAGTATCTACTAGACATCTTTCGTGGTGATGGATACTTTGATCCTAAACATGATACGTATAAAACTCTTGCAAAATCTGAGTGCTCAATAATCGATGATTTTGCAGGTACTATTGAGAGAGATAAAATGGTAATTTCTGAAATACAAAGATTTTTTAGATTTAGACAAGCTAATCATCTAAACGGAACAGGAAAGAAAAGGCGTCCACGTTCAACTATTTTCCTGTCATATTATCCATACCATAAATGGAATGAATATTTAGCTGATGAAGATGAAAAAGCATGCTATTTCAAATCAATGATTGAAGACCATGGAACAATGATTAAAGTAGATGATAGTGCAGAATATCAAACACTTGAGAGCAGGTTTTGGTATTAATATCTAAAAAACAATAAATCAGTATATTATCTCTTCAATTCTTAACATTATATTTGATTAATAGTAAGCGTAATTTGGGCCGATATTTAAGTTTTTTTCCGATTGTATGAAAATTCGTATATAAAGACGAATATTCGTTTCTGAAGATGAATATTCGTCAAAAAGGACGAAAATATGTATAATCACTATCCAGACCAAACAAAACGCAATGTAGTAGCAGCTCGCAGAGCTGGAATAACTTTTTCAACTCTTTCAAAAGCTTTAAATATTCCTCGCTCATCTATTCATACTTGGGAAAAATCCAAAATTTATGCTGATGTAGCACCAGCAGATGAAACTCTCCTTAGTCATCTAAACATTAATACTTTACTACCAGCTAAAGTAGAGAAGAAAACAAGTAGCTTTGTAAAAGTTGTTAATGAAGAACCTGAATATACTGAAGGCTCTTTAGTTATTAAGAAAGGCTCATTAACAGTCGAAATAAATAAGTTAATGAATAACTCGGATCTAATATCTTTGATAAAAGCTATTGGAGAATGCAATGTTCTTTGACTATGACTCTTATAGCTACTATGTAAGACCAGGTTTTACAGATGCAAGAAAGAGCTTTAGAACTCTCTCTTGCATTGTAGATGAAGAGATGAATTTAGATTCAAGAGCAAAAGCAATGTTTATCTTTTGTAATAAGGCAAGAAACACATTAAAGATATTGGTATGGGATAATGGATATTGGGTATTAACTAAGCGATTAGAGAAAGGATCCTTTGCTTGGCCTAGTAATGATGATGAAGCAATATCTATTACAAAAGAAGATATAAAGAGGATAATTCAAGGAGAAGATATCTTCAGAAGATTACCTCAAATGGCAAGAAAAATAATCTATTAAATTGTTGTAAATAATAGAGATAATTTCTTGTAATGATTGTAATTATTTACGTTTTATGATACTATATTTACATGAAGAAAAAGGCAAATAATATATCAAAAGAACAAGCTTTAGAGATGCAAATTAAGCTCTTAAAGGAGAATATTAAGCAGCTTGAAAAAGAGAATGCTGATCTTAAAGCTCAATTAGCTAGAAAATATAGAAGAACTAGCGAAGCCATTTCTTCAGACCAACTATTACTATTTAATGAAGCAGAGTTTAATGTTGAGGATGGTATCCTTAATGATAACTCTGATGATTTACCAGAAGATAATAGCGCTGCCGATACTTCTGTTTTAAGTGATAAAGCTAAAAGAAAGTATGTTAAGCGTAAGAGCCAATATTCTATGCTAAACCTCCCTGCAGATATGCCAGTTACTGTTATTCATAACCAAGGAAAAGCTCCTGTTTGTGATTCTTGTGGTACTACTAAAGTAAAGGTTGGTGAAAGAGTTCACGATACTATTGTTAAGACTACTTCTTATTCAATTGTTAGAAGGATTACTGATGTTTATGAGTGCCCTAAGTGTGATGGTTCTGTTAAGAGTACTCCTAAAACAGATAATATCTTAGAAAACACTGTTGTAGATCCTTTAATGCTAGCAGATATTCTAAATAGCAAGTTTAATATGGGAGTTCCTCTTTATAGACAAGAGAGACTCTTTAAAGAACAAGGGGTTAAGATAACAAGACACTTGATGTCAGCATTAATAATGTATGTTGGCAAAAAGATAATTGATAACCTTGAACCAGTGTTAGAGGAAGAAGTCTTTAAGATGCCTCTTATTAATGCTGATGAAACGCCAATGAAGGTTATAAAGCTTTATGATGAGGATGGTAATAAGAAAGCACCTAACTCAAGAGAAAACTCATTTATTATAGGTCGTATTGGTGTAGATGATAATGGAAGTCCGGGATACTCGATATTTACATTCAGTGATAACCGAAGAAACCAAACAATAGCTGATTTATTTGATAAATACCCAGGTCTAGTACAGACAGATGGGCTCTCTGGTTATACCTTTGCGGAAAAGAATTGTTCTTTTACACATATTGGGTGTCTAGTGCATTGTCGCCGAAAATGTATAGAAGCCTCTGAAGGAAGAACTAAAGGTGTTGCTGTTGAAATGAAAAAGCGATATGCAAAAATCTTTCATGAAGAAGGTAAATGGGAAGACCTTAGAGGAACTATTAGCAAAGAAGAGTTTGTTGAAGGAAGAAAGGCTGCATTGCTTCCTTTGTTTGAAGATATGAAGGCTTGGCTTGAAGAGGTTGTTAAACAAGCAAAAGAAACAGGTGCAGAGATTGAGAATAAGACTTCTATAGCTATTAATTACTTCCTTGATAGATATGATGAGCTTACTAGATTCTTGGATTATTACTGTGCTAATAGCAACAATAATAGAGCTGAGCAATTTGTTAGAAAGTGGAAAATTAATTTGAATAATTTCCTTTTCTGTATTACTGAAACAGGAGCTGATGTTTCTGCATTCTTCTTCTCTTTGATTACATCTTGCAGAAACCTTGGCATTAACCCAACTGATTACCTCGCTCATTTGTTCCTTAATTGTAATATGGTTAAGAGTGGTGACAGGGAAGCTTGGAGAGCTTTGCTGCCTGGAAAGTGTAAGCTTGATGATGTTATTGAACTTAGAAAGAAGATTGCTGAAGCTAAACCTCTTGAAGGAAGAACAGAACCTTATGTTCTCAGGGGTCGTAACAATTAAATTGTAATTTAAACAATTAAATCTTTTATTCATAAGGACAGTTTACTAGGCTGTCCTTTTTTAATAAATAAGCGGTGAAATTACGCATACGATTAATAAGAATGAAATTAATTCTTTAGTTTATATCTTTTACTTAGATAAAATAAAAAATACCCGTAAAGTATAATCCACTTATGCAGTGAATTTCCCACTTTACGGGTATTATTTTATTTAGAAAACTATTACTCAAACTAATACAGCTAATTTTGCAAAGGAAATAGATTGTACAATTTTAAATTGATAGGAATTGTACAATTTTGGGGAGTTATCCACACCATTGAATAGGATAACCATTCTCACAGCAAATTGTATTCTGCAAGTATTCTAACAAAGCATCTGTGTTTGTGTACTGAACAATTCTGTGAATAGGCTCAAACTGCAGTGATTTGTCATAGATATTCTCAATTTCAACCATTGCATATCTGGCCGGATGATTGACCCACTTTTCCTTTGGAAGTTTCTTTTTCAAATCTTCCCAGCAAGCTTTCGCTGTTGCAAGTGAATGGTTTCCATCCCCTACTGCAAGAATCATCGGATTCAATTTGTTCTTTGAAAACTCATCTTCAGCCGTGGTTTGGTATGCGGAAAACAGTTCATCAATCTTTTCTACATCTTCACCTTGAATAGCCCCACCACCCATGATTATATCAAAGTCATATACTTCCTTTAAGGTTGCTTTTCGCTCCTGAATGAAGGAAGTAAATCTTTCCTCTTCATCATTGTAAAACAGGAAGATTTGTGGCATTTCTATCGGAGCATTTTCTCTGCCCATCTTTCGGGGAGGAATCCTTTCAACAACCGTTTTTCAGTAGGTCGAATCCGAGATTCCACTCCCTTCTCATATGAATACTCTTCCAGATCAATAATGCCAATCAATCCTTGACGAATATCGCCGTTCAGCAAAGTGCGTTCCACGTAGATGAATGAGTTTTCAATTACCTGAAAGAATTCCTACGACAAATAACGGTTCATAGAATCGTGTATCGCACAAGTCTTCTCGGAATTATCCTTAGATAAATAGGCCTCTGGCAAGATTAGATCCAATGTGGATTTGCAGTTTCCAATCTTGTTCCTGGTCTGTTCCCAGTACTGAGGCTCCGATGTAAATTGATCGCATGCGATGACAGACCATTTTTCATATGAATCAGTTTATACTAAGAGCATAAATCAGACAGGGAGGTGAAAATAATTCGAATAACAGCTACCATATCAAAGGAGTAAAAAAGATATGGGTAGAAACAAGAAGACTTACACAGATGAGTTTAAGCTTAAATGCA
>NZ_VUNN01000039.1 GCF_009695635.1 Bullifex porci
ATATGTAAGCCCTCCTTTAATTAGAATTTGACTGCAATTAGAACGACTACCTTCACGTATCGACCTCGAATGAACCCGGTCTCATTTTATTAATGGAATGTATGGGGGCTGGAAAAGTAGCTCCAGCCTTAATCCATACTTCCGCTGAATAAGTAATCGAAGAACTGGTGTGAACTATTTTTTTTTAATGAGGTAGATATCATAAGACACTCCATCTCAAAAGAAATTTGTACTACAACCAGCTTCCATTCGCCGTCACGAATAGAATAGCATCATTCTTTTACAGCTGAGGACATCTTAGTTTTTTAGTATGCATATTGAAAGTAATTGATATAGTTCTATCTGATGAATTTTCTATGTTGGATGATATATGAAGATTGTAATAATTCTCTCAATACTACTGCCTATGATTTGCATGCTAACGATAAAATATCTATGAATAGTCTAGACTTAGTAAAAAAATAATAGAGCCAATGGTATAAATATTGTGTTTTAAAAATAGCTAAGAGGAGTAAAAAATATGCCCAAATGCTAGTAGCATTGGGCAGCCTTGAGGTTAATAGATGATCAACCTAAATATTTCTTGTAGTGCTCTTTGTAGCTTCTAAACTTAAAGAAATTATACTTGATGTATTTTGAATCATCTTCAAACTTAGTAACAGCCTTATCAGAGACGTTAATACCATTAATGATAAAGTAGTAGTTATCAGAATTAATAATATGACAGTCATTAACAAAGTTCTTAGCCTCTGTAACTGTATTTTCACCTGCATTAAGAATAACAAGTGTTGTGATATTATCTTTAATTGTTTTCAGTACATTAGGATCCTCTGTAAAGGTTGGAAGAGTAATAATATTTTTATCATTACTATTTGCCTTTAACCCCTTTGAAATAATATCGACACTCTTTTTAGAGGTGATAGCTGTTACAGCTATTTCTTTCTTATCAGCTAGCTTATTTAAGATGTACTCAAACTCCTTATTAGAAAGCTCGTTATTCTTATATAGTGGAATAAATGATAATACTCTTCTTTTTACGTTTCTATCGTTATCAAGGTCATCAGAGAAGTAGATATGTGTATCTAAGAAGCAAATAAAGAAATCAGCTGCAGCACCAATAACTAAGACGACAAAGCAAATGATAAGCATTGTCTTACCTCTTGTTGATGATTTTGGTTCTGTAAAATCTGAGAAAACTTTAATTGCTCCATTCTCTGCTATATTCTTTTGGTTATTAAGATGATTAATATAGACTTTTAAACTATTAATCATATTGTAGTTAGTAGAATTAGTATTCTCATATGCAAATTCAATTTGATTTAGAGTTGCAATTTCAGATTCAATTGTTGGGATAGCCTTATTAATATCAAGTACTAATTTACTCTTTATTTCATCATTAATAATCTCGACACAGTAGTTAATATAGTCTTTATAAATAGCAGCATTCTCTGCGCTCTTTTTAGAAAATGATACTGAGATTATATTATCCTTTAAGGTAATTTCTTTATCGTTAAGGAACTTTTCAGGATTATATTTTTTGCTATCAAGTCCTTTATCATTGATAAACTGCTTAATAGTATCGATATGTGTCATTTTATCAAGAATACTATCTGCTTTTATATATTCTATTCCGTAGAGATTTGAAAATGTTGAATTAGGAGTAAGTCTATATTCATATTTTGCATTTAAATCATATTGTGGTTCATAAATAGCAAAGCCATAAACTAATGCTGCAATGATTGCTAAGATTACAGTTATTACTATTAGCTTTGTGTGTGATAACATCTTTAAAATAAGTGTTATTAGATTTATTTCATCTTCATCATAGTAGCGGTTTTCTGTATAATTATTTTCCATAAATAATAATCCCCTCTATAAAAGATTACATGAGATAATTATTTTAAGCAATAGTGGAAAATAAAAGAGCTTTCCTCTAAATAGTAAGTTTGTAAGCTTTGTTTTATCGGTTGGAGGGACGAGAGGAAAGCTCCTAGCTATAATATAACTTTAGTTCTTTAATTCGTATAGTGTAATTATTTATAATAGTAAAAAAAGATTAACATATTAAAAAGTACATGTTATTATATAAGCAGCTACTACAAGCATTTATATAGATATTCTTTTTGTTTTGGGGAAGACAAGATGTATTGGACTATACAGCACTCATCGGTGCTCGATGTAGTCGAGCATGATGGGATTTATAAACCAGACTTTTCTAGGACACAATTAAAGTGCCCAATGCTATGTGCATTCGCTCTAAGGTATTTTAAGCTTCTAAATGACAATACCTTTCCAATTAATGGTGTAATATTTACATTCGAAAATACCTTTGAAAAGCCACTTTGCTCTCTTGAGGATGTAAAAAGCTTCTTTCAATCAGAGGAGAGGTATGAAACTATTTTACGTCACTCAATTACAGATGTATTTAATTCAAGGGATTACGTCTTACTATGCCTAGATGGATACCCATCCTCAGTTAGGACTCTTCCTATGGATATGGTGCTCTATGAGATGCTAGATGGTAATGTCTCTGCTAATGGAGTAGTAGCATACAATAGCTGGATAAATAGTGAGGTCCAAGTAGCTATGCTCAGCTGGATGAGAGAGGAGTTTCCTGGGTGGGCCTTTAAGAATGAGATTGGTAAAAGTAATGTAATGCAGCGTTGCCTTCCATATATAACTAAGGCTAATATTAAAGAGATATTTGATATTAGTAAGGTTATAGCTAGCTGATGAAGAAAATCCTATTAATTTGTATTTGTGTCTTGATGATCACCTTTGGGCTTCTTAGAGGTGAAGCTAATACTATTTACAATAAAGCTGCTACTATTTGCCTTGAGTGTATAGGACTTGGCAGATGAAAAAGATACGATTAATAATCCAAGCTCTTTCATTTGCATTTTCAAATGGATATATAAAGGGCTTTACAGCTGGAAAGATATATAAGGGAGAGCTAAAAAACTTCTGTCACCCAGGATTAAATTGCTACTCCTGTCCTGGTGCACTATTTTCATGTCCTATTGGAGCACTACAAACAGTTTCACCTACATCTCTTTATGTATTTGGCTTTCTATTTTTAGTTGGAACTATTTTTGGTAGAGCTGTCTGTGGCTGGCTCTGCCCCTTTGGCCTTGTCCAAAGGCTTTTATATATGATCCCAGTAAAAAATAAGAGAAAGAATCTTAAGGGTCACGATAAATTAAAGTATTTAAAATATTTTGTCTTAGTAATATCTGTATTATGGCTTAGAAGCTTTTGTACCTACCTTTGCCCATCGGGAATGCTATTGGGAGCAATTCCACTAACTATTATCTCAAAGCCAATTAGAGAGCTAATTGGTAGTACCTTCTTTATTAAGCTTTCAATATTAGTTTTATTTATTGTTCTAAGTATTTATTACGCAAGACCATTTTGTAAGTATATTTGTCCATTAGGTGCTATATATAGCTTATTTAATCCGATTTCAATAATTAAGCTAAGAGTTGATGAAGCAAAGTGTACTAAATGCTCAAGCTGTCAAAGAGCATGTCCTATGGATATAGCTGTATATAAGAATCCTCGAAGCCTTGAGTGTATTCGCTGTGGAGATTGTATTTCATCTTGTCCTCATAAAGCGATTGAGATAATATCATCTCTATGACAGATATTGAAATTGCAAATTCAGTTAAGATGGAAGAAATCGGTAAGATAGCTAAGAAGCTTGATATCGATGAATCAGATTTAGAGCTCTATGGACGATATAAGGCTAAAGTAAACCTCGATAGTAATAGCTTAAAGAAGAAGGGTAAGCTTGTATTAGTTACAGCTATTAACCCAACTCCTGCAGGTGAGGGTAAGACTACTATTTCTATTGGTCTTGCTGATGCGCTTTCAAGAAGAGGTGTTAAAACTGCATTAGCTCTGAGAGAGCCTTCTCTTGGTCCTGTTTTTGGAGTTAAGGGTGGGGCAGCTGGTGGTGGCTGGGCCCAAGTAGTTCCTATGGAGGATATAAATCTTCATTTTACAGGTGATTTACATGCAATTACTGCTGCAAATAACTTAATTGCGGCTCTCCTTGATAACTCAATAATGCAGGGAAATCCATTAAATATAGATCCTAGAACTATTACTTGGAAACGCTGTATGGATATGAATGATAGGCAGCTAAGAGCTATTATCTCAGGTCTTGGCGGTAAGAGTAATGGAACTCCTAGAGAGGATGGGTTCCAAATTACAGCTGCAAGTGAGATTATGGCTACCTGCTGCCTAGCCTCTAGTATGGCAGATTTAAAGGAAAGACTTGCGCGTTTAATTTTAGCTAGAACCTACGATGGTAAGCTTGTTAAGCTCTCTGATATTAAGGGTGTTGGTGCTGTAGCTATTTTATTAAAGGATGCTATAAAGCCAAATCTAGTTCAAACTCTTGAGAAAACTCCAGCCTTCGTACACCTCGGACCATTTGCGAACATCGCTCATGGGTGTAATAGTGTTATAGCGACTAAGACAGCCTTATCACTTGCTGATGTAGTTGTTACTGAAGCTGGCTTTGGAGCTGATTTAGGTGCTGAGAAGTTTATAGATATTAAGTGTCGTTTATCGGGTCTTTCTCCAGATGCAATTGTATTAGTTGCCTCTGTTAGAGCTCTAAAGTACCATGGTGGTGTAAAAAAGGAAGAGCTTGGAGAGGAAAATGTTGAAGCCTTAATTAAGGGCTTAAAGAACCTTGAAAAGCACATTGAAAATATTAAAGGTGTATGGAAGCGTCCTGTTACAGTTGCAATTAACCACTTTACTCTCGATACTCAAGCAGAGACAGCTGCTATTAAAGATTTTTGTAATGCTAAGGGTATTAATGTTTCCTTTGCAGATGTTTGGGCAAAGGGTGGTGAAGGTGGTTTAGAGCTAGCTGATAGTGTAATTTCACTTTTAAAGAATGATAGTGAGCCTGTAAGCTTTACTTATAGCGATGATATTACGCTTAAAGCAAAGCTTGAGAGCGTTGCAAAGAAAATATATGGTGCTTCAGCTGTTGAATTTGCACCTGGTGTTATTACTAAGCTTAAGAAAGCAGAGGAAGAGGGCTATGGCTCTTACCCTGTATGTATAGCTAAGACACAATACTCACTATCTGATGACCAAAAGAAGCTTGGACGTCCTGAGGGCTTTACTCTACATATAAGAGATGTAAGAGTATCTGCTGGAGCTGGCTTCTTAGTTGCTTATGCAGGAGATATTATGACTATGCCAGGACTTTCAAAGGTCCCTGCTGCTAATGGTATGGATATCTCTGATAGTGGCACAATTACAGGATTATTCTAAGGAGAGCTTATGGCATTTTTGCGTTGTGATTATCGTTCTAATAGTTTAGTTATGAGTACTTCCTTTTGTGCTATCCTTCCAGAGGATAAGCCATTAAAGGATAGTAATGTTGTTTACCTTTTGCATGGACTTTCTGATAACTGTACCAATTGGGAAAGATATACTAGCGTTGAACGCTATGCTATGGAGCATGGTATTGCTGTAATAATGCCTGAGGTACAGCGAAGCTTCTATACAGATATGAATCTTGGCTTAAAGTACTTTGAGTTTGTCTCAAAGGAGCTAAGAGAGGAGGTTCATCATCTATTTAACCTTCCTACCGCTAAAGCTAAGAACTATGTCATGGGTCTTTCTATGGGTGGGTATGGCGCTTTAAAGTGTGCTTTAACATATCCAAATAGATATAATGGATGTGCAGCCTTTTCTCCTGCGGTAGATGTAAAAGAGATTTATGAAACTGGTCCTAAGATTAAGAAAAATGAGATGAAGGCTATCTATGGAGATAGTGTTAAAAATAAGGATGATATTTTCTATCTTGTTAATAAAGTAAAGAAAGCACCTTTTATCTATCTTGCATGTGGAGAGAGTGATTTTATTTTCTCTCATTCTCAAAGGCTTGATAATGCACTACAGGCAAAGGGCCTTGATTACAAATATGAGCATTGGGATGGAATTCACGATTGGGCGTTCTGGGATGAGGCTGTAAAGAGAGCTTTTAATTTATTTTTTTAGCTAGTAGAAGTTAATTTTTTGTTTGAATTATCGTAAAAATACAAACTTTGTTGCTTATTTGAACAAAAATTATATTTTATTTGCTATTTAATCTTCCTTTTTTTCATTTCCTTTATTATAAATAAAATACATGTGGAGGGAAATGTAGGTGATAAAACCTGTTGTTATTAATGACAAGAAGGAAGTAATAGAGGGCTCTATTTTATTTAGTAAGTCTAATTCCTTTATTGAAGCACTTAATAATAGGGAAGATGATATTACTCTTTGTGTTTTGAAAGCTGATTTAAAAATATTTTTAAGAGTAATTAATATAGATAAGCTTGATATTGAGTGCTTACCAGAGCTTGCGATCATGACCGATTCTTTTATTCGCTGTATGGAAATTAATAAAGTATTTTGTCCTGCAGGTATTGCTCTTTATAAGAAGAGTGAGAAGAAGAATGGTGTTGTTAGGTATTGCAATAAGCATCAATGTAGAATTTGTGAGAAAAAGTGCTTTAATGTTAAGGGCGCTATTCCATATAAGGAGGTTGATTTCTCCAAGCGTTCAAGACTTAAGATGAAAAAGTAACTTTAAATTCAATTCCTTTTGTGATAGCCTACAGTAAAGGAGAAATAGTATGTCCATTTTAGTTGCTGGAGGAGCAGGATACATCGGTTCACATACCTGTGTAGAGCTTCTTAATGCAGGTTATGATGTTGTAGTTGTTGATAATCTTGCTAATTCAAGTGAAAAGGCTCTAAAGAGAGTTGAAGAGATTACAGGCAAGAGTGTTAAGTTTTATAAGGCTGATTTATTAGATAGAGCAGCTTTAGAGGATGTTTTTAACAAGGAGAGTATTGATAGCGTAATTAACTTTGCTGGCTTAAAGGCTGTTGGTGAGTCTGTACATAAGCCATTAGAGTACTATCATAACAATATTACAGGTACACTCAATCTTTGCTTTGTAATGAGAGAGCATAATGTTAAGAATATTATCTTCTCATCCTCAGCTACTGTTTACGGGGATCCTGCCTTTGTTCCTATTACAGAGGATTGCCCAAAGGGAAATCCTACTAACCCATATGGTCAGACAAAGAGTATGCTTGAGCAGGTATTAACAGATTTACATACTGCTGATCCAGAATGGAATGTAGTACTTCTTAGATACTTTAACCCAATTGGAGCTCATAAGAGTGGCTTAATTGGTGAAGATCCTAAGGGTATTCCAAATAACCTAGTTCCTTACATTGCTCAGGTAGCAATTGGAAAGCTTGAGGCTCTTGGTGTATTTGGTGATGACTATCCAACTCACGATGGTACTGGAGTTAGAGACTATATCCACGTTGTAGATCTTGCTGTAGGACACGTTAAAGCACTTAAGAGATTTGAGAGTAATACTGGTGTTAGTATCTATAACCTTGGTACTGGTCATGGTTACTCTGTTTTAGATGTTCTTCATGCATATGAGAAGGCTTGCGGTAAGACCTTACCATATAAGATTAAGCCTCGCCGCCCAGGCGATATCGCAACCTGCTATTGCGACGCAACTAAAGCTAAGGAGGAGCTTGGCTGGAGTGCTGAATATGGTATTGCAGAGATGTGTGCTGATTCCTGGAGATGGCAGAGCATGAATCCTAATGGATATAATGATTAATTTTTAAATATTAGAGCTTAAGAGGACAGTTTCTGTCCTCTTTTTTTGTTTGCTCTGCATGAGTATTAACTTGGTGGTGAAAGTCCACTGCGGGAACAGTTCTGAAAGAAAACCGCTAGCCAACGGCAAGGGCGTAACAGCAATGTTGGGTCTGAAGGAAGCAATAG